>NZ_QWFB01000085.1:0-2167 GCF_003576205.1 Achromobacter sp. K91 | reverse complement strand
GGCGCAATTCAAAAGTTTCGCGGCGCACGCCACTCACCAGGCTCGCCAGCTTCTGGTAGGGTGATCCGGAATCGCTAAATGTCTGATCGAAACCCATGGCATTGCTCACCGTCTGCACCGGCACTCCCACTATCCGCGTGCGCGACAACCGCGGGCAAGCGGTGCGCACGCTGCGCTACAACCGCAACGTGGCGGGCGGCGTGGCGACGCAATGCATCGAGCGCAATACCTTCAATGACCTGGGCCAGCCGAGCAGCAGCCAGGACGCGCGCTTCTTCGCCCAGGGCGGCAACTCGCCCACGCTCAATTTCCAGCACACTCCCGCGCTCTCGGGCCAGGTGCTGCAGACTGTCAGCGCCGATGCCGGCACTACCCAGACCTTTCACGACATTGCAGGGCATCCGATCTGGCAGCGCGATGCACGCGGGACGGTCCAGACGTTTACCTACGACGCCCAGGGGCGCCCGCTCACCCGCAGCGAACAGGTGGAAGGTAAGGGGCCAACCTACGTGCGCGAGCGCTGGACCTATGGCGACGCGTTGCCACCTGGCGGCTCCTATGATGCAACCGATACCACCGACCCGCGCAACCTGAACCTGCGCGGCCAGGTCGTCCAGCACTACGACACGGCCGGTCTGCTGGACCACGGCGCCAGGGGGTTTACGGTGCAAGGGCCCGTGCAGCAGGAAGTACGCACCTTGGCGCAGGATCCGCAGGCCGAGATCGACTGGAACGCGGCGGGGCTGGCCACTCACTGGCCGGGCGTGCTCGACCCCACGCCTTACCCCACCTCCTGGCAGTACAACGCCCTGGGGCAAGTCCTGGCTCAGACCGACGCGGCAGGTCACCAGCGCAATAGCACCTATGACCTGGCGGGCCGCCTATTTGGCAGCACCGTCACCCTCAAAGGAGGAAGTCCGCAATCCGTGGTGCGCACCCAGACCTACAACGCCGCCGGACAGCTGCTGGTCAAGCAGGCGGGCACCGGCGTGACCACGACCCACACCTATGAGCCCCAGTTGACCCAGCGCCTGCTGACGATCAAGACCACGCGCGACAGCGACCGTGCCACGCTGCAAAGCAAACAGTACACGTACGACCCCGTGGGCAATGTCACCGTTCTGCAGGACCCGCTATCGCAGCCCCAGTATTTCAAGGGGCAGGCGATCAGCCCCGATAAAACCTATACCTATGACGCGCTCTACCAACTGATCCAGGCCACGGGCCGCCAGAACGCGACGGGCACGCCCACGGATACCGGCACCCCCGCGGGAATCCTGTCCCCCCCGGACCCGGTCAACCTTCAGTCCTATACGCGAAGCTACACCTATGACCTGGGCGGCAACCTGACCGGGGTCAACCTCAATGGCGCCGGCGCCAACCGCAAGGTGGTCGTTGCGCCCAACAGCAATCGGGCGCTCTCGAACGCCAATATCCCCACGCTGAATGCGGGCGCGGTCGATACCTACTTCGACGCCGCGGGCAACGCCATCTGCCTGGACGGCAACAGCTTGCAGCCCTTGACCTGGAACGGCCTGAACCAGCTGCAAAGCGTCACCTTCGTGTATCGCCACGACCAGAACTCCGACGAGAACGACCGCGAGTACTACATCTACGGTGGTGACGGCCAGCGCGTGCGCAAGACGCGCTATGCCAAGGTCGGCGCTGCGTACTCGCAACAACAGGACGACGTGATCTACCTGCCCGGGCTAGAGCTGCGCCGCCAGGGCGCCACCAAGACCCTGGAAGTGCTGGTGCTGGACGATGGCGCCCGGCTGCTGCACTGGACCGTGGGCGCTCCCGCCGGCATTGCCAACCCGCAATTGCGCCTGGCCATCCAGGATCGCCTGGGCTCCTGCTCCATGGAGCTCGATACCGCTGGCCAGCTCATCACGCAGGAAGAGTACTTCCCCTTTGGCGGCACGGCCGTGCTGGCCGCCGCCACGCAGAGCGACGTGGACAACAAAACCATCCGCTACTCGGGCAAGGAGCGCGATGCCACGGGGCTGTATTACTACGGTTTCCGGTATTACCAGCCCTGGATCGGGCGCTGGCTCAATACGGATCCGGCAGGCACCGTGGATGGGCTCAATCTCTACGGCATGGTCAAGAACAACCCCGCGTCCCTGCGTGACCACGCCGGCCTGGTCGGGGAGGACGGCAATCG
>NZ_QWFB01000028.1:0-2238 GCF_003576205.1 Achromobacter sp. K91 | reverse complement strand
AGGCATCCTGGACGCCACGCTGGCGCGCGATGCGGACCGCGCCTGTGAATTGCTGGCCGCCCACATCCGCCTGACCTACGAGGCCGTGGCGCGCCTGCCGCCAGACCTGTTCACGCCCGATTGAAAACCCGCAGGCCGGGCCGCTACGTCGCGCCATTTCGGTGCTGCGCCAGCACGTCGTGCATGGCCCGCGCGGCGCGCTCCAGCACCGGCACCGCGCGCAGCAGCTCGTCCAGCATGACGCGCGCCGTCGGCGCATGGCAGGCCACGGCCGCCACCACGCGATCGTCCGCGTCGCGCACCGGCACTGCCACGGCGCTCATGCCGCGCACGAATTCCTCGTTGTCGATGCCAATGCCGCGCGCAGCCAGCCGTTCGAGTTCTTCTTCCAGCCTGGCCGGGTCTGTCAGCGTGCGCGGCGTGTTGCGCGTGAGCGGCAGGCGCGCCAGCACCCGCCCGCGCTCCAGCCGATTCATGGACGCCAGGAACAACTTGCCGCTGGCGGTGCAGTGCATGGGCACGTGGCTGCCCACCGCGAAGAACAGGCGCAGCGGTTCCTCCGTTTCCACGCGTTCCATGTAGATCACGCGATCGCCGTCGGGTGCGGTCAGGTTGCAGGTTTCGCCCAGGGTGCCGACCAGTTGGGCGAGCACGGCGCGGCAGGCGCGCGTGAAGGCCGAGGCGCGAAGAGTTGCCAGGGCCAGGGTCGCTGCCTGCGGTCCCGGCACGAAGCCGTTCTCGGTGGGCGTGGCGGCCACGAAGCCGGCACGCTGCATGGCCGCCAGCAGGCGCATCAAGGTGGTCTTGGGCATGTCCAGCCGTTGCGCCAGTTGCGCCAGCGTGGGTGGATGCTGGGCGCGCGCCAGGTGATCCAGCACCACCAGCGCCCGCAGCGAACGCGCGGCCTCTTGATGGGTGGCGGCGTCGTCGGCCTGCTGCGCCGATGCTGCACCGCGATTTTGAAACTGAATCTGCATATTCTGTTCCACTTTTCCGCCCCCGCGCCTGTTGTGCTTTGCTCTGCGCGCGCGCTTCCTAGAATCGCCTCAAATGCCGCAGCGCTCAGGCGCCGGCATCGATCCAGTATATAAGTGCGCCCCACAACGACAAGCAGGGTTAACGCGCCGTAGGCTTGGCGCCGCGCCCTGCTGCAGGGAGAGCTTGCGGACATGTCCGATACCGTGGATTACATCGTGGTTGGCGCCGGCTCGGCCGGATGCGTGATGGCCAACCGGCTGAGCGCCAGCGGCGCGCACAGCGTCTGCCTGCTGGAAGCCGGCCCCAAGGACAGCAACCCGTGGATACACATCCCCATCGGCTACGGCAAGACGATGTTCCACAAGGTCTTGAACTGGGGCTACTACACCGACCCCGACCCCGGCATGCTGGACCGGCGCATCTATTGGCCGCGCGGGCGCACGCTGGGCGGCTCGAGCTCCATCAACGGCCTGATCTACATCCGCGGCCAGCGGCAGGACTACGACGCCTGGGCCGCCGCCGGCAATCCCGGCTGGAGCTGGGACGAATGCCTGCCCTACTTCCGCAAGCTCGAGAACAATGACCTCGGCCCCGGCCCCACGCGCGGCACCGAGGGCATGCTCAACGCCACCTCGATCAAGACGGCGCATCCGCTGGTGGAAGCGTTGATAGGCGCCGCGCAAAAGCTGGGCCTGCCGCATGTGCAGGACTTCAATACCGGCGACCAGGAAGGCGTGGGCTACTACCAGCTCACCACACGCAACGGCCGGCGTTGCTCAACCGCCGTGGCCTACCTGCGTCCCGCGCAGGACCGCAGCAACCTGCGCGTGGAAACCGACGCACACGCCATGGCCGTACTGTTCGAAGGCAAGCGCGCCTGCGGCGTGCGCTACCGGCGCGACGGCCAGGTGCATACCGTGCGCGCCCGCCGCGAAGTGGTGCTGTGCGCCGGCGCCCTGCAATCGCCGCAGCTGCTGCAGCTGTCCGGCGTCGGGCCCGCTGCCCTGCTGCGCCAGTTCGGCATCGGCGTGGTGCGCGACCTGCCGGGCGTGGGCGAAAACCTGCAGGACCATCTGCAGATCCGCCTGATCTACGAGACCACCCGCCCCATCACCACCAACGACCAGTTGCGCAGCCTGACGGGCCGCGCCCGCATGGGGCTGGAATGGCTGCTGTTCCGTGGCGGGCCACTGGCGGTGGGCATCAACCAGGGCGGCGTGTTCTGCCGGGTAGACCCGGCCAGCCGCACGCCCGACACGC
>NZ_QWFB01000067.1:0-2708 GCF_003576205.1 Achromobacter sp. K91 | reverse complement strand
AGATGTGTATAAGAGACAGGTCCATCTGCGCCAACAAGGCAGCGTCCGCTGGGCCGGGCAACGCGTGCAGCAGGGCGGCGGCGCGTTGCCCGGCCGCCTCGCAGTGATGGCGGTCCGCATCGCTGCGGCCGCCGTCCTCCGCGTAGGTCCGGTACACCGGAAAGGCCGCCAGCCACGCGGACAACACGCGGTCCATGGCCGGCGCGGACCAGTCGCGGGTCCGGCGGTCCTGCCGCGCCAAACGTTCCAGGCAGCGGACCAGCGCCAGGCGTTCCGCGGGAAAGTGCCGCTGCAGCATGCGGGTGCGCGCCGCTTCCAGCTGCCGCGGCGGCGTGCGCAGATCGCCCGTGAGCATCTGCCAGAACGCCCGCAGCGGCGCCTCGGCCCGCGGGTCGTGCAGCAATGCGCCGACCTGATCCATGAAGTCATAGCCGGTGGTGCCATGCAGCTGCCAGCGCGCATCGGGCGCTTCGTCCGGCGCCAGGATCTTCTCCGCCACCAGGTAGGCTTGCGATTGGGCGCAAGAAGGTGGACGGCGGGCTCCGGCTTCGGCCAGGCGTCGATTCAGCCTGCGCAGATAGGCGCCCGGCGCGGCCAGCCCGTCGATGTGGTCGATGCGCAGTCCGTCGAGCAAGCCTTCCGCATACAGGCGCAGCGGCAGCGCATGCACGGCATTGAAAACGGCTTCGTCCTCGACCCGTACGCCCACGAGCTCGCTGATCTCGAAGAAGCGCCGCCAGTTGATCTGATCGGCAGCGCAACGCCACCAGGCCAGCCGGTAATGCTGGCTCTCCAGCAGCCGGTGCAGGCGCTCGCGGCCGGCTGCGCGCGCCGGGTCGCAGCGGCGCAGCAGGGCCTGCGGATCCTGCCCGCGCGCAAGCGACTCCGGGGCCAGGGGATAGCGCTGCCCGGAGACCTCCAGTTCGATGCGTCCGGCATCGGCGTCATAGCGCAGCGCCATTGCGCCTTGAGCCAGCGACACACCGTAGGAGTCGGGCAGGATGGGCAGCAGGACCTTGCCGCGCAGGGCGGGATCAGGCGCGTCCCAGTCGATGTCGAAGCAGCGCGCATGCGCGCTTGCGGCGCCGTGTTCGAGCACATCGCGCCACCAGGCATTGGCGGGGTGGGCCGCCATGTGATTGGGCACGATGTCCGCGATGAGACCCAGCCCGCGCCGACGGGCCGCCCGGGCCAGATCCCTCAGCGCGGATTCCCCACCCAGCTCCGGATTGACCGCGCCATGGTCGATGACGTCATAGCCATGCGTGGACCCGGGGCGGGCGCAGGTGATGGGCGACAGGTAGAGGTGGCTGACCCCCAGGTCCGCGTAGTAGTCCACGCAGGCTCGAGCGTCCTCAAAGGTATAGCCGGCATGCAATTGCAGGCGGGCCGTGGCGCGCGGCATGGTCATGGCCGGCCCCGTCCGGTGCGCAGGGCTTGCAGCCGGGCCTGCACGGCAGGGGCGGCGAAGCACGCCGCGCTGCTTGCGGCCAGGCGTTGACGCCAGTTGGGATGCTGGTCCACTGTGCCGGGCAGGTTGGGCTGTTCCAGTTCGCCCGCCAGGTCTTCCATGGGCACCAACAGCAGGGGACAAGGGCTGGAGGACACGAAGCGCAGCATGTCCTCCAGGGGCGCGCGCGCGGGCTCGGCGGCGCAGCCCAGGGCTTGCGCGAGCAAGCTGCGGTCCATGCGGCGGTTGCGCCGCAGCGTGGCTTCATCGTCGCCGCCGCCCAGCAAGTCCAGTTCGGCGCGCAGGTCGATGTCGCGCTCGGCCCACCAGCCGCGCAAGGTCGGCAGGTCGTGGGTCGAGGTCATGGCCACGGCCTGGCCGGGCCAGTCGCCGGCTGCAAGAAAGGGCGCCGGCGTGGACGGCGCAGATGGCGGCGCGTCAGGTTCCTGGCGCATGAACCACAGCACATTCATGCCCAGGATGCCGTGATCCGCCAGCTCGCGGTTGAAACCTTCAGGCACCGTGCCCAGGTTTTCGCCGATGGCAAGCGCGCGATGGCGCCAGGCTTCCAGCGCCGTGAGCGCCAGCAGTTCGCGCAGTGGATAGCGCAGATAGGCGCCCGCATCGGCCGTCAGTCCATCGGGCACCAGCCACAGCCGCGCCATGCCCAGGATGTGATCGATGCGCAGGCCGCCGGCGTGAGCCAGCGCGGCGCGCAACATGTCGATGTAGGCCGCGTAGCCCTGGGCATGCATTGCGCGCGGCGAGAACGCGGCCAGGTTCCAGTTCTGTCCTTGCGGATTGTGGATGTCGGGCGGCGCGCCTATGGACAGGCCGGGCATCAGGTCGGTCTGGCGGCTCCAGGCGTGGCTGCCGTCCGGACTGTCGCCCACGGCCAGGTCGGCGATCAGCCCCACGCGCATGCCGGCGCGTCGCGCCGCCTTCTGCGCGTGGTCCAGGCTTTCGGCGGCCAGCCATTGGGCGTAGCGATGGAAGTCGACCTCGACCGGATGCTGCCGCGCATATCGTTCGACTTCCGGCGAGTCCGGATCGCGCAGGCCGGCGGCCCATTGCGTCCAGGGCTGGTGGTCTGCGCCATGCGCTGCCTGGGCGGCATGCAGGGCTTCAAATACGGCGTGGTCGCGCAGCGCCTTGCCGCGCCGGGCGCAGTACGCCTCGTAGCGCTGGCGGGCATCCGCCGGTCCGCTTGTGCGGAACTGGCGGTGCAGCGCGCGCAGCAGGCGCTGCCGCCATATCC
>NZ_QWFB01000084.1:0-3358 GCF_003576205.1 Achromobacter sp. K91 | reverse complement strand
AGTAATCAGCTTGCTGATGAAGATGGGTACGGGTTGTGATTGCATTAATTTTGTTCCAAGTTCTCAAGACTGGGGTGAATAACCTCAGACTGCTTTGAAACTTATGAACGGCACAAACGCTAATACTCAGGTCCTATAGCCTACAGCGTTATAGGATCAAGCGACTAAGTGCATATGGTGGATGCCTTGGCGATCACAGGCGATGAAGGACGTAGTAGCCTGCGAAAAGCTACGGGGAGCTGGCAAACAAGCTTTGATCCGTAGATGTCCGAATGGGGAAACCCACTCCGTAAGGAGTATCCCTGGCTGAATACATAGGCCAGTGGAAGCGAACCGGGTGAACTGAAACATCTCAGTAGCTCGAGGAAAAGAAATCAACCGAGATTCCGAAAGTAGTGGCGAGCGAAATCGGAAGAGCCTTTACGTTTTAGCACGCAAGATAGTCGAACGGAATGGAAAGTCCGGCCGTAGCAGGTGATAGCCCTGTAGGCGAAATCTTGTGTGTGGAACTAAGCGTAAGAAAAGTAGGGCGGGACACGTGAAATCCTGTTTGAAGATGGGGGGACCATCCTCCAAGGCTAAATACTCGTGATCGACCGATAGTGAACCAGTACCGTGAGGGAAAGGCGAAAAGAACCCCGGAAGGGGAGTGAAATAGATCCTGAAACCGTATGCATACAAACAGTAGGAGCCTCCTTGTGGGGTGACTGCGTACCTTTTGTATAATGGGTCAGCGACTTACATTCAGTGGCAAGGTTAACCGAATAGGGAAGCCGTAGCGAAAGCGAGTCCGAATAGGGCGATTCAGTCGCTGGGTGTAGACCCGAAACCAGATGATCTATCCATGGCCAGGTTGAAGGCACGGTAACACGTGCTGGAGGACCGAACCCACTAATGTTGAAAAATTAGGGGATGAGCTGTGGATAGGGGTGAAAGGCTAAACAAATCTGGAAATAGCTGGTTCTCTCCGAAAACTATTTAGGTAGTGCCTCAAGTATTACTGCGGGGGGTAGAGCACTGTTATAGCTAGGGGGTCATGGCGACTTACCAAACTATGGCAAACTCCGAATACCCGCAAGTACAGCTTGGGAGACAGAGCACCGGGTGCTAACGTCCGGACTCAAGAGGGAAACAACCCAGACCGCCAGCTAAGGTCCCAAATTATCGCTAAGTGGGAAACGAAGTGGGAAGGCATAGACAGTCAGGAGGTTGGCTTAGAAGCAGCCATCCTTTAAAGAAAGCGTAATAGCTCACTGATCGAGTCGTCCTGCGCGGAAGATGTAACGGGGCTAAGCGATAAACCGAAGCTGCGGGTGTGCACTTTGTGCACGCGGTAGGAGAGCGTTCTGTAAGCCTGCGAAGGTGGCTTGTAAAGGCTGCTGGAGGTATCAGAAGTGCGAATGCTGACATGAGTAGCGATAAAGGGGGTGAAAAGCCCCCTCGCCGTAAGTCCAAGGTTTCCTGCGCAACGTTCATCGGCGCAGGGTGAGTCGGCCCCTAAGGCGAGGCAGAGATGCGTAGCTGATGGGAAGCTGGTTAATATTCCAGCACCGTCGTACAGTGCGATGGGGGGACGGATCGCGGAAGATCATCAGGGTGTTGGATGTCCCTGTTGCTGCATCGAAGATGGCGCTTAGGCAAATCCGGGCGCGTAAATCAAGGGTGTGGCACGAGCGAGCATTGCTTGCGAAGTGATTGGAAGTGGTTCCAAGAAAAGCCTCTAAGCTTCAGCTGTACGAGACCGTACCGCAAACCGACACAGGTGGACGGGATGAATATTCCAAGGCGCTTGAGAGAACTCAGGAGAAGGAACTCGGCAAATTGATACCGTAACTTCGGGAGAAGGTATACCCCGGTAGTGTGAAGCGCCTGCGCGCTTAGCATGATGGGGTCGCAGAGAATCGGTGGCTGCGACTGTTTATTAAAAACACAGCACTCTGCAAAGACGAAAGTCGACGTATAGGGTGTGACGCCTGCCCGGTGCCGGAAGGTTAAGTGATGGGGTGCAAGCTCTTGATCGAAGCCCCGGTAAACGGCGGCCGTAACTATAACGGTCCTAAGGTAGCGAAATTCCTTGTCGGGTAAGTTCCGACCTGCACGAATGGCGTAACGATGGCCACACTGTCTCCTCCTGAGACTCAGCGAAGTTGAAGTGTTTGTGATGATGCAATCTACCCGCGGCTAGACGGAAAGACCCCATGAACCTTTACTGTAGCTTTGCATTGATCTGTGAACCGGCCTGTGTAGGATAGGTGGGAGGCTTTGAAGCGTGGTCGCTAGATCACGTGGAGCCATCCTTGAAATACCACCCTGGTTTGTTTGCGGTTCTAACCTTGGTCCGTTATCCGGATCGGGGACAGTGCATGGTGGGCAGTTTGACTGGGGCGGTCTCCTCCCAAAGTGTAACGGAGGAGTTCGAAGGTACGCTAGGTACGGTCGGAAATCGTGCTGATAGTGCAATGGCATAAGCGTGCTTGACTGTGAGACTGACAAGTCGAACAGGTGCGAAAGCAGGACATAGTGATCCGGTGGTTCTGAATGGAAGGGCCATCGCTCAACGGATAAAAGGTACTCTGGGGATAACAGGCTGATACCGCCCAAGAGTTCATATCGACGGCGGTGTTTGGCACCTCGATGTCGGCTCATCTCATCCTGGGGCTGTAGCCGGTCCCAAGGGTATGGCTGTTCGCCATTTAAAGAGGTACGTGAGCTGGGTTTAAAACGTCGTGAGACAGTTTGGTCCCTATCTGCCGTGGGCGTTGGATACTTGACGGAGCCTGCTCCTAGTACGAGAGGACCGGAGTGGACGTACCTCTGGTGTACCGGTTGTCATGCCAATGGCATTGCCGGGTAGCTAAGTACGGAAGAGATAACCGCTGAAGGCATCTAAGCGGGAAACTCGTCTGAAGATAAGGTATCCCGGGGACTTGATCCCCCTGAAGGGTCGTTCGAGACCAGGACGTTGATAGGTCGGGTGTGGAAGCGCAGTAATGCGTTAAGCTAACCGATACTAATTGCCCGTGAGGCTTGATCCTATAACACTGATGGTTATGACCTGGTGATGTAGCGTTCCAAGTGTCGTTCAATACAAAATCTGGCTGCACCGTCAGCAGCCAGCCAACACCAATTACACCCCACCGTGCGTGATCATCGAGTTCGACTCTGATCACCACGCGTTGTGTTTCTTCCAAGATTGGAGCAGTTGCCTAACCGCAGCCGCTCAACCAGTTACGCTTGACGACCATAGCGAGTTGGTCCCACTCCTTCCCATCCCGAACAGGACAGTGAAACGACTTTGCGCCGATGATAGTGGACGGACGTCTGTGAAAGTAGGTCATCGTCAAGCTTTTATTCCGCA
>NZ_QWFB01000071.1:0-3366 GCF_003576205.1 Achromobacter sp. K91 | reverse complement strand
GAACGTGGAAGCGCAGTTGCTGTCGCAGCCGGAAGTCAGGGAGGCGGTGGTGGTGGCGCGCGACGGGCCGGGCGGAGCACGGCTGGTGGGTTATGTGTCGATGCAGGCGGGCCGGATCGTCGAGGCCGACGCGCTGAGGGAACGTTTAGGCCGGCAGTTGCCGGACTACATGGTGCCCAGCGCGATCGTGGTGCTGGAGGGCTTGCCGCTCAACGCCAATGGCAAGGTGGACCGCAAGGCGCTGCCGCAGCCCGGTTTCGAAAGTACGCGAGAGTACGAGGCGCCGCTGGGCGAGGTGGAAGAAGCGCTGGCGGCGATCTGGGCGGAAGTCCTGGGCGTCGAGCGCGTGGGCCGCCACGACAACTTCTTCGAGTTGGGGGGGCATTCGTTGCTAGCACTGCAAGTGGTCGCTCGAGTTCAGTCTCGGATGCAGAAGGACATGGCCATTCGAGATTTCTTTGCTAACCCCAGCTTGCTGGAGATGAGCGTCTTAGTCGGAGCCGGGAGGCTCATAACGGCGAGCAGTCAGTCGCTATCGGAAATTGATTCGTTCATTGACGACCTGGAAACCGCGTAATGGATAGTTTGGCGAGTCATCGTATCGCAGAGCGTTTCGCCCGACTTGGGCTTGATCAGCGTAAGGCGATCTATCGAAAGATCAGGTCGGAGGGTTTGGACGTTGGACACTTCCCGATTGTCACCCGAAATAGCTTGGATCATTCCCGCTGCCCGTCTTCCTATGCTCAGACGCGCCAGTGGTTTCTCTGGCAGCTGGATCCACTAGGCACGGCGTATCACATCAGTGGCGCGCTGAAGCTCAGGGGCTGCTTGGACATGCAAGCGCTCAAGGCAAGCTTTGACGCATTGGTTGAGAGGCACGAATCGTTGCGCACGGTTTTTCGGGCGAGGGAGGACGGACGGGTCGAGCAGGTAGTCCAGGCGGATGGCCACGTGCGGATAGAAGAGCTTGATCTGAGCGCGTTGGCTGCCGAGGAGCGCGGGAGTAAGTTGAGAGACGGCGCGGCCGGTCTACACCAGACCCCGTTTGATCTGAGGACGGGGCCGTTGTTGCGAGTGGGCTTGATCAAGGAAGCGACGGACGAACATGTATTGGTGGTGGTAATGCATCACATCGTCTCGGATGGATGGTCGATGCAGATCATTGTCGACGAGTTCGTGGCGCAGTATTGCTCTCAGGTGCTAGGTCAGGATTCAAGACAGGCGACCTTGCCGATTCAGTACGCAGACTACGCGGTCTGGCAACGAAACTGGCTGGAGGCTGGCGAGAATGATCGGCAGTTGGCGTATTGGAAGGCGCAGCTGGGCGACGCGAATCCGGTGTTGCAATTGCCCACTGATCATCCCCGCCGGACAGACGGAGTCTATGGCGCGGGGCGCCATCGCGTCGTGCTGACAAGCGAACTGACGCATGGGCTGCGTAGACGGGCGCAGGCTGAAGGAGCGACGTTGTTCATGGCGCTGCTGGCGGGGGTTCAAATAATGCTCTATCGCTACAGCGGCCAGGAGGATATTCGGGTTGGGGTGCCTATTGCAAATCGCCATCGGGAAGAGACCGAAGGCGTGGTGGGCCTTTTTGTCAATACGCAGATTTTGCGCAATTTGATTCACGGACGTCAGAGCCTGGGAGATGTGCTCAAACAGGCCAAGGAGGCGGCGCTCGGGGCGCAGACCCACCAGGACCTTCCCTTCGAACAACTGGTCGAAGCGTTGCAACCGCAGCGCAATCCGGGCATCAATCCGTTGTTTCAGGTGCTGGTCAATCATCAGCGCACGGGCCCTCGGACGCTGCAACAATTGCCGGGGGTTACGTTGGAGGAGTATGCCCTGGGCGAACAAGGCGCACAGTTCGAGTTGACTGTGGATTTGGACGAAGATGCCGAAGGTCTGGTGCGGGTGAGTTTTAGCTACGCGAAGGAGTTGTTCGAGGCGTCAACGATAGGGCGTATGGCACAGCATTACGTGGCGGTGTTGCAGGCTCTGGCGCAGCGGCCCGAACAAGCGGTGGGTGATGTGGAGTTGTTGGCGGAAGCGGAGCAGCAACAGATTCGGGCCTGGGGGGTGAACGAGTGTCGTTACCCTGAGACGGAATTGGTGCATCGGCTGATCGAGCAGCGGGTGCAGGAGCATCCGGCGGCGGCGGCCCTGGTGTTCGGCGACGAGTCGCTCAGTTATGTGGAGCTCAATGCGCGGGCTAACCGCCTGGCGCATCGTCTGATCAAAGTGGGGGTAGGGCTGGAGGTGAAGGTTGGAATCGCGGTGGAGCGTTCCATCGAGATGGTGGTGGGACTGCTGGCGATCCTGAAGGCGGGCGGTGCCTATGTGCCGCTAGATCCAGAGTACCCGACGGAGCGGCTGGCCTACATGGTGGACGACAGTGGAATCAGGCTGCTGCTGACGCAGCGTGCGGTAAGGGATCTGTTGCCGGCGTTTGAGGGGTTGGAAATTCTGGATCTGGACGGGCTGGACGTGGGAGACGAGCCCGCACATGATCCGCGGATCGATGTGCATGGAGAGAACCTCGCGTATGTGATCTATACGTCGGGATCCACGGGACGTCCAAAAGGCGCCGCGAACCGGCACGGCTCACTCCTGAACCGGTTGCACTGGATGCAGCAGGCGTATGGGTTGTCTGCATCGGACACGGTCTTGCAGAAGACACCCTTCAGCTTTGATGTGTCGGTGTGGGAGTTCTTCTGGCCGCTGATGACGGGCGCGCGGCTGGTGGTCGCCAAGCCAGGCGATCATCGCGATCCGGCGCGCCTGGTCGAACTGATCCTCCAGCACAACGTCAGCACGCTGCACTTCGTGCCGTCGATGCTGCAAGCGTTCCTGGCGCATGAAGGCATTGAGGCCTGCGCCAGCCTTACACGCATTATTTGCAGCGGCGAGGCGCTACCAGTTGAAGCGCAGAATGGCGTATTCAAGCGTTTGCCGCAAGCTGCGCTTTATAACCTCTATGGTCCGACCGAAGCTGCCATTGATGTCACTCACTGGGCTTGCCGCGATGACGGACGCGGCCACGTGCCTATCGGGCAGCCGATCAGCGGCATCCAGACCTATGTGCTTGACGACGGCTTGGGCCTAGCCCCGGCTGGCGTGACGGCCGAGTTGTACTTGGGCGGAGTCGGCTTGGCTCGAGGCTATCTGGGCAGCAGCGGGTTGAGTGCTGAACGCTTCGTGGCGGACCCGTTCGGCGAGGCTGGCGGCCGGCTTTACCGCACTGGCGATCTGGTGCGCTGGAACGCCGAGGGCCAGCTGGAGTACCTGGGACGGATCGATCATCAAGTCAAGATCCGGGGATTGCGCATCGAACTGGGCGAAGTGGAAGCGCAGTTGCTGTCGCAG
>NZ_QWFB01000023.1:0-3430 GCF_003576205.1 Achromobacter sp. K91 | reverse complement strand
CCGCGGCGGGCGTTCCACGGCGGGTGGCGTGGTTTCCGCGAAGGAAGGCGTCACGCTGCAGGCGGGACGCGACATGCTGTTGTCGCGCCAGGTTTATGCGTCCGGCGTGTTGCAGGCGCAGGCGGGCGCGGACGCGGTGTCGGAGGCCGGCGCGCAGCTGCAGTCGGCAGGAGGCATGACCATACGCGCGGGTTCAGGCGTCACGCTGGCCGGCGCGGCCCTGACCGATGGCGCGATGCTGGTCGAATCCACGCGCGACCTGCGCCTGGACGGCAGCGCGCTGGCTTATGGAGGTGCGCTGGACCTGAAGAGCGGCGGCGATCTGCGCATGGGCGCGGCCAGCAAGGCGCAGGGCAAGCGTGTGGGAATCGATGCGGCGCGCGATCTGCGAGCCGATGGCGAACTGGTGTCGGAGACGGCAGCTGAACTGAAGGCCGGACGCGAAGCCGCGGTGGACGCCCGGGTGTTGGCGCGCGGCGATCTGGACCTGAGCGCGCAAGGCGCCACGGCCGTCACCGGACAGGTGGAAGCGCTGGGCCGCGCGCGGCTGCAGTCCGGAGCAGGCATTTCGCTTGCAGGTAGCCTGAGCGGCAATCACGGCGTGGACATGCGCGCGGCGGGCCCGCTCGCCATCAGCGGCGTGGTGGGCGCGGCAGCGGGTGAACTGACGCTGGCTTCCGGCGGCGACCTGTCGGTCAGCGGCAGCGCGCAGGCAGGCGGCCCGGTCAGGTTGAGCACGCAGGGCGCGCTGAACGTGGCGGGTACGGTCTCCTCGCTGGCCGGATTGACGGCCCAGGCCGCGCGCGATGCCGCGGTCGACGGCAAGCTGCTGGCCGGCGGTCCGCTGCTGCTGGAAGCGATAGGCCAGATGGCGGCGGGCGCGGACTCGCGTCTGCAATCGGACGGCGCCATGCAGCTGCGCGCTGGCCAGAGCATGCTTCTGGCCGGCGTGGCGGAAACCAATGCTGGCCTGACACTGGGCGCGGGCCGCGACCTGCGCGTGGACGGCGCGGCGCTGGCTTATGGCGGCGTCTTGTCGATGGATGCGGGCCAGGATCTGCGTTTGACCAATGCCAGCCGCACGCAGGGCGAGGGCGTGTCGGCGCGCGCGGGCGGTGACCTGCAGTCGGACGGCGCGATGGCCGCGCGCGGCGATATCGCGTTGACCGCGGGGCGCGATGCGCAGCTCGGCGGCAAGACGGTCGCCACCAACGATGTGACGCTGGCGGGAGGACGCAACCTGGCCATTGCGCAGGGCGCGCAGCTGGAGGCGGAACGCTCGGCGCAAATCCAGGCTGGGCAGGACGCCACGCTGGCTGGCGCTGTGCGCACCAATCAGGGCATACGCATCGACGCCGCTGGCAAGCTGCGGCTGGACGGAGAAACCTCCTCGGTCGCGGGCGCCATCGATTTGCTCGCGGGCGGCGACCTGTCCGTGGGCGCGCAGGGCAAGGCATACGCGGGCGGCGCGCTCAGCGGCACAAGCGGCGGTGCGTTGCGCGTGGATGGCGAACTGGCCGGCCAGGGCGCGTTGACTTTCGTATCGGTGGGCGGCGCAACGGTGGACGGCAAGCTGCTGTCTGGCGACGCCTTGTCGTTGCGTGCGGGCAAGGACCTGCGCACGGGACAGACGGCTCAGTTGCAATCGTCCAAGGGCATGACGCTGAGCGCGGGCCAGGACGCCAGCTTCGCAGGCGCTGCCTTGAGCGATGGCGGCATCGCGATCGACGCAGCACGCGAGCTGCGCGTGGACGGCAGCGCGCTGGCCTACGGCGGCGGCTTGTCGATGAGCGCCGGTCGCGATCTGTGGCTGGGCGACATCAGCAAGACCCAGGGCAAAGGCATCAGCGCTCTGGCTGGGCGCGACTTGGGCGCTGGCGGCGAGATGGTGGCGCCGGGCTCCGTGACGCTCACCGCGGGCCGGGACGCGGTCATCGGTTCCAGGCTCAGCGCCGACGGCGGCATAACACTGCGTGCGCAAGACACGGCGCAAGTCACGGGCCAGCTGGAAGCGACCGGCGTGGCCAGCCTGCAAGCCGGCGGCGACATGACGTTGTCGGGCGGCGTGCTCAGCAACCAGGGCACGGAACTGCGTGCTGGGGGCGCGCTGGGCGTCAACGGCACGGCGGGTGCAGCGCAGGGCGCATTGACCCTGGCCTCGGACGGCGACATGACGGTGGGCGGCAGCGCCCAATCCGGCGGTCCCTTGTCCATGGTCGCGAAGGGCGCGCTGAACGTGGCGGGCACGGTGTCCTCGCTGTCCGGCTTGACGGCTCAGGCCGCCGGCGACGCGACGGTCAATGGCAAGCTGCTGGCCGGCGGTCCGCTGCTGCTGGAAACGCTGGGCCGGTTGGTGGCAGGCGCGGATGCACGCTTGCAATCGGAAGACGCCATGCAGTTGCGCGCGGGCCAGGATCTGGTCCTGGCAGGCGAGGCGGAAGCCAACAAGAGTCTGACGTTGGACGCCGCGCGCGATCTGCGCGTGGATGGTGCGGCATTGGCCTACGGCGGTCAACTGTCGATGGACGCTGGCAATGATCTGCGCTTGGGCGACGCCAGCCGCACGCAGGGCGAGGGCGTAGCCGCGCGCGCCGGCGGCGATCTGCTGGCAGAGGGGACCATGGCTTCGCGCGGCGATATCGCACTGGTCGCAGGCCGCGATGCCAGCCTCGGCGGCAAGACCGTGGCCGCAGGCGACCTGAAGCTGGATGGCGGGCGCAATCTGGCCATCGCCCAAGCCGCGCAACTGGATGCGGAAGGCAAGGCGCGACTCAAGGCAGGGCAGGATGCGATGCTGGCGGGTGCTGTGCGCAGCAACTTGGGCAACCGCATCGAGGCAGCCGGTGCGCTGCGCTTGGACGGTACGACTTCCGCGGTATCGGGCGCAATCGAGCTGCTCGCCGGCGGCGACCTGACGGTGGGCAGCGCCGGCAAGGCGCTGGCGGGCGGCGCGCTGCGCGGCGAGAGCGGCGACGCGTTGTCGGTCGCGGGCGAACTGGCCGGCCAGGGCGCGTTGACTTTCGTATCGGTGGACGGCGCTACGGTGGACGGCAAGCTGCTGTCCGGCGACGCCTTGTCGCTGCGGGCAGGCAAGGACCTGCGCACGGGACAGGCCGCGCAACTGCAATCGTCCAAGAACATGACGCTGAGCGCGGGCCAGGACGCCAGCCTCGCGGGCGCTGCCCTGAGTGATGGCGGCATCGCAATCGACGCAACACGCGAGTTGCGCGTGGACGGCAGCGCGCTGGCCTACGGCGGCGGCTTGTCCGTGAACGCCGGCAGCGATCTGCTGCTGGGCGCGGCCAGCAAGACGCAGGGCAAGGGCGTCACGGTCCAAGCCGGGCGTGACCTCAGCACCGCCGGCGAAATGGTGGCCGCGGGATCGGCCGCCCTCCTGTCTCTTATACACATCTCCGAGCCCACGAGACAA
>NZ_QWFB01000066.1:0-3637 GCF_003576205.1 Achromobacter sp. K91 | reverse complement strand
AGATGTGTATAAGAGACAGGGCTCGGGCTTCGCGGCGGTTTTGACGGGTTCGGACTTCGCGGCAGGCTGAGCCTGGGCGACAGGCGCGGCGGCCTGGGAGGAAGATGGTTCGGACTTATTGGCTAGCACAACGGGTTCCGGCTTGGCTTCTTCAGCCTTGGGCTCGGTGGATTCAGTCTTGACTTCGGGCTTGGCCTCTTCGGCCACGGGCTCGGCAGGAGCAGGCGCCGGCGTCGGTTCGGGTTCAGGCTGGGCCTGGACTTCGGCGGCTTTCGCCTCGACGGGAGCGGGCGCTTCGGCCGCGACGGATTCAACAGGCGCGGGCGCTTCGACCGGCGCGGGCGCTTCTGCAGCAACGGGCTCTTCCGCCTTGGCCGGGGCAATAGCCTCAGCCTGGACGGGAGCGGTCTCGCGAGGAGCGGCAGCTTCGGGTGCGACGGGCGCCGACACTTCCTGCGGCGCCGCTTCGGCGGCTGCCTCATCTTCGGCACGCGCGGACGCGGCCTGTTCCAGGGCGATTTCGGAGGGATCACGCTTGACGAACACGCGCTTCTTGCGCACTTCGACCTGGATCGTGCGCGAACGGCCGGTGGCATCCGCCTGGCGGATCTCGGACGTCTGGCGGCGCGTCAAGGTGATCTTCTTGCCTTCGGTCGCGCCGTGGGCGCGACGCAGCGATTCGAGCAATTTCGCCTTGTCGCTGTCGGTGACGGAATCGTCGACCGATTTGAGGTCAACGCCAGCCGAGCGCAGCTGATCCAGCAGCACATTGGCAGGCATTTTCAGCTCGGTAGCGAACTGCGCGACGGTATTACTCGACATTAGGCTCTCTCTTCCCTATATGCAGCTATTACAAACAACGTGAACTCGCGGCGGCGGATATTCCGTCCGCCGCGGACCCGTGTCCTTTTGGTTATTCCTCGTCGAACCAATGGGCGCGGGCACGCATGATGAGATCGCTGGCTTCCTGCTCGGTCAGACCGGCGATTTCCGCCAGTTCGTCCGTCGCCAGTTCGGCCAGATCATCACGCGTATGCACTTGGCGCTCGGCCAGCTTGGCAGCCAGTTCGGGCGTCATGCCTTCGAGTTCGAGCAAATCCTGCGCGGTCTCAAGGCGCTCTTCCTGGGCGATCGCCTCGGTCAGCAGCGCATTGCGGGCACGGGCGCGCAACTCATTGATGGTGTCTTCGTCAAAGGCCTCGATTTCCAGCAGTTCCTGCATGGGCACGTAGGCGATTTCCTCGATACCGGTAAAACCTTCGTCGATCAGGATGTCAGCGACTTCCTCGTCGACGTCCAGCTTGCTCATGAACGTGGCGCGCAGGCCCGAACGCTCGACTTCCTGGCGGTTCAGGCTTTCTTCCGGCGTCATGATGTTGATCTGCCAGCCGGTCAGCTCGGAAGCCAGGCGAACGTTCTGACCCTTGGCGCCGATGGCCTTGGGCAGGTTTTCCTCGTCCACCACGACGTCCATCGCGTGCTTGTCTTCATCAACGACGATGGACTCGACGTTGGCCGGCGCCAGGGCGCCGATGACAAACTGCGCGGGGTCTTCCGACCACAGCACGATATCGACCTGTTCGCCGCCCAGCTCGTTGCGCACGGCAGTCACGCGCGAACCGCGCATGCCCACGCAGGTGCCGATCGGGTCGATGCGCTTATCGTATGCCACCACGGCGATCTTCGCACGCACGCCGGCGTCGCGGGCCGCGGCCTTGATCTCCAGCAGGCCCTGCTCGATTTCGGGGACTTCGTTCTCGAACAGCTGGCGGATGAATTCCGGCGCGGTGCGCGACAGGATCACCTGCTGGCCGCGCGCGGCGTGGTCTACGCGCAACACAAAGGCGCGGACGCGGTCGGCCACCCGGAGGTTTTCCTTCGGGATCATTTCGGAACGCGGCAGGCGCGCTTCGATCTTGCCGGTTTCGACGATGGCGTCGCCCTTGTCCATGCGCTTGATCGTGCCGGACACGATGGTCTCGCCACGGTCCAGGAAGTCGTTCAGCACCTGCTCGCGCTCGGCGTCGCGGATCTTCTGCAGAATGGCCTGCTTGGCGGCCTGCGCGCCGATGCGGCCGAACTCGATGGGTTCGAGCGGCTCTTCGATGTACTCGCCTTCCTTGATGCCGGGGACGATTTCCTGCGCGTCCGACAGCATTTCCTGCTTGTCGGGCTCTTGCAGGCCAGCCTCGTCGGGCACGACCAGCCAGCGGCGGAAGCCTTCGTGATCGCCCGTGTCCCTATCGATGGCGACACGGATGTCCGCATCATCCTTGAAGCGCTTTTTCATCGCCGAGGCCAGCGCGCTTTCCAGCGCTCCGAACACGACGTCGCGCGTGACGTTCTTTTCACGCGCCAAGGCATCGACCAACAGAAGAATTTCGCGACTCATCGCTTTTTGCCCTTGAAATCCAGAACGGGATCCAGTTTTGCACGTTCGATATCGTCGACCGTGAAATTCAATACCTGGACGTCGTTCTTTTTTGCCTCAAATTCGAGACCGAACACGGTCTTTTGCATTCCAGCAGCCGCGTCGGAGGCTGCGGCGTCGTCTTCGGGCACCGTCAGGGTGCCGGCAAAGACCTTGCGGCCGTCCAATGCCTCGCGCAGCTTGATTTCGATGCGCTCGCCTGCGAACCGGCGGAAGTCGGCCTCGTTGCGCAGCGGGCGGTCGACGCCCGGCGAACCGACTTCCAGCCGCTTGTAGTCGACGTTCTCGACTTCGAACACCCGCGACAACTGGCGGGACACCTGTTCACAGTCTTCGATGCGCACACCGCCGACCCGATCGATCGTGACGCGCAAAAGGCCCAGGGCGGCACGCTCGACGTCCACGAGTTCGACGTCCATGCCGGCCAGAGCCTCTTTGGTCAATGCGAATAAATCAGCCATATACTCAAAAAAAATGGGCTGCACGCCCAGCCCACCGTATTGCACAGCGCCCAGCCGCCACCCTACTGCACGTAAGGAGCAATGCTGGGCAGTGCCCTATATTGCGACCTAAATTTGGCTTGCGCCGCCCCAGGCCATTAAGACCCGCCGCCCCAACCCGCAACCCGGGCCAGGCAGCACCAGGCGCAAAGTCCGATGCAAACTGCCAGCTCTTGCCGCCCCTGTATTTGCGTGCTTTTCCTTGCGGGCACGCAAAAGGCGACGGCGCGAAGCCATGAAAACCATTGATTTTACCAGATAAACTGGAAAAACGCCTGATTCGTCGCGGGCTTACGTTTATGCGGGACATATCCCGCGCAGCGGCGCGTCCGGCGCGCCGCCCGCAGGCCTTCAGCGACCCTGACGACCGCGCCCGCCCATCACGCCCAGACGGGATTCGTGCGCCGAAGCGCCGCGCGGCTGCCAGTCATCGCCGCGCGGGGACGACGAGGCATTACGGGGTGCGCGCGGCTTGCCGCCAGCGTTCGGCCCCTTATTGCCGCCGGCGCCGCCCGACTTGTTACCGCTACGGCCGCCACCGGCGCCTGCCGGCTTGCCGCCGCGACCGCTATTGCCACGCGCACCGGCAGGCTTGCCGCCAGCCGAGCGACGACCGCCAGCCGGCGCTTCCGCGACGTTGCCGCCGCCAGCCTCGACCGACACGGCATCTGTCTCTTATACACATCTGACGCAGCCGACGAAGAGG
>NZ_QWFB01000088.1:0-4381 GCF_003576205.1 Achromobacter sp. K91 | reverse complement strand
GGGCCGGCCCCGCCGCGGCCCCGGCCCAGCCCCAGGCCCAGGGCGCGCCGGCCGCAGCGGGCGCAACCTCGGACCCCTCCGCCAAGGGCGCTGCGCCTGCAGCAGCGGCCGCCGCCGCGGGAGCGCCCGCCGCGGGAGCGCCCGCCGCTCCGCCCGCCACGACTCCGGCAGGAACCCCGGCCGTGGACGCCGCCGCGCCTCAGCCGGCGCCCGCGCCCGCTGAATGGAAGGTCGAGCTGGATGCCTTCAATCTGCACGAAGGCGAGGTCTACGTCACCGACGCGGTCAGCAAGCTGGACTACGTGATGACCGGCCTGGCCGCGACGGTCGAGGGCGTGGCCCTGCCGCAGGTGTCCGGCCAGCCCATCAATTTGTGGCTGACCATGGACAACAGCACCGACGGCGGCTGGCTGCGCGCCAAAGGGCCGCTGGTCCTGAAGCCGCTGTCGCTGGAACTGGGCGTGCGCTTGGGCAACATTGCGCTGGCGCCCCTGGCGCCGGCCGTGCGCAACGCGGCGCCGATCGCGCTGCTGGATGGCCGCCTGGCCGCCAGCGCGCAAGTTCATGTGAAGGAAACGAACGGCGCGGTGGATGCATCCGCCAGCGCCGTGCAGGCCGACCTGACCCAATTCAAGGCCCGCGACGAATCCCTCAAGCCCGCCGTGGACATCGCGCTGCAAAGCCTGCGCGTGACCGCCGACCGCCTGGCCATGGGACCGGGCCAGAGCAATTTCACCCTGGCCGCCGCCGGCATCCAGGGCAATGGCAAGCTCGATCTCAAGGGCGCGTTCACGCCACAGCCGCTGACGGTGAAAACCTCCGTGGACCTGTCGGAACTGAACGTCGCGTCCTTTGCGCCCTATGCGGCCTCCAGCCTGAACGCCACGGTGCGCGCCATCACGCTGGGCGCCAAGGGCAACGCGGAGTTCGCCGCCGCGGCCGGTTCGGCGCCGATGAAGGCCAGCTGGAAGGGCGGCGTCGAAGTCACCGGCGTGGACCTGCAGGACCGAGTCAACAAGGATGACTTCCTGAACTGGAAGCGCCTGGGCTTTACCGGCATGGACATCTCGGTGGCGGGCGACAAGATCGGCGCCAAGCTGGGCGACATCGCGCTCGAGGATTTCTACGGCCGCGTGCTGCTCAACGCCCAAGGTCGCCTGAATGTCATGGACCTGGTGGCGGCTCCCGGCCAGGCCGGGGGCTCCATCACCCAGGACACCCAGACGCCTGGCCGCAGCGCCGCGCCGCCACCCGCCGCGCCCGCCGCCAAGGGGGGCGGGGGCATGCCGGACATCTCGGTTAACAGCGTCACCTTGAACCGCGGCCGCATGACCTTCACGGACCGCTTCGTCAAGCCCAACTACGTGGCCGAGCTCTCCAGCATCGAAGGTTCGATCACGGCGGTGTCGTCCACCAATCCCCAGCCCGCCAAGGTCAAGGTTACCGGGCGCGTCTACACCACCGCGCCGCTGTCGATCAGCGGGGTGGTGCAGCCTTTCGCCAAGTACCTGTCGCTGGACCTGAAGGCTTCGGCCAAGGGCGTGGACCTGCCGCGCTTCAATACCTATTCGGCCAAGTACGTGGGCTACCCCATCAAGCGCGGCAAGCTCTCGGTGGACCTGGAATACAAGATCAAGGACCGCGCGCTGCAAGCCACCAACCATGTGGTGCTGAACCAGCTGACCTTCGGCGACAAGACCAACAGTCCCGACGCGACCAAGCTGCCGGTGCTGCTGGCCGTGGCCTTGCTGAAGGACTCGCGCGGCAACATCGACATCAACCTGCCGATTTCCGGTTCGCTTGACGATCCGGAGTTCTCGGTGGGCGGCATCGTGGTGCGCGTGCTGCTGAACCTGGTGGTCAAGGCGGTGACTTCGCCCTTCAGTCTGCTGGCCTCGGCCTTCGGCGGCGGGGAAGAACTGTCCTACGTGGAGTTCGCGCCGGGCAGCGCGGCGCTGACCGAGGACAGCCTGCAGCGCATCGACACGCTGACCAAGGCGCTGACGGACCGTCCGGCCCTGAAGATGGACATCAGCGGCCGCGCCGATCCCAAGACCGACATGGAAGGCCTGCGCCAGGCCTGGGTCGACGCCAAGATCCGCGCCGCCAAGGCCGCGGACGTCGCGCCGCGCGGCAAGAAGCCGAACCCGGCCGGCGTCGAGGTTTCGGGTGCGGAGCGCGCCAAGTATCTGGAAGAGGTCTACGACGACACGGACATCAAGGACAAGCCGCGCAACTTCATCGGCATGTCCAAATCCGTGCCGGCGGCGCAGATGGAGGAGATGCTGCGCAGCGTGGCGCCGGTGGGCGACGAGCAGTTGCGCCAACTGGCCGATGCGCGCGCGCAGGCGGTTTATGAGAAGCTGCAAGCCCAGGAAGGACTCGCGGATCGCGTGTTCATCGTTGCGCCGCAACTGGACGCGGATGGCATCAAGGACGAGGGGCAACCCTCGCGCGTGGACTTCTCCCTGAAGTGAACCAGGCTGGTCCGGAAGGCGGCGTCCAGCCGCCCCTGCCAGCTTTTTGCCAGGAGATTCTCGATGAATGACCAGGACGCGCACTTCGACAGCCTGCTGCCGCCCCTGCGGCTGAACCGGCGGGGTTTCATGGCCACCACGGTGGCGACGGGGTTTTCGCTGGCGGCCGGACAGGCCGTGGCGCAGACCACGATCACCACGGACGTCAACGGCCTTGTCGCCGGCAAGGTGGACATCCCGGTCAAGGACGGCAAGATGCCGGCATACCGCGCGGCGCCCAAGGGCAAGAAGGACCTGCCCACGGTGCTGGTGGTGTCGGAGATTTTCGGGGTGCACGAGTACATCCAGGACGTGTGCCGGCGGCTGGCCCACCAGGGCTATCTGGCCATCGCGCCCGAGCTGTTCGCGCGCCAGGGCGATCCGTCCAAGTACACCGAGATCCCCAAGTTGCAGGCGGAAATCATCGGCAAGGTCCCGGACGCGCAGGTGATGTCCGACCTGGACTCGACCGCGGCCTGGGCCACGTCCAACGGCGGCAATCCGGACCGGCTGGGCATCGTGGGCTTTTGCTGGGGCGGCCGCCAGGTCTGGCTGTACGCGGCCCACAACCCGAAGCTCAAGGCCGGCGCGGCCTGGTACGGCCAGTTGGGCGGGCAGCCTTCGGAACTGAAGCCCAAATCGGTGCTGAGCCAGGTGAACGACCTGAAGGCGAAGGTGCTGGGAGCCTATGGCGGCAAGGACGCCGGGATTTCGATGGCGGACGTGGACAAGATGCGGCTGGAACTGGCGCAGGGGCCGGCGGCGGCGAAGGCTTCGCGGATCGATGTGTATCCGGACGCGCCGCATGCGTTTCATGCGGATTATCGGCCTTCTTATCGGAAGGCTGAGGCGGAGCAGGCTTGGACGCGGATGTTGGATTGGTTCAAGCAGAACGGGCTTTGATCTTCGTGGGTTCGTTTGGGTCTTCTTGGGGCTTGTTGGGCGCTATGAGTGCGCACGAGTCTTCGTAGGTCCCACGAGTCTTCGTAGGTCCCACGAGTCTTCGTAGGTCCCACGAGTCTTCGTAGGTCCCGCGAGTCTTCGTAGGTCGCCCGCGCCGCGGGCTGCGTGCGTCTTGGCTTGTTGCGTTGCTAGAGCTGTGGTCGGCGGAGAGTCTTGGGCTGCCCGTATTAATCGGCCGCGCGGGCGGCCGATTAATACATACGTCATTATTTGAAGTGTGATTGTGATCGCTGGCGCGCATGCCTCGATTGGATTTCTTCTGGCGTCGCCGTCAGGGGGGAGGGGCGGTGATGGGTGGCGCGCGGCGGGCAGCCGTTTGTGCATGAAGACCCGTACGCGCGCCACCCATCCGGTTTTGGAGTTCAAGTGGCGATTGACTTGCCAACGGGCTTTGATGGGCCGTCACGAAAAAGTGCCCGTGATATCCACGATCACTCCCCACCAGCGCGCAGCGCCATCGGGAATCGCAAGACACCGCGTAAGCCCCCAGAGGCCGCCTGCGCGGCCGGCCGGGGGCGGGCCCCGCAAGATCCATCGCCAAACCCCACCGGCGGCGAGAACCCTAAGCACACCGTTCGTCCTCGGGGCCAGGAAGTTTCAACCAGCAGAGCCAGTCGCGGCGGCGGGGCCAGAGGCGCGGGGCGTCGATAAGCCCGAGGGAATCTGAAGGAACCGCCGAAGGCGGTGACGAAGATGACGAAGGGGAAGTCCGGAGCGAAGGCTCCGGACCGCAATCGTTGCCCCGCGCCTCTGGCCCCGCCGCTGCGACTGGCGTCTCAAGAACCTGAACCTTCAGAAACAGAACCTGCTACTGCGCCTTCTCCCCCGGCAACCCATCACTAACCTCCGCCAACGCCCTCTTCATATCCTCATACTCCATCACCCGTCTCTTATACACATCT
>NZ_QWFB01000083.1:0-5108 GCF_003576205.1 Achromobacter sp. K91 | reverse complement strand
CTTGCTACTTTCGGCTCAAAAGGTCCTGAAGCGCGGCCTTGTCCAGCATCGATTCAGCCAACAGCTTCTTGAGCTTGTTGTTCTCTTGCTCCAGCTCCTCCAGTCGTAAGCTCCCCCTTCAGGTAGACATCAGCCGGAAAGCGGAGCATGTCCTCTAGTCGTCTAATAGATCTTAGATCACTTGGTCACTAGGCAATTGCTTGAAGGTGAACAGTATCCGGGGATCGTTGTAGGGAACGGAGTAGACGCGCATGGTGGGCACGCTGATCTGGACTACCGGCACAGCGATACCCGTCTTCTGGTGGTACACCAGCTGGCTCTTTTGCGCATCGGCTCGACCTGCGGCATTGCCCACAACATAGTAGAAGGATTGAATAGGTATGGCACGAGGATCCGTACCTGCAGGCCAGTCTTCTATGCGAAGCTCATTGCGATTTTGGAACGTTCTATCTCCATCGATCTGTTCCATCCTCCCGCGCGCATACATCCATTGTTGGAAGGCTTGGCCATTTTTTAAGCCGCCGGGACGCTTTGCAGAAGTATAGAGATCGAACCCACATTGCCAGAAATACTGTGGTGTACCGGCGGGAGGATTCTCATAATGATCTACCCATTGGGTTACTCCCTGCAGGATATTCTCGTCCTGACAAACCCTACCTCCGGCGATGGGAGCATTGTTGGCCTGGGTATTTATACCAGGACCACAGCCTGCGTCGGCCCGGTAGTTTGTCCACCCGTCCATTGGAAATCCGCAAAGAACCTTCGGCGAAATCTTCCCCGACGCCTTCAACGCATACGGGCCACGGCTAGGATATAGGGTATAGCCGCTATTGCCCAGGTCGCGGAACGTAATGTCCTTCCTAATCCAGGAAAAGGACACGCCGCCCTGACCCGTATGCAGAGCTCCCGTTCCTGCGGTAGATGATGGCGCCAAATCCCACACAAAAAACCTGTTATTAGGATCGTTCGTCGCTGTTCGAATGAGGATGCCGGAACACATGAACGCGGGGCGATCCAGGTCAGGGTCGTTCGACCCGTCGTATGGACACATTCCCTGGTTATAGATGTTGTAGAGTGCCGTCATCTCCGAGGCGACATCAGGCATGTTGGTACCCGCCTTGGCTGCGCCGAACGCTCCGCCAATACTCAAGACAAAGCATGCTGAAGTCTTCAACAAGAACTTGGTGTTTCGGGAAAGGAACTGCATAAGGACCTCCTGCACAGTGCGGTTGCTCGGTTGGGCCATAACACCTGTGGTTATGTGCCGAAATCACATGAAGAATCTAGCAAACTTGCCGGGGAGTTTTATTGGATTTTCGTGATTCTCTTTTGATTTCTGGAATTTATTTGCCGTGCTTGGCGCTTCGCCTCTAGTATCCACGCTGTTCTCCAGCGTTTGCTTCCCGGGCGAGAACGCCCACGCCTTCTTGGAAGCTCTGACGTAGTTTCGCTGTATTGCCTCGGGGTGGCCTGTCGCTTCAGGGAGTGCCACATCGGACGGCCGATCTGTGGGCTTGTTACTCGCCATCCCGGAAAAACCAGTCCAGAGCATCCACTTGCACGCGAAATAAATGGGTTGATTTTCAAAACTAAACTGAAGTTTGGAAATTGAGAGGGAGACATGGATTCCTACAATGACCATCTAGCCCCTTTCGCAGATTACCTTTCGCTCATGGAATCTGTGGGCAGGCTAGTCCCTCTGCTTGAACATCGGTATGTTCTTGAAATCCGCAGCACAGCAAACGGCCTTTTCATTCCTGGCCAACGCTGTAACGGAAGGCCCTTATTGGAAATCAGAAATGAAGAGACCTAGTTTGCGCTTCCCACAAGTAGTCCACCGCCTTGGTCTTTCTGCCACCCTCGCGGTCGGCTTGCTAGCTGCCCAGAATGCCGCCATAGCCGAAGAAGGGGATCCTTATGTGGCGCACTATATGTGGCGGCGGTATTTCAATACGACTCCGAATTGCCCGACCGACGGCACGACACCCAACGCCGCTACGGCTCCGGAATTCGCCTGCACGGGGGTTATTTTCCGAGCGACCAGCCCGACAAGGGAACAGGATGGAGCGTGGATTCCCGAAGCGAAGTCCTATGCAAATTCCGGCAAGCGAGCGGCGGGCGGCGTGTCGTTTTCATACATCCGTGCCGACTCCAAGTTCGAGCGCGCCGCCTGGAATGCGACTAATGGCTTCACCATATTTCCAAACGAGGGCAAATACAGGGCGCCACCCGACAAGATGAAATTGTGGGTGCTTTGTGCATTTGCCATTGATGGTTCGACGGATAACCGTGACGCCGGCGGGTGCAATGAAACCAACCGGACCAAGCCGCCGTCGGCAGGTTACTGCCAGACCCACGATGTCAATACACTCCAGCAATGGCAAGCGTCTTTTGGCCCTCCCACTAAGACCGATGAAGAAGCCGAAAATTGGGGATGGACTCATCAGTGCAGTTTCAGCATGCAGCGAGATTTACGCAAGCCGACGGACTTCACCACGGTGCTCCAGGCTAAGCAGTACACAAAAACTTTTAACACTGTGAACGAGCTTCGGATTCAGACCTGGGCGGCCAACCCAGAGGAAGGCAAGTCTAAGAGCACAGCGCTTAAGTTCCCAATTGAGTCGTTCTTCTACTTCGTGGGCAAGAATATGGCGGCTCCCGATTCGGCTACGGGTAAATCGAACGCCCAGAGCGATCAGAAGAAATACTATAACCTTACCGGTGTCTTCGTACCCATCGTACGCATTAAGCTGCCCGCAACACCGGCGGACGATTTTGACTTTAGTTATCAGAAGGAAGACCAGGCGCCGGGCATTCCTATTCCAGCCTACCGGAAGTCCGATGAGATTAAGTGCACGGAAGGCCACTTCGACACCAAGTGTTGAGCGCAGCCTGCAATATTTGTTTGTCTTGGTCCCGCGATCGGGGCGGATAAGCGTTGTGCCTCGAGGGCCTAGGACAGCACCGCCAGGCAGTGCTGAACGGTAGACAACTTGAAGGACCTAGACTGCGTGTGGAGTTACCAGGGTTCAGATGCTACTCCTGTCCACTGAAACCTGGTAACTCCAGTTTGACCTTAGCCCGCACCAGCGCATGATCGATCATGGCCGGCAGGTCGAACACCAAACCGTCGTTAGAGCGTGTTATGAACTTGGGCGGAGAGCGGCTAACCGTTGCGGGCGCGCTGGGAATGCTCGCGGAAGACCTCGGCATGGTCCATAGCCGGCCTGGTTCCTGGGAAGGCTCGAACATGGCGCAGGTGGTCGCTTCACACAGCTACAACAGCTGGAGCAAGGTCGCTTCGTCTGGCCGCAGGCGCAAGATGGCGTGGTGTCGCTGACAGCGGCGCAGTTAGGGCTGTGTTGCTCGAAGGGTTCGACTGGCGCCAGCCGGTGCAGGCGCAGCGTCTGCAGAGCGCGCTCTAGGTCCGCATTATCGGAGTCGTCAGATACACGGCTAAATCTGGGCGCTCACCAAAGAATGATGTGTCCACGGAACCGGGTCAACGATAATCCCGATACGACAAATGAGTCCCGACTTGATACAAGTCAGCCAAATCAATACCCGCCAAGTCTTCGGGCAACTCGGATGGATCCGCCTGCGGTGCCGGCGCGGGCAGATATCCCGCATGCATGGGTGCCTGATGCGCCATCATCTGGCCTGGCCAATTTTGCATCTGCTGCCCAGGGTACACCGACCCAGGATCGTACATTCGCGTAGGGTCTGGGGCCACCATTAGGGGCGCGAAGGGAGCCGGGGCTCCGCCGTGGTGATAGTTGATTGTGACGTTCTGCGCGTTAACGATGTATGGTGATGGCCCTTGGTGACCGTAAGCAGGGGCGGCAGGGTGTTGCTGCTGCTGTGGGATCGGCAGCCCTCCATAGTAAGCCTGGGAGGGATTGTTGAAGCTCCCCTGCGGCACTGCATGAAATTGCTGCGCAAAGGCCTGGGGTGTCCCGTAAGCGTGCATGAGGTGTTGCGGGACGTTCGCCGCCGGCGGGGTCAGGGGAATGCCTTCGAACCACTCTCTGGAAAACTCCGCGGGTGCTTGTTGCTGAGGGGATGGCGCAAGGTGGCTGGCCGCGCTCGTTGATGCAACGGGGGACTGCCGCCCTTGCGGCCCTACCATCGCAATCGCGCGAGCGGCAGGAGCAGGCACGGCATTCAAACCGCTTCCCGACGTTTGCAGCGCGGCACTGGGTGCCGCCTTATTGCCTTGAGATCCCGGCGCAATCGCACCGGCTGGCGCTGTCGCTGCGGTAATCCGTGCCCGCCGAGTGCTGGTCTGACTCTCCTTGAGCTGGTTAGCCGCAGTCTGTGAGTAAGGACGCGCGGCCCGTTGTTCAAGAAAGTGCTTAGTTGCCTCACGAGCCAGCGCTTCGCGTTCGAATGGGTTTCCTTGCCACCATTTGATGACATTCTCAAAGATATTCGCTTGGACGCTTGGGCCCCTGATAGCGAGCAACGGGACAATTTCCTCGCGGTATGTGTCCAGAGTCATGCCGGTTGGAAGCTGCAGGTAATGTCGGTGATTCGACTGGCTTCCCCTGTTCTCTGCCCGAAATCCCAAACTCCCCAGCCGATCACGTATACGCGCATCCAGGTTCAAATACTCCGTTCCTCGCGTCGTCTTCACGGTCCTCATCCCCCCGTCCTTCGATTTCTCGTCAGGCAGATATGCTGCGAGGCGCGCGTCGCGAGTGCTCATGTCGATGAAGTAACGTTGGCCCTCGTTTTCTTCCTGCTTGATCAGACCGTTAGTCTTGAAGTGGTCATACACCTCGATCAGGCGAGGCCGGTCCTTGAGAGTACGCAATTTGGCCGATGGCGTCTCCACTCGCGGGATGGCCGCGGGAGCCGCGTCCGATGTTCCGGCTGGCGGCGCTTGGACTGCGCCCTGCTGGGCGCTCGCGTGGTGTTGGTGCGCTGCTTGGCTGGGAATCATGACCGCGCGCATGCCTGGGTCTGAATCGCTATCTGAGCCGTCGTGGCCCCTCATCTTGCGCTTCCGATTGCCGTCCTCCCCGACCAGGCCGGCGTGGTCACGCAGGGACGCGGGGTTGTTCTTGACCATGCCGTAGAGATTGAGCCCATCCACGGTGCCTGCC
>NZ_QWFB01000005.1:0-5193 GCF_003576205.1 Achromobacter sp. K91 | reverse complement strand
AGATGTGTATAAGAGACAGCTCCCCCCGCATGGAAAAAGCCGCCACCGTCCCGATGCGCCGACCGCCGGCCAGCGCCAAATCCGAACAGCGCATCCGCGACATCCTGCGCGTCGCCCGCCAGGTCTTCTCCGAAGCCGGCTTCCAGGCGGCCACCACCACCGAGATCGCGCAGCGCCTGGGCGTGTCCGAAGCCACGGTGTTCACTTATTTCGGCGGCAAGCGCGAACTGTGCGTGCGGGTGATCAGCGACTGGTACGACGAGATCATCGCCAAGGTCGAGGACAGCCTGCCCCACGTGCACGGCGCGCGGGCCCGGCTGCATTTCCTGGTGCATGCGCACCTGCGCCACCTGCTGGCCGAAGGCACCGGGCTGTGCGCCTTCATCCTGTCCGAAGGGCGCGCGCGCAACGACGATTTCGGCGAGGTCTACGCGGGCCTGCAGCGCCGCTACACCGCGCCGCTGATGGGCATCCTGGCCCAGGGCCAGGCCGACGGCGACATCCGCCGCGACATGCCGCTGCGGCTCTTGCGCTCGGCCGTCTACGGGCCGATGGAGCATGTGCTGTGGGACGCCATCCTGCGCGGCGCACGGGTGAACGTGGCCGCCACCGCCGACCAGTTGGTCGGCTTCCTGTGGCAGGCGCTGCAGCCGCCCGCGCAGGACGCCCTGGCGCTGGCGCAATTCCGCGGCGAAGTGCGGGACGCCCTGCATCGGCTTCAATCGTCGGAAAACAAGGACGGCGGCTCGTACTGAGGAAAGCCGTTGTAGGCTTCGCCCCGTTCGGCGGGCGCCAGGGTCCAGGAATGGCGGGCATTGGGCACGCCGCCATCCACCCGGATGACGCTGCCGTTGATGAAGGCCGCGGCCGGCGACAGCAGGAACACGACCGCCGCCGCCAGCTCGGCCTCGGTGCCGAAGCGCTGCAGCGGCACCTTGGTGCGCAATTCGCGCAGCACGGCGCGGTAGTCCTCGTCGTAGCTGTCCATGCCGCTGGAAGCGATCCAGCCCGGCGCCACCGCGTTGACGCGCACGCCTGCATGGGCCCATTCGCAGGCCGCGGTTTCGGTCAGGTTCCAGACGCCCGCGCGCGCCGCGCCCGAATGCCCCATGCCCGGCATGCCGCCCCAGATGTCGGCCAGCATGTTGACGATGGCCCCGCCGTGCTGGCGCATGTGCTGGGTGTAGACCTCGCGCGACATCAGGAAGGTGCCGTGCAGATTGTTCTGCACCACCGCGTTCCAGCCGTTGTAGGTGATGCGGTCCAGCGGCGCCGGGAACTGGCCGCCCGCGCAATTGAACAGGCCGTCGATGGCGCCGTGCCGCGCCAGCGCATCGGCAACCGCGCCGCGCACGCCGGCCTCGTCGCGGATGTCGCAGGCGTGCAGGCTGATGCGGCCGCTGGCCTCGGGGTAGATCCGGCAGATTTCGTCCTGCGCCGCCTGCAGCTTGTCGAGCTTGCGCCCTACCAGCGCCAGGCTCGCGCCCAGCGACGCCAGCTCGTGCGCGGTGCAGCGGCCCAGCCCGCTGCCGCCCCCGGTCACGACGATGGTCTTGCCCTGATACAGCCCCGGCCGGAATACCGACGCGTAGCGTTGGCCGGCGGCCACGCCGCCTGCTTTCTGGCTCATGTCTCGCTCCATTATTTTTTTTGAGGATAACTCAATATTTGTTCCGATTCGATGGCCGGAACAGAAATTTCAACCTAGAATCGACCGCTAGTCCCGCCGCTTTGTTGAGCCTGAATCAAGAAAACTGGAGACCCGGAATGACCACGCCCGCCCCGCTGGACATCGCCCACGACGGACCCATCGCCCGCCTGACGCTGAACCGCCCCGACATGCGCAACGCGTTCGACGACACGCTGATCGCCGCCCTGACCGGCGCAGTGCAGGCCGCGGTGGACGACCCCGCCGTGCGCGTGCTGCTGCTGACGGGCGCGGGCAAGGCCTTCTGCGCCGGCGGCGACCTGAACTGGATGCGCAAGATGGCCACGCTGACCGACGCCGAAAATCGCGCCGACGCGGCCAAGCTGGCCCGCATGCTGCACGCGATCTGGTCCTGCCCCAAGCCGGTGGTGGCCTGCGTCAACGGCGACGCCTATGCCGGCGGCATGGGCCTGGTGTCGGCCTGCGACATCGCCATCGCCGCGGAGAGCGCGCACTTCTGCCTTTCGGAAACACGGCTGGGGCTGCTGCCCGCCACCATCAGCCCCTATGTGCTGCGCGCCATGGGCGAGCGCGCGGCCAACCGCTACTTCCTGACCGCCGAGCGCTTCGACGCCGCGACCGCGTTCCGGCTGGGCCTGGTGCACGACGTCGCCCCCCTGGCCGACCTGGCGCAACGCGCCGAGGCGCTGTGCCTTGCCCTGTGCGACAACGGCCCCGGCGCGGTGCAGGCCAGCAAGCGGCTGGTGCGCGATTTCGCCGGCCGGGAGATCGACGCGGCCCTCATCGCCGACACGGTGGAACGCATCGCGGCCGTGCGCAGCACGGACGAAGCGCGCGAAGGCGTCGGCGCGTTCCTGGAAAAGCGCGAACCTTCCTGGCGCCTCAGGCGCTAGGCGCCCAGCCGCTCGGCCAGGAAATCGACGAAGGCGCGCAGCTTGGGCAGCGGGTGCCTGCTGTCGGGCCACAACACGGAAAAGCGGCCGCCAGCGTCGAGGTGCTCGTCCAACACAGTGATGAGCCTGCCTTCGTCCAAAGCCGCCCGCAGCGCGAAGTCCGGCAGGTAGGCCAGACCCAGCCCGGCCTGTGCCGCGCCGATCAGCGCCTCGACACTATTGAAGGTCAACGCCGCGGGCTGCGGCGCGAGTGGCCCGTCGCGGAACTGCCAGTGCTGCGCCTGGCCCGAGCCCGGATAGCGATAGGCCAGCCTGGCGTGGCCATCCAGGTCGTCCGGCGTGCGCGGCGCGCCATGCGCGGCCAGATAGGCGGGCGCGCCCGCCACCACGAATCGATACGGCCCCAGCGGCCGCGCCCTGAGGCGCGAGTCAGCGAAGTCCCCGCTGCGTATCACTGCGTCCAGCCCCTCGCCGATCACGTCGACGATGCGGTCGTTGAAGTCCAGGTCGAGTTCGATCTCCGGATAAAGGCGGGTGAATTCAGGCAGCAGCGGCAGCAACAAGCGGTAGCCGATGGCCGGCACGCTGACCCGCAAGCGCCCGCGCGGCGCTTCGCGGCCCTGCGTCACCTCGGCTTCGGCCTCATCCAGCTCGTGCACGATGCGCAAGCAGCGCTCCAGATAGAGCGCGCCCGCTTCGGTCAGGCTGATGCGCCGCGTACTGCGGTTGAGCAGGCGCACGCCCAGCCTGTCCTCCAGCCGCGCCACGCTCTTGCCCACCGCCGAGGCCGACAGGCCCAGATGCTCGGCGGCCGCGACGTAGCTGCCGCGCTGCGCGGCGTGGACGAAGGCATGTATTCCGCTCAGGCTGTCCATTTCCGCTCCATTAAGGAATATTTATCCGCTTAGATAGGAAATACGCGGCATTTTTGTTTTATTGACGCGATTTTATCCTTCATCGACGCCTATCCCGGCTATTCCAACCTGATTCGTCGATGCCTTCCCCTACCTCAGTTCCCGTTTCCCCTGGCTGGACCATGCTTGCCGTCTGCACGGCCGCCCTGATCCTGCCCTTGAGCTTTTCCGGCGGCGCCATCGCCACCCCCGCCATCGGCCGCGATCTGGGCGGCCACGCCCAGGCGCTCGGCTGGATCACCAACGCCTTCATGCTGAGCTTCGGCAGCCTGCTGATGGCGGCTGGCACGCTGGCCGACGCGTACGGCCGCAAGCGCCTGTTCGTGTCCGGCGTGGCCTTATTCGTGCTGGTATCGATTGCGTTGGCCCTGGCGCCCACGGTGGCTTGGCTGGACGGCCTGCGCGCACTGCAGGGCGCGGGCGCCGCAGCAGCCCTCGCGGGCGGCTCGGCCTCCCTGGCCCACGCCTGCTCCGGTCCGGCGCGCACCCGTGCCTTTGGCCTGCTCGGCGCCAGCTTCGGCGCAGGCCTGGCGCTGGGGCCGATGCTGGCCGGCCTGTTGATCGACAGCCTGGGCTGGCGCTCGGTCTTTCTGTCGAGCGCCGCGGTCGGCGCTATGGCGCTGGCCGTCGCCCTGCCCCGGATGCAGGAATCGCGGGACCCGCAAGCGGGTCCGCTGGACTGGGCGGGCAGCCTGGCCTTCACCTGCGCGCTGGCGCTCTTGACCTGGGGCATCCTGGAAATGCCTGCCGCGCGCGGCGCGTCCGCGCTTGCCTGGAGGCTGCTGGCCGCTGCGGCGCTGTGCCTGCTGGCCTTCGTCGCGATCGAGCGCCGCGTGCGCCGGCCGATGCTGAACCTGACGCTGCTGCGCTATCCGCGCTTTGTCGGCGTGCAGATGCTGCCCGTAGCCACCTGCTATTGCTATGTGGTGCTGCTGGTGTTGCTGCCGATCCGCTTCATCGGCATCGAGGGGCGCAGCGAGGCCAGCGCAGGATTGGCGATGGCGGCCCTGTCCGCGCCGCTGCTCTTCATGCCGGCGGTCGCCGTCTGGACCATGCGCTGGATGAGCGCGGGCCGCAGTTGCGCGCTGGGCCTGCTGGCCGCAGCCCTGGGCCTGTACTGGCTCAGCCGCATCGGGGTGGAACACGCGCCCCAGGCCGCGCTCTGGCCCATGCTGCTGATCGGCGCAGGCACCGGCCTGCCCTGGGGCCTGATGGACGGCCTGTCCATGAGCGTCGCGCCGCCCGAGCGGGCCGGCATGGCCGCCGGCATCTTCAGCACCACCCGCGTAGCCGGTGAAGGCATCGCGCTGGCCAGCGTCAACGCCTTGCTGACCTTCTTGATCGCCCACCGGCTCGGCGCGGATCCAGGCGCCGCCGCGCAATACCTCGCAGCCGGCGACATGGCGCAAGCCCTGTTCCATCAGCCCGGCGCGGCCCCGGCCCTGTTGCGCCAGGCTTATGACGACGCCTTCCGCCAACTGCTGCACGCGCTGATCGCTATCACCCTGGCCTGCGCTGCGGTGGTGGCGCTGTTCCTGGATGCGCCACGCAGCCAGACCTTGCAGGCACGCATGCCATAATTCCTGGCGTATTTTCAGGAAGTCTCATGCCACACGCTTTTCCTCCCCTGAACGCCGAGCGCCTCTGGGCCCGCGTCGAAACCCTTTCCCGTTTCACCCTGCCCGACGTCCCCTGGACGCGCCGCGCATTCTCGCCG
>NZ_QWFB01000012.1:0-266065 GCF_003576205.1 Achromobacter sp. K91 | reverse complement strand
AAGAGACAGTTCCTCAGGCGCCGGGGCGGAACGCCCGCCCCTGCCGCGCGCCTATTCGGGCCACTTGCCGGCGCCCGCCGGCAACGACGGCAGCGAGGCCTGCAACATCGCATCGATGAATTCGGCGGGCGGCAAGCGGCCGTCCGGCTTGTACCACTGCACCGTCAGGTTCATGGCGCCCAGCACGCAGCGCTTGATGACGCGCGCATCGCCTTGCAGCAGCCCCGCCGCGACCGCTGCCGCCACCGCGTCCTGCCACATCTCCTCATAGTGGTCGCTCAGCGATTTCACGGCCGCGCGGCTGGGTGCGGACAGGCTGCGCCATTCATAGACCAGCGCGTTCATCGCGTCGCCGCCCGCGCCGTGCAGCATGCTCCACATATGCACGCGGAACAGCGCCGCCAGCCGGTCAGCCGGCGCCCGGTAGCGCGCCAGCGCCCGTTCGCCGTCGTCTATCACTTCCTGGATGCCGTTGTTCATCACCGCCACCAGGATCTCCTCCTTGCTGCGGAAATGATGGAACAGGCTGCCGGACTGCAGACCCACCGCCCGCGCCAGCTCGCGCACGGTGGTGCGTTCGTAGCCGTGCTTGCAGAACAGCTGCCCGGCCGTCAGGATCACCTCGCGCCGGCGTTCGGACTCCGAACCCTCGTCCCGCCCTTGCGCGGCCTCCCGCAGTTTCTCCATGTCCGGTCACAGCCTCTGGATGATGGTCGCCGTGGCCATGCCGTGGCCGATGCACATCAGCTGCATGCCCAACTCGCCTTCGGTGGCTTCCAAGCCCGTCAGCATCTTGGCCATCAGGCCGGCTCCCGTCGCCCCCAGCGGATGCCCATGCGCGATCGCCCCGCCCCAGGGATTGACGCGCGACAGATTGGCGCCCAGTTCACGCTGCCAGGCCAGCACCACACTGGCGAAGGCTTCGTTGATCTCGATCCAGTCGATGTCTTCCAGGCTCAGGCCGGCGCGCGCCAGCGCCTGCCGCGCCGCCGGGATCACGCCCGTCAATTGCAGCACCGGATCCGATCCCACCACCACCCGCGCCAGGAAGCGCGCGCGGGGTCGCAAGCCATCGGCCAGCGCCGCATCTCGGTCGGCCAGCAGCACCGCGGACGCCCCGTCCGCCAACTGGCTGGCGTTGGCGGCCGTGACGCCACCCTGGCCCGGCGGCCGCAAGGCAGGCGCCATGGCGGCCATGCGGGCGGGGTCGGTTTTCTCGCGTATGCCTTCGTCACGCCCGGCATCGACCCGCGGCCCCGGCAGCAGCTCGGCGTGGCGGCCGGCCTGCGCGGCGCTCCAGGCGCGCGCGTGGCTTTCCCTTGCCCATTCGTCCATCTCTGCCTGGGACAGCTGCCAACGTTCTGCGATCCGCTCCGCGCTCTCGATCTGGTGGATCAACGGATAGCGCTCCAGCAGGGCCGGGTTCAAGCCTTCGAAGCCGCGGAACTCGCCCTGGCCCAGCGTCACGTCCAGGAACATCGGCACCCGGCTCATGCTCTCCACGCCGCCCGCGACCACGTAGCGCATGTCGCCCGCGGCGATGGCTTGCGCGCCGAAATGCACCGCCTGCTGGCTGGATCCGCACATGCGGTTCAGGGCCACGCCCGGCACGCTCTCAGGCAGGCCAGCAAGCATGGCGGCCAGCCTGCCGATGTTGGCGCCCTGCTCGCCCGCCTGGCTGACGCAGCCCGCGATCAGGTCCTCGACCTGGGCCCCCGGCAGTCCGGCCCGCGCCAGCAGGCCGGACACCGTCTCGGCCAGCAGCGTATCCGGCCTGGTATCCGCCCACCATCCGCCGCGCCGCCCGAAAGGGGTGCGCACGGCCTCCACGATCACGGCTTCGTTCATACCGTCGTCTCCTCAACGTAGAGCGCTTCGATCTCATCCGCATAGCTGCGGTAGATGCTGGCGCGCCTGACCTTCATGGTCGCGGTCACTTCGCCATCGTCGTGATCCAGCTCCTTGGTCAGCAGATGGAAGCGCTTGATCTGCGCCACCGGCGCCAGGCCGGCGTTGGCGCGCGCGACTTCCTGCTGCACCAGTTCGCGCACCTGCGCGCATTCGGCCAGCGAGCGGAAATGCGTGAAGGCGATGCGGCGCGACTCGGCCCATTTGCCCACCGTGTCGAACTCCAGCTGGATCAGCGCGGACACGTACTTCCTGCCGTCCGCGATCACGATGCATTCCTTGACGTAAGGGCTGCCCTTGACCGCGTTCTCGATCTCGGAGGGCGTCAGGTTCTTGCCGCCCGCCGTGATCATGATGTCCTTCAGGCGGTCCACGATGCGCACGCGCCCCGCGTCTTCGGCCACCACATCGCCCGTATACAGCCAGCCGTCGCGCACGGTGCTGGCGGTGGCTTCCGGATTCTTGTAATAGCCCTGGAACACCATATCGCCGCGCACCAGCAGCTCGCCGGCCTCGCCCATGCGCCATTCCACGCCCAGGATGGGTTCGCCCACGGTGCCCACCTTCACGCGGTCCGGATGCTGGCCGAAGATCATGCCGGCGGACTCCGTCAGCCCATAGACCTCGATCAGCGGCACGCCCAGCGTGCGGAAGTAGCGCACCACGTCCGGCGAGATCGGCGCCGCGCCGGTCATGGCCACGCGCACCCGCCGCAGCCCGATGAAGTTCTGCAGGGCGCGCAGCACCAGCCAGTACCAGAGCCAGCGCGTCCAGCGCTCGCGCAACGTGTACTGCGCGGGGGACTTTTCCAGGAACGGCGTGCAGGCGGCCAACGCGCGTCCGTAAAGCCATTGCTGCAAACGCCCGGCCTCCTGCATCTTGATCGAAATGGCGGCGTGCAGTTTTTCCCAGATGCGCGGCACGCCCAGGAAGATCGTGGGCGCGACTTCGCGCAAATCTTCTTGCACCGTGCGTATCGATTCGCCAAAGTTCACCTGCGCGCCCAGATAGATGGGCACGAAGGTGGACAGCATCTGTTCGGCCACGTGACATAGCGGCAGGTAGGACAGGTGCACGCTGCCGCCGTCCATCGCCAGGCGGTCGGCAATGCCCGGCGCCACGCCGCGCATATTGCCGTAGCTCAGCATCGCGCCCTTGGGCTTGCCGGTGGAACCGGACGTGTAGATCATGAGGCCGGTATCGTCCAGCCGCTGGCCGTCCAGCGCCGCGTTCAACGCGGCGAGTTCCGCCTCCTCGCGCCGCGCGCCCTCGGCCTCGATCTCGGCGTAGGTCACGATGCGCTCGCGCTCGGCCGGCGCATAGGAGCGCAGGCCCTTGGTCTCCATCATGACGATGCGGCGCAAAAGGGGCAGCCGGTCCGCCACCTGCAGCACCTTGTCGGTCTGCTCCTGGTCCTCGCACACCACCAGTTCCACGTCCGCGTGTTCCAGCACGTAGCCCATCTCCTCGGCCGGGCTGGTGGAGTACACGCCCACCGCCACCGCGCCGACCGCGCCCGCGCCCATCTGCGCCAGCAGCCATTCCACGCGGTTCTCGGAGACGATGGCGACCCGGCCGCCCGCGCTCAGTCCCAGGGCGCGCAGGCCCAACCCCACGCGGCAGGCCCGGCTCCAGTATTCCGCCCAGGTCATGGGCTTCCAGATGCCGAAATCCTTTTGCCGGATGGCGATGGCCGCGGGTTGGCGCCGGGCCTGTTCGCGCAGCATCTGCGGCAGCGTCAAGGCCGGCCACGCCTGCGCCGATGCGCCGGAGGTATCCATATGCTTGTCCATCATGACAGCCAGCGCTTGCGGCGCTTGTAGTGCTTGATGTCGCGAAAGCCACGGGCCTCGCCCGTGCCGCCCACGCCCAGGTAGAACTCCCGCACGTCGGGATCCGCCGCCAGCTTTTCGGCGCTGCCGTCGATCACCACCTTGCCGGTCTCCATGATGTAGCCATAATGCGCCACCGCCAAGGCCACCGAGGCGTTCTGCTCCACCAGCAGCATCGACACCCCTTGTTCGTGGTTGATGCGCGCGATGATGGAGAAGATGTTCTCGACCAGCATCGGCGACAGGCCCAGCGAAGGTTCGTCCAGCAGCATCAGCCTGGGCTGCGCGATCAGCGCGCGGCCGATGGCCAGCATCTGCTGCTCGCCGCCCGACAGGTAGCCTGCCAGGCCGCGGCGCCGCTCGAACAGGCGCGGAAAGTAGCCGTAGACCAAGTCGAAGTCGACCTTCGCCCCTGGCCTGCCCGTCAAGGCATAGGTCGCGGCCACCAGGTTTTCCTCGACCGTCAGGTCCTCGAACACCCGGCGTCCCTCCATCACATGCGCCAACCCCGCGCGCACCAGGTTCTGCGGCCTGGCGCCCGCGGTGTCGCCGCCGTTGAAGACGATCTGCCCGCGCACCAGCGCACCGTCCTCCAGATCCAGCAGGCCGGACACGGCCTTCAGGGTGGTGGACTTGCCGGCGCCATTGCTGCCCAGGAGGGCCACGATGCTGCCGGCGGGCACCGACAGGGACAAGCCGCGCAGCACCTGCACCGCCTTGTTGTAGACGACTTCGATATTGTTGATATCGAGCACCGCCGCTGCGGGCGCTGCGGCATGCGCGTCATGTCCAGGGTTCACAGCCGCCTCACTTCAGCACGATCCAGTCGGATGCCGGCACCATCTGCTTCTGCTTCACATCGGCGCGATAGATCCGGCCCACCGGGATGGAGTTGCCCTTGATCGAGATCGGCACGCCGATCAGGCCGCCCGTGTCGAAGTCCTTGATGCCGTCCAGCGCCGCCTTCATGTTGGCGCTGGTCAGCTCCTTGCCGGCGTCCAGCGTGCGCTTGGCGACCTCGGTGAACAGCATGGCGGCCAGGAAGCCCTGCATGTAGCCGGTGCTCTGGTACTGCGGGCGCATTTCGCGGATCTTCTTCAGCATCGGCGCGTCGGCCGCCGTGTCGTAGTAGTAGCGGTACGGCATCACGCCCATGAAGCCTTCGGCGTCCTCTCCCATCTGCATCACGGTGGAGTTGTCCATGGTCCAGAACGTGCCCATGTAGCGCGTCTTCAGGCCCATGCGCTTGCCCTGCCCCACGAATTCGGGAATCGGCGCCAGCACGTAGCCGTGGAAGATGGTGTAGTCCGGATCGGCGCGGCGCAGCTTGATGACCTCGGTCGACACGTCCACGCTGCCCGGCGGCGTCATGATCTCGGTCGCGACCTTCAGGCCCAGCTTTTCCGCCACCGCGCGCGAGCTGGCGATGGGATCGCGGCCGAACTCCGTGTCCGAATACACGAAAGCCACCTTGGCGCCCGGCTGTTCCTTGGCGATATAGCGCAGCAGTATGCCGAACATTTCCGTGTAGTCAGGTCCCAGCATGAACTGGGCCGGGTACTTGGCCGGATCGTTGAGTTCGGTGGCAAAGGACGCGCCTGTCATCAGGATGTCGCCCGTGCGGTTCAGCTCGGCGTTGATGGTCTTGGAGAAGCCTGTCGAGTCGCCGTAGTAGAAGTTCACCTTGTTCTGGCTGGTGATCTTCTTGAAGGCCGCCACCGACGCGTCCACCTTGTAGGCGGTGTCTTCCGGCACGTAGCGCAGCTTGCGGCCCTTTACCCCGCCCTGGTCGTTGACGATCTTCACGTAGTCGGTGATGCCGGCGTGGATGCCCTGCCCGGCGAAGGCGAACACCCCGCTCAGCGGGATGGAGCCGCCCAGCACCAAGTCCTCGGCCGCCTGCGCGGCGGGCGCCGCCGACAGGGCCGCCGCCAGGCCCAGCGGGGCCAACAACCTCGATAAACCGCTGCCGATCCGGATGCGCTTCATGGTTAGTCTCCTGAGGGTCTTATGGATGGCCGCCGCCATGGCTAGGTACGGAAAGGCCAGAGGTGGAAGTAGCGGCGCACGCGCCGCCAGATTTCCGCGAGCCCGTGCGGCTCGAAGATCAGAAAGCCCACGATCAGCAGGCCGAAAACAATGGTGCGCACCGGCGAAATCAGGCGCAGCGCGTCGCCGCCCACCGGCAGCCAGCCCACGATCAGCTTGAGCAGTTCCGGCACCATGGTCATGAAGATGGCGCCCAGGATGGACCCCAGGATCGTGCCCATGCCGCCCACGATGATGGCCGCCAGGAAGAAGATCGACATGATCAGCGGGAAGCTCTCGGGCGTGACCACCCGGAAGAAATAGGCCCACATGCCGCCTGCCACGCCGGCATAGAACGAGGACAGGCCGAACGACAGCAGCTTGTAGCGCAGCAGGCGTATGCCCAGCACCTCGGCCGAAATGTCGCGGTCGCGTATGGCGATGAAGGCGCGCCCGATGCGCGTGCGGAACAGGTTGGCCGCCCCCAGCACCATCAGCGCCGTCACCGGCACGATCAGCCAGTAGATCTTGAACGAGGTATCCAGGTCCACGCCCAGCACCCGCGCCGGCGGCACCTGCATTCCCGTCGTGCCGCCCGTGAACTGCCAGTTGGCGAAGATGAAATGCGCGATGAACGACGCGGCAATGGTGGCGATGGCCAGGTACAGGCCCTTCACTCGCAAGGACGGAATGCCGACCAGCAGGCCGCCCAGCATCGCCACCAGCCCGCCGGCCACCAGATTGAGCAGCACCGGCGTGCCCAGCCGCTGCTCCAGCACCGCGACCGTGTACGCCCCCAGTCCCATGAAGGCGGCCTGCCCCAGGCTGACCAGGCCGGTATAGCCCGTGAGGATATTCAGTCCCGTGGCGCTGGCGACGTTGATCGCCACCAGGCAGGCCAGGTACAGCCAGTAGGCATCCGCCACGAAGGGAAACATGACCAGGGACGCAGCCAGCAATACCAGCCACGCCTTCTGCGTACGGGTGTCGAACAGCGCTTCGTCCGCAAGATAAGTCTGCTTGGCAGTCGCGATGCGCATCGGTCAGAGCCTCTCGATTTCACGGGTGCCGAACAGGCCATAGGGCCTGACCATCAGCACCACCACCAGCACGATGAAAGTGGCCAGCAATTTGTATTCGCCGCCCATGTAGGCGCCGGCCCAGGCTTCCAGCAGGCCGATGAACACGCCGCCCACCAGGGCGCCCGCCACGCTGTCCAGCCCGCCCACGATGACCACCACCAGCACCGACAGGCCGAACACGCCCATCGACGAGGAGATGCCGCCGATCGCGCCCACGATCACGCCCGACACCGCGGCCAGCGCGCCCGCCGCCACCCAGGCCAGCGAAAACACGCGCGGCACGTTGATGCCCATGGCGTAAGCCGCGCCCTGGTCCGAAGCCGTGGCCCGCAGCGCCACCCCGCCGCGCCAATAGCGGAACACCACCAGCACCAGCAGCGCCAGCACTACCGCCACCCAGAAGCCGTAGAACACCTTGGGCGCGACGAAGGCCTCGCCTATCATCACCGGCGAGCGCGGCATGAATTCCGGCAAGCGGCGCTGGTCCGCCGTCCAGATCAGTTCGACCACGCCCACCAGGATCGACGCCAGCCCCACCGTGATCATGAATACCGAGATCGGCGCTTCGCCCAGCATGGGACGGATGGTCAGCCGCTCGACCAGCGCCCCCAGCGCGCCCGACACCACCACCGCTCCCACGATGGCCAGCCAGATCGGCCATTCCATGCCGGTGGCAAAGGCATAGAACACGTAGGCGCCCAGCATCAGGAATTCGCCGATGGCGATGTTCACCACCCGGGTCGCCTTGTAGACGATGACGAAGGCCAGCGCCGCCAGCGCATAAAGCCCACCGCTGCCCAGCCCGGCCAGCGTGACTTCCAGGAAGAACAGCATGTCCATCAAGCCGCCTCCCGCAGGCGCCGCCGCAGATCGCCGACGTCGCCCGCGCCCAGATAAGCCTGGATGACCTGCGGGTCTGCCTGCACCTGCGCCGGCGTGCCATCGGCAATGACTTGGCCGAAGTTCAGCACCACCACGTGGTCCGACAGGTCCATCACCATGCCCATGTCATGCTCGACCATCAGCACCGTCACGCCCCATTCTGAGCGCGCGTCCAGAATGAAGCGCGCCATGTCGTCCGTCTCTTCGCGGTTCATGCCCGCCACCGGTTCGTCCAGCATCAGCACCTTGGGATTCATGGCCAGCGCCCGCGCCAGCTCCACCCGCTTTTGCAGGCCGTAGGACAGCGCGGCCACCGGCGCGTGGCGGATGTGGTCGATCTCCAGAAAGTCGATGATGCGTTCTTCGATGTCGGCGCGCAGCGCCATCTCTTCGCGGCGCGCCCGCCCGAAATACAGCAAGGCATCCAACACATTGGTCCGCAGGTGGGCGTGGCGGCCCAGCTTGATGTTGTCCAGCACCGTCATGCCGCGGAACAGCGCAATGTTCTGGAAGCTGCGCGCCAGGCCCAGCCGGGCGCGTTCGGGCGCCGCCACGCGCGTGATGTCGCGACCCTGGAAGCGGATCTGCCCGGATGCGGGGCGGTAGAAGCCGGAAATGGTGTTGAACAGCGAGGTCTTGCCCGCGCCATTGGGGCCGATGACCGTGGTGATGGACCCGGACTCCACGCGAAAGCCCACACCGGTAAGCGCCTTGACCCCGCCGAACGCCAGCGTGACCCCATCCACCTCCAGCAAGGGAGGGCTGTCGGACTGATCCACCATTTGTCTCCTCGCCTTTACATGCGAAGTTTTTATCGACGTTGGTCTGGCGAACCCGCGAGGCAGGAGATGCAACGAACCTGTCTTTACCTACGCCAGTACAGCGCCGGAAAATCGTTCTATGCGTTACGCTAAGCGTGCTTAAAAGAAAACCAAGCAAGCGCTCGGTTCAGACCATAGCATCGCGGTTTTTGGATCGACAGTTGGTACTTACCCGATAACGGAGACTCGCCATGACCCAAGAACACCCCGCCTTCCAGACGCTGTTTCTGGAAACCGACGGCGCGATCGCGACCGTGACGCTGAACCGCCCCGACGCGCTGAACGCCATCGACGTGGCGATGGCGCAGGACTTGCAACGGGCCGCGCAATGGCTGGAAGCGCGCGATGAAATCCGCGTCGTGCTGCTGCGCGCGACGGGCAAGACTTTCTGCGCGGGCGGCGACATCAGTATGTTCACGGGCGAACCCGCGTTGGTGCGCGCCACGCTGCTGGACCTGTTCACGCCATTGAACGACTTCATTGCGCGCATCGCCCGCATGGACAAGATCTGGATTGCCCAGGTCCACGGCATTGCCGCGGGTGCGGGCCTGTCGCTGGTCCTGGCCTGCGACCTGGCCATCGCCGACGCCGACGCCCGCTTCATGACGGCCTACCTCAAGCTTGGAGCGACTCCCGACGCCGGCATGACCCACGGTCTCACGCGGGTGCTGGGCGCCCGTCGCGCGCTGGACTTGCTATTGCGCCATGACCCGTTCCTCGCCAGCGACGCGCTGGCCTGGGGCATCGTCACGCGCACCGCCCCAACCGGAGAACTCGCGCAAGCCGCGCGAACCTACGCGCAAGAGATTGCCCGCCACGCGCCGCACGGCATCGCGGGGGCCAAGGACCTGCTGCGCTCGGCCGAACACGCCACGCTGGAAACCCAACTGGCCGAGGAAACCGCGCGCTTTCTGGACAGCGCCTCGCGCACGGACTTCGCGGAAGGCGTGCGGGCATTCCGCGAGAAGCGGACGCCGCAGTTCAAGGGCGAATAGGCCCAAAGGTACGTCTGGCGGCGGCTCCACCCCGCCTCACCGCAGCCCGCTCCAGTCGGGCGCGCGCTTTTGCACGAAGGCGCTCAGGCCCTCGCGCGCCTCGGACGTGGCGGCTGAGTTGCAGAACACCTCTACCGCCGTTGCAACCCTGCGCCGGTACTCGTTGTCATTGCTGTAGACGAAAGCGCGCCGCCCCAAGGCCAGGACTTGCGGCGGCTTGTCTGCCAGCGAGCGCGCCAGCAGGCGGGCCTGCTCCAGCAATTCCGCCGTGGGCGCAACGCGCGCCACCAGCCCCAGCCCGTGCGCCTCCTGCGCATCGAAGATGCGCCCGGTGAACAGCAGGTCGAACGCCCGGTGCTTGCCCACGACGCCCGGCAAATGCACGTAATGTATCGCCGGCAAGACGCCGACATCGATTTCCGGATAGCCGAAAGTGGCGGTGTCCGCGGCCACCACCAGGTCGCTGGAAATGGCCACCGTCATGCCGCCGCCGCGCACTGCGCCCGACACCACCGAGATTGAAGGCTTCGTCAGGTTGAACTGCGTGTCGTAGAGCTTGATATACAGCTTGGACAACAGCGCGTGGATCCGCGCCGGCGAGCTGTCCAGCAACTTCTTCATGTCCAGCCCGGCGCAGAAGCGCCCAGGCAAATCGCTGGCCAACAGCACGGCGCGCACCGCGGGATCGGCATTGGCCCGTTCCAGCGCGGCGATCAGCGCGTCCAGCATGTCCTCGTCCAGAGCATTGACGGGCGCATGGCACATATGGATTTCCGCAATACGATCGCGGACTTCATAGCGCAGGAATGTCATCTGTCTTCTCGCATTCAGGAATGGGTTTGCACGCTGCCCGATGCCAGCAGCGCTTCGATTTCAGCTTGCGCGTAGCCCAGCTCGGCCAGGACTTCGCGAGTGTGCTCACCCAGCACCGGCGCCGGCAGCGCAGCCTGGCGAGGCTGGCGGCCAAACCGTATCGGCAGGCCGACGTTGCGGACCTCGCCCAGCACCTTGTGCTCACTCTTGACGATCAGTTCGCGCGCAGCGACCTGCGGATGCGCCAGCGCCTCGTCCAGCGTGTGGATGGCGGAACAAGCGATGCCCGCGGGCTTGAGCGCATCCAGCCATTGCGCCACGCTGCGCGTCTGCATGCGCGCCTGGACCAGCGCGACCGTCTCGGCGAAATGGCGGACCCGGTCGGCGTTGGTCGCGAATTGGGGCGCATCGACATGGTCCTGCAGTCCCGCGACCGCGCAGAAACGCTGCCATTGCGCATCGTTCCCCACGCCCAGCATGATGTCGCCATCGGCCGCGCGAAATGCCTGATAAGGACACATGGCCGGATGGCCCGTGCCCATGCGGCGCGGAATCTGGCCGGTGCGCCAGTAGTTCTGCGCCATGTACGACATCAGGCCGAGCGAGGTGTCCAATAGGGAAACGTCCAGATACTGGCCCTTGCCGGTCTGGCTGCGCTCCAGCAGCGCGGCCAGAATCCCGCTCAGCGCGAACGAGCCCGTGCCCAGGTCCACAGGCGAGAAGCTGGCGCGCGCGAAATTTCCGTCCGGCTCGCCCATGGTGCTGATCATGCCGCTGAAGGCCTGCAGCATGACGTCGTAGCCCGGCTCCTCGCCCATCGGGCCTTCGCGACCATAGCCCGATATCTCGCAGTACACCAGACGGGGATTGAGCCCGCTGAGCGTCTCGTAATCCACGCCCAGGCGCGCGGCGGTCTTGCCGCCAAAACCCTGCAACACCACATCCGACTGTTGCGCGAGGCGGTGCACCACGGCGCGCCCTGCCGGCGTCTTGAGATCCACGGCCAGGCTGCGCTTGTTGTGGTTCACCGCCAGGAAAGTCGCGGATTGGCCGGCATCCTGCGGCAGCCAGGCGCGCGTATCGTCGCCCTTGCCCACGGGTTCGACCTTGATCACCCGCGCGCCCAACTCGCCCAGATACTGGCCGCATAGCGGCCCGGCCAGCACCTTGCTCAGGTCCAGGACGGTGATGTTCTTCAACGGCGTCATGCGTGCTTCAGTCGACATGATTACTGCTCGCCCTTGAGGCCGATGGTTTGCGCGGCCTGGGTCCATTGCGCGGTTTCACGCTTGAAGAACGCATCCAGTTCGGCGGGGGCGACCTGGAAAGCCTCTGCGCCGCGCTCCTGCATCGCCTTGCGGTAGGCATCGCTCGCGACCACGCGGGCCACGGCCTCGCGCAGCTTCCGCACCACGTCCGGCGGAGTGCCCGCGGGAGTCTGCAGGGAGAACCAGAACTTGAGATCCAGGCTGGGATAGCCCGCTTCCTTCAGCGTGGGCACGTCCGGCAGCAAGGGCGAACGCTCGGCGGCGGTAATCGCCAGGGCCCTCAGCCTGCCGCCTTGCACCTGGCCGAGGCTGGTCGACATGCTGTCGAACAGGAAATCGACCTGTCCGCCGATAACGTCGGTCACTGCGTTCGCGCTGCCCTTGTAAGCCACGCCCACGGCCTGAAAGCCCGCAAGCTGCTGCAACGACGCGCCATAGACATGCGGCGAACTGCCCGGACCGAAGGTGGCATAGCTGAGCCCGTTCTTCATGTCGCGGCCGCGCTGGACCAGCTCGGCCAGGGTCTTGACCGGCGTGCGCTCGGGATTGACCACCAGCAGATTGGGCATCGCGCCCGTCGTGCCGACCGGCACATAGTCCTGCAGCGGAGCCATCTTCGCGCTCGGGTACATCAGCGGATTGATGGCCTGCATGGCCACCGTGTTGTGCATCAGCGTGTAGCCATCCGCGGGACCGTTCAGCACGCTTTGGTAGCCGACGTTGCCGCTGGCGCCTGGTTTGTTCTGCACGATGACCTGCTGTCCCAACTCGCGCGCCAGAGGCTCGGCCACCAGACGCGCGATGAAATCAGTCGGACCGCCGGCCGAAAACGGCACGACCAACGTAATGGGCTTGGCAGGCCAGGTATCGGCCCACGCCGGGCCGGACAGCGCCGCCGCAGTCGCACAAGCGGCAAGAATTCTTTGGAACGCCATGATGTCTCCGTTGTGTTCTTAGAGGGATGGCGTCCATTATGCGAAGCGTCTTGATATATTAGAAATACCGTTTAAATATGCAGGCCATAATAAATTTGTGATGGCCTGCCTGCACGAGGTTTACGCATGTCGATGTCAATCCGCGCGATGCAATGCTTTGTCGCCGTGGTCTCCACCGGATCGATCAGCCGCGCCGCGGCCGCGCTGCACGTCGCGCAGCCCGCGCTAAGCCTGCTGATACGCAATCTGGAAGAGGATCTGGGCGTGGTGCTGTTGCATCGCAGCGCTCGCGGGGTCACGCCAACGGCCGCGGGATCGCGCATGCTGGCGCACGCACGCGAGATTCTCGGCCGCATCGACGCGGCGCGCGCCGACGTGCGCGAAGACATCAGCGCACCGCGCGGGACCGTCTCGCTGGCCATGTCCATGTCCATGGCCAAGCTGCTCACTGTGCCGCTCCTGCGCTTTTCCCTGGAACACTGGCCCGGCGTCTACCTGAAGATCATCGAATCCAGCACCGGGTACATCCCGGGCTTCGTCAGTTCCGGCCATGCCGACCTGGGACTGACGTTCAGCGACGACGCCTCGGTCGACCTGCGCTTCCAGCACCTGATAGATGAAGAACTGGTCGTGGTTTCGCCGCCGCCGGCCAAGTCGCGCAAAAAGCCGGCCCCAGCCGCGCTACATGCGCTGCCGGCCATGGATCTGCACGCGCTCGCCGAATTGCCGCTGGTATTGCCCGGCAGCCAGCACAGCCTGCGCCGCCTGCTGGACCACTATCAGCAACAGGAGCGCGCCGAATTCCGCGTCATTGCCGAGGCCAACGCCATTCCGCAACTGATCGAACTGGCGCAGGCTGGCATCGCGCACACCATCCTGTCTTACGCGGCGGTGCACCAGGAAGCCGCGCGCGGCGAGGTCCTCCTGCATCGCATCGTCAAGCCGCGCCTGGCGCGGCCTGTGTTCCTGTGCAGGTCCGATGTCCTGCCATTGTCCATGGCCGCGTCCGCCGTTGCCGACCGGGTCAGCCGCATCATTACGGACTCCCGGCCTGGCGACCCGCCCACCCGGGCCAGGCTTAGATGACGCGCTTTTCCACCGCCTGCGCCCAGCGCCGCGCCACTACCGGCGAAGTCGCGCAGGTCGCGGACTCGGTCACCACCCGCACCGCGCGTTCCAGCAGCTGGATGTCGGCCTCGTGCTGGCGCGCCACATGCGGATCCTCGAAGAAGATCACACGCTGGCATTGGTGTTCCAGCACCAGCTCCGCGATCTGGGCGTCGCCGCCCAGCGGCCCGCTCAGGTAGCGGTGCACCCAGGGCGTATCCTTGGGCCAGCCGCGCGACCAGGCCAGCTCGTTCAAGCGGCTGCCGGTGGTGCCCGTGGCGACGCGCCGCGCAAACTGCGACAGCACGTCGAAATGCTCGCTGGCGAATGCCACCATCTCGTCCTTGAGCGCATCGTGGGCAATCAGCGCCACCGTCTGGCCAGTGAAGTTGAAATGGCGCGAAGCCGAGACGTCCGGCGCCAAGCCGGCGTGGACGCGTTCGACTTCCATCCATTCGATGGCGCCGGCAAGCGTCGAGATGAACGGGCGGCCGTGCGTGATGCACTGGCGCTTGAGCGCCAGCGCCTCCGGAAAAATCGACGACGGGTCGACGGGATCGATCAGATAGATCGCGCCGTCGAACGGCGCCTGCCCGTCACGCCCTTCCGTCACCCGGGCCACCAGCTTCATCAGGCCGCCCTCGCGGCCGTACGGATAGCGGATCAACCCGCCGTAGCCCTGCAGCATGCCCTCGCGCACGATCGCGTCGTGCGTGCGGCCTACGGTGTGCAACTGCACGCCCAGCTCGCGTATCGTGCCCGAACAGGCGCGCAGCCAGGTAAACAGCGCGGCATCGGGAGTTTCGTGGTGCAGCCGGTTGGCGGCCAGGCCAAAGCGCAATTGGGCAGCGGGCATCGGTGGACTCAGGCAAGTAGGGACAACAAGAAGATCCTTGATGATACCGTGGCGGGCATGGCCGCGGCAGCTTTGGCCCGGATCCGCCGCGCTCAAAAACAAAAACGCTCCCCGCAGGGAGCGTTTCTGGTTTGGCGATCAGTCCGCCTCGTCGATCCAGGCCATCTGGATGGCCTCCAGGATCTTCTCGCCGCAATGCGAGGGGTCGTCGTTGAAGCCCGGCAAGGCCAGGACCCATTCGCGCAGCTGCACGAAGCGCAGCGTCTTGGGGTCCGCGTCAGGATGCGCGTCGAGCAGAGCCTCGGCGATCTGGTAGGTGTCGGTCCACTTCATCAATGGCCCTCTTTGGCGTGGTTGATGGTGTATTTGGGGATCTCGACCGTCAGGTCGGCGTCGGTCACCAGCGCCTGGCAGGACAGGCGCGAGGTCGGAGTCAGGCCCCAGGCCTTGTCCAGCAGATCCTCTTCGTCGTCGGTGGCGTCTTCCAGCGAAGAATAACCCTGCTTGACCACAACGTGACAGGTCGTGCAGGCGCACGACAGTTCGCATGCGTGTTCGATGTCGATGTGGTTATCCAGCAGCACGCGGCAGATCGACACGCCCTTGGGCGCGTCTTCGATCACGGCGCCTTCCGGGCAGTAGTCGGGATGAGGCAATACAGTCAGTTTCGGCATAGCGTGTTATCAGGCAATCTCATCAAGTTTGCGGCCCGCCAGCGCGGCGCGGATGCTGCGATCCATGCGGCGCGCAGCGAAATCATCGGTCGCGGCCGACAGGGCCTGGACCGCGTCCTTCACTGTGTCCACGTCCTGCGCATCCTGGGCGGCGATGGCAGCCTGCAGGCATTCGTCCACGCGCTTGCGTTCTTCGACGTCCAGCAGATCGCCATCGACGGCCAGCGCGGCCTGCACCGACTCGACCAACTGGCGCGCGTCCACCTGTTGCTCGCGCAACATGCGGGCGCGTGCATCGGTGTCGGCTTGCGCCACGCTGTCTGCCAGCATCTGCGCGATCTCGTCGTCGGTCAGGCCATAGGACGGCTTGACCGACACCATAGCCTCGACGCCCTTGCTCTGCTCGCGCGCGGTCACGCTCAGCAGGCCGTCGGCGTCCACCTGGAAGGTCACGCGGATGCGTGCTGCGCCGGCCACCATGGGCGGAATGCCGCGCAGCTCAAAGCGCGCCAGCGAGCGCGAATCGGAGACCAGGTCGCGTTCGCCTTGCACCACGTGGATGCTCATGGCCGTCTGGCCATCCTTGAAGGTCGTGAATTCCTGGGCGCGCGCCACGGGAATCGTGCTGTTGCGCGGGATGATGCGCTCCACCAGGCCGCCCATGGTTTCCAGCCCCAGCGACAGCGGGATCACGTCCAGCAACAGCCAGTCTTCGCCGGGAGCGCGGTTGCCCGCCAGCAGATTGGCCTGCAAGGCGGCGCCCAGCGCCACCACCTGGTCCGGATCGAGGTCGGTCAGCGGTTGCGTGCCGAACAGCTTGCCCACGGCAGCGCGCACGACCGGCATGCGCGTGGCGCCGCCGACCATCACCACGCCGCGCACATCGGCTGGCGTCAGCGAGGCGTCGCGCAAGGCGCGGCGCGCGCAGTCCAGCGTGCGCACGATCAGGGGCTGCGCCAGTTCTTCAAATGCCGCCCGCGCCAGGTTCGTGTCCACGGTCCGGCCATCGGACAATTCCAGCTTCAGGCTGGCCGCATCGGCGTCCGACAAGGCTTCGCGCGCAGCGCGCGCCGCCATCAGCAGGCGGCGGCGGTCCGCCGGCGAAAACTCGCCAGCAGCGAGTCCGGCTACCACGTGATCGACGATCAAGGCATCGAAGTCGTCGCCGCCCAAGGCGGTATCGCCGCCCGTGGCAATGACTTCGAACACGCCCTGGGTCAGGCGCAAGATGGAAACGTCGAACGTTCCGCCGCCCAGGTCGTACACCGCATACACGCCTTCGGCGGCATTATCCAGGCCGTAGGCAATGGCCGCCGCCGTGGGTTCGTTCAGCAGGCGCAGCACGTTCAGGCCGGCCAGACGCGCGGCGTCTCGCGTCGCCTGGCGCTGGGCGTCATCGAAGTAAGCGGGCACCGTGATGACCGCGCCGACCAGGTCATCGCCCAGCACGTCCTCGGCGCGCTGGCGCAGGACGGCCAGGATCTGCGCCGACACTTCAACCGGGCTCAGGTCGCCCTGGACGGTGCGGATGCGCACCATGCCAGGCGCGTCCACGAATTCGTACGGCGCGCGGCTGGCGCGCGCCTCTTCCAGCGAACGGCCCATGAAACGCTTGACCGACACAACGGTATTCAGAGGATCTTCGGCCTGCTGCGCGAGCGGTTCCCGCCCCGTGGTGACCTTGCCGCCGGCGAAATAGCGCACGGCGGAAGGCAGCAAGGCGTGGCCTTGCTCGTCCCTCAGCACTTCGGCGACGCTGCTGCGCACGGCCGCGACCAGGGAATTGGTGGTGCCCAGGTCGATCCCGACCGCCAGCTTGCGCTGGTGAGGCGCGGGCGATTCGCCAGGCTCTGATATCTGCAATAAGGCCATGATTCTGTTTTTTTGGTCAGTAGGCGGCGCTGTGCCGGCGCCCGTCTCGCGGACGCCCCGGCGCGGCCTGGGCTATGCGGCGGGCTGGGCGTGCGCCAGTTCTTCCGCCAACTTCTCCACGAACATCCACTCCCGCACCTTGAGCCCCGCCGCGGCGTAGTCGCGGTCCTGGTCCAGCAGACGGGCCAGCGTGGCGCGCATGGCAGCGCGCGCCTGCTGCAATTCCGCCTGCAAGGCCGCCAGAGCGTCGGCGTCGTCGCGCGCGTCGTCCAGCATCTCGCGCCACGTCATCTGTTGCATCAGGAACTCGGGGTCCATGGCCGTGTTGCTCTCGGTCTGCAGATCCACGCCGGCCTGCTCGCACAGGTACCGCGCCCGCAGCAAGGGATCGCGCAACAGGCGGTAGGCCTCGTTGGCGCGAGCCGCCCACTGCATGGCCACGCGGCGTTCCGCGGGGCTGGCAGTGGCGTAGCGGTCGGGATGCACCTGCGCGGCGACGGTGCGCCACGCGGACTCAAGCGCCTGGGCGTCCAGATCGAAACGCGCCGGCAAGCCGAACAGGCCGAAGTGATCGTCTCCAGCCAAGACTTACACCGTGAACGACTCGCCGCAGCCGCAGGTCGCCTTTTCGTTGGGGTTGCGGAACTTGAAGCCTTCGTTCAGGCCTTCGCGGGCGTAGTCGAGTTCGGTGCCGTCCAGGTAGGCCAGGCTTTTCGGGTCAATGAAGACCTTCACGCCGAAGCTTTCGAACACCACGTCTTCCGCTGCCGCGTCGTCCACGTATTCGAGCTTGTAGGCCATGCCGGAGCAGCCCGTCGTCCTAACGCCGAGCCGCAAGCCGATACCCTTTCCGCGCTTCTGCAAGTAGCGGCCGATATGGGTGGCAGCCTGTTGGGTCAGGGTAACGGACATGTTCAGCCCGCCACAGCAGCTTCAGCCGGGGCCGAATGCTTTTCTTTGTAGTTCTGCACCGCGGCCTTGATCGCGTCTTCGGCCAGGATGGAACAGTGCACCTTCACGGGCGGCAGGGCCAGTTCTTCGGCGATCTGCGTGTTGCGGATGTTCATCGCTTCGTCCAGCGTCTTGCCCTTGACCCATTCGGTCACGAGCGAGCTGGAAGCGATGGCCGAACCGCAGCCGTAGGTCTTGAAGCGCGCGTCTTCGATCACGCCGGCTTCGTTCACCTTGATCTGCAGCTTCATCACGTCGCCACAGGCGGGTGCGCCGACCATGCCGGTGCCGACCGACTCGTCCGACTTGTCGAACGAACCGACGTTGCGCGGGTTTTCGTAGTGATCCAGGACTTTGGTGCTGTAAGACATGTTAATTCTCCACGAATTTCAAGGCGCGGGCGCTTAGTGCGCAGCCCACTGCACGGTGTTCAGGTCGATGCCTTCCTTGGCCATTTCCCACAGCGGCGACATATCGCGCAGCTTGCCGACGCGGCTCTTGAGCAACTCGATGGCGTAGTCCACTTCCTTTTCGGTCGTGAAACGGCCCAGCGTGAAGCGGATCGAGCTGTGCGCCAGTTCGTCGTTGCGGCCCAGGGCGCGCAACACGTAGGACGGTTCCAGGCTGGCCGAGGTGCAGGCCGAGCCGCTGGAGACGGCAAGTTCCTTGATCGCCATGATCAGGGACTCGCCTTCGACATAATTGAAGCTGACATTCAGGTTGTGCGGAACGCGTTGGTCCATGTCGCCGTTGAGGTAGACCTCTTCGATCTGCGACAGGCCAGCCCACAGGCGGTCGCGCAGCATGCGGATGCGCTCGTTCTCGGTGCCCATTTCTTCGCGGGCCAGGCGGAAAGCTTCGCCCATGCCGACGATCTGGTGCGTGGCCAGCGTGCCCGAGCGGAAACCGCGCTCATGGCCGCCGCCGTGCATCTGCGCTTCGATGCGGATGCGCGGCTTGCGGCGCACGTACAGCGCGCCGATGCCCTTGGGGCCGTAAGTCTTGTGAGCCGAGAACGACATAAGGTCGACCTTGAGCTTTTGCAGGTCGATTTCCACCTTGCCGGTTGCCTGGGCGGCGTCCACGTGGAAGATGATGCCCTTTTCGCGGCAGATCTCGCCCAGCGTTGCCACGTCCTGGATCACGCCGATTTCGTTGTTCACCATCATCACGGATACCAGGACGGTATCGGGGCGCAGCGCGGCCTTGAAGGTGTCCAGGTCGATCAGGCCGTTGTCCTTGACGTCCAGGTAGGTCACTTCGAAGCCCTGGCGCTCGAGTTCGCGACAGGTGTCCAGCACGGCTTTGTGCTCGGTCTTGACGGTGACGATGTGCTTGCCGCGTTCCTGGTAGAAGTTGGCAGCGCCCTTGATCGCCAGGTTGTTGGATTCGGTGGCGCCGGAGGTCCAGACGATTTCGCGCGGATCGGCGTTCACCAGCTTGGCGACTTCTTCGCGGGCGCGTTCAACGGCTTCCTCGGATTCCCAGCCAAACGCATGGCTGCGGGATGCCGGGTTGCCGAAGTTGTCGTACAGCCAGGGCACCATCTTGTCCACGACGCGGGGGTCGACGGGCGTCGTGGCGGAATAATCCAGATAGATCGGGCGGGTGGTCATTTCTACAACTCCTGATACTGCTTATACGGTGGCGTTGGCGGCGACGGTCGCGGCCGGGGCGTTGGCGGCGTTGTTGGCGCCCCCCACCCGGTTCACGCGCACCGCGCAAGCCTGCGCTTGATTGTTGGCTTCCTGCAATTGGCGCACGCGCTGCTGATCGACGAGATCCTGCAGGGACACCGAATCCAGGTAATCCACCATCTTGCGATTCAACGTAGCCCAGAGTTCGTGCGTCATGCACTTGCCCGGCTTGCCGTCGTTGCCGCTCGTACAGTCCCGCTTGCCGCCGCAGCTGGTGGCGTCCAGGGGTTCATCGACGGCGAAGATGATGTCGGCAACGGTAACGTTGCGGGCGAGGCGCGCGAGCGAGTAGCCGCCCCCGGGGCCGCGCACGCTGTCCACGAGTTCGTGGCGACGCAGTTTCCCGAACAGTTGTTCCAGATAGGACAGCGAAATGTTCTGACGCTGGCTGATGGCCGCAAGAGTGACCGGACCGCTATGCTGCCGCATAGCCAGATCGATCATGGCAGTCACGGCGAAACGCCCCTTGGTAGTTAGCCGCATGGTAGGTTCCCAGTGATTCGGCAATGGCCGCAGGCGAATCCAGCGGTCAATACCCGAGTAATTGCCTCAAGTATAGCCTATTCCCGACTAATTTGGTATGGCTCCCGGCTAGAAAAAACCGCGCATTCGCGCGGTCTTTTACTGCCAAGCACCTCCGAGAACCGCCCGGCGGGCAGCCCTGCGGCAAAAGCGGATCAAGCCGCCTGGTACTGGGTAGCGCGCTTGCGCACCAGCTCGAGGACGCCCTGACAGGCGTCTTCCAGGTAGTCCAGGACCTTGCCGAAACCGTCGGCGCCGCCATAGTACGGATCGGGCACGGTGGCCTCTTCGAACTCATTGGCAAAGCGCATCAGCAGCATCAGCTTGTGCTGGTAGGCCTTGGGGCACTGCTGCTGCATGGCGGACAGATTGTCCCAGTCCATGGCGAGGATCAGGTCGAAATCGCGGAAATCTTCCGCGGTGACCTGACGCGCTTCGCAGTGCGTGATCTCGTAGCCGCGCTTGCGCGCTGCGGCCTGCGCCCGGGCATCAGGCGCCTCGCCGATGTGAAACGCGTGCGTGCCCGCGGAGTCGATGCGAACCACATCGCCCAAACCCGCGTCGTTCACCAAATGGCGAAACACGCCCTCTGCGCTCGGCGAGCGACAGATATTGCCCATGCAAACGAAAAGTACCTTGGTCATCATGGAAGTAAGTGTGCGGGAAAACCCGAGATAAGGCAAGCTTTTTTTGCGTCTGCGGGATTCGGATCGGGCAAATACGACCCCGATATTTAGTAAATAAAATCAAATACTTAGGAAGAAATCCGGATCCAGCCTGTGAACACTGAATCCGGATATTCGGACGAATCGTGGCAGCCTGATTGCAACGCAGCAGATTTCCGGCATATTCAGCCGCCTGTCAGCATATAGAAACATTCAGACATGATTTCGCCGCTACACCGCCCCATCCAGCAGCACGCGCTGCTTCAGCGCGGTCAGCGCATCGCGCGCCGCGGCAGCCTGTTCGAACTCCAGGTTTCGGGCATGATCCATCATCAGCTTTTCCAGGCGCTTGATCTCGCGAGCCAGGGCCTTTTCGTCCTTCAGGAACTCGGCCGGAACCGCGGCCTCGAGCGCATCGTGCTGGGTTGGAGCGACAACGCCATCGATCAGTTCCCGCACGGCCTTTTGCACGCCCCGGGCGGTAATGCCATGGTCGGCATTGAATTTCAGCTGCTTGGCACGCCGCCTCTCGGTTTCCTCCATGGCGCGTTGCATTGAATCGGTGATGCGGTCCGCATAGAGGATGGCGTGGCCATTGAGGTTGCGCGCCGCGCGCCCGATGGTCTGGATCAGGCTGCGCTCCGAACGCAGGAAGCCTTCCTTGTCGGCGTCCAGGATCGCCACCAGCGACACTTCGGGAATATCCAGCCCTTCGCGCAGCAGGTTGATCCCCACCAGCACGTCAAAGGTGCCCAGACGCAGGTCGCGGATGATTTCGACACGTTCGACAGTGTCGATATCCGAATGCAGGTAGCGCACGCGCACGCCATGCTCGCTGAGGAAGTCGGTGAGATCCTCCGCCATGCGCTTGGTCAGGGTGGTGACCAGCACGCGCTCCGCTTGCGCCACGCGCGCCTTGATCTGCCCGAGCAGATCGTCGACCTGGGTGCGGGCGGGCAAGACCTGGACCAGCGGGTCCACCAGGCCCGTAGGCCGGACCACCTGCTCCACCACATTGTCGGTGTGCTCTTTCTCGTAGGCGGCCGGCGTAGCCGACACGAACACGCACTGGCGCATCCGGGCCTCGAATTCCTCGAGCTTCAGCGGCCGGTTGTCCAGGGCCGACGGCAGGCGGAAACCGTACTGCACCAGCGTTTCCTTGCGCGCCCGGTCGCCCCGGTACATGCCGCCCAACTGGCCGATGGTGACGTGGCTTTCGTCGATGAACATGAGCGCATCGGACGGCAGGTAGTCGATGAGGGTGGGCGGCGGTTCGCCCGGCGCCGCGCCCGACAGGTGGCGGGAATAGTTTTCGATGCCTTTGCAGAAGCCCAGCTCCTGCAGCATTTCCAGGTCGAAACGGGTGCGCTGCTCCAGCCGCTGGGCTTCGACCAGATGACCGTCGTCGACGAAGCGCTTGACCCGTTCGCGCAGCTCTTCCTTGATGGTCTCGATGGCGCGCAGCACGGTGTCGCGCGGCGTGACGTAGTGCGAACCGGGGTAGACAGTGAAACGCGGCAGCTTCTGGCGGATGCGGCCGGTCAGCGGATCGAACAGCTCCAGGCTTTCGATCTCGTCGTCGAACAGCGTCAGGCGCAGCGCCAGTTCCGGGCTTTCCGCCGGGAAGATGTCGATGGTCTCGCCACGCACCCGGAAGACGCCGCGGGTGAACTCGGCGTCATTGCGGGTGTACTGCATGGCGACCAGGCGGGCCAGGATCTCGCGGCGCGAGATCTGGTCGCCAGCGCGCAGGATCAGCACCATGGCGTGGTAGTCGCCGGGGTTGCCGATACCGTAGATGCAGGACACGGTGCCCACGATGATGGTGTCGCGGCGTTCCAGCAGGCTCTTGGTCGCCGACAAGCGCATCTGTTCGATGTGCTCATTGATGGACGAATCCTTTTCAATGAACAGGTCGCGCGTGGGGACGTACGCCTCGGGCTGGTAGTAGTCGTAGTACGAAACGAAGTACTCGACGGCGTTCTTCGGGAAGAACTCCCGCATTTCGGCGTACAGCTGGGCGGCCAGGGTCTTATTGGGGGCCAGTACCAGCGCCGGGCGCCCCATGCGGGCGATGACGTTGGCCATGGTGTAGGTCTTGCCGGAGCCCGTCACGCCCAACAGCGTCTGGAACATCAGGCCGTCTTCGACCCCCTGGGTCAACCCCTCGATGGCGGTGGGCTGATCGCCCGCCGGCGGATAGGGTTGGTACAGATGAAACGGGCTGCCCGGGAAATCGATGAATCCAGGGCCTGGCGCGGACGGATCCGCCACGGCCGATGCCGCCGCGGGATCGGCCGCCAGGTTCGCTGCGGCCCCCGCCGTAATCGGGTCTATTGCGCTCTTAGGCATGCTAGACTCTTCCAGGGTAAACCCCTCATTATCCACAGCAGCCTGTACTGCGTCCACCCACCTCATCAGACTCCCATGAGCACCCTTTTCGATTCCGTCGAACTCGCCCCGCGCGACCCCATTCTTGGCCTGAACGAACAATACAACGCTGATACGCGTCCCGGTAAAGTCAATCTGGGCGTGGGCGTGTACTACGACGATCAGGGTCGCATCCCCCTGCTGGGCGCGGTCCGCAAGGCCGAAGCCGCCCGCATCGAAGCCGCCGCCGCCCGCGGCTACCTGCCGATCGAAGGCATCGCCGGTTACAACAACGGCGCGCAAGCCCTGCTGCTGGGCAAGGATTCCGCGCTGGCCGCCGCCGGCCGCGTGCTGACCACTCAGGCCCTGGGCGGCACCGGCGCGCTGAAGATCGGCGCTGACTTCCTGCGCCAGCTGCTGCCGACCTCCAAGGTCCTGATCAGCGACCCCAGCTGGGAAAACCACCGCGCCCTGTTCGAGCGCGCCGGCTTCGAAGTCGGTACCTATTCGTACTACGACGCCGCCACCCGCGGCCTGAACTTCGATGCCATGCTGGCCGACCTGAAGGCCGCGCCGGCCAAGACCGTCGTCGTGCTGCATGCCTGCTGCCACAACCCGACCGGCGTGGACCCCACCGCCGACCAGTGGAAGCAGATCGCGGCCGTCGTGAAGGAAAACAATCTGGTCCCGTTCCTGGACATCGCCTACCAGGGCTTCGGCGACGGCCTGACCGAAGACGCTTCGGTCGTGCGCATGTTTGCCGATCTGGACCTGACCATGTTCATCAGCTCCTCGTTCTCGAAGTCGTTCTCGCTGTACGGCGAGCGCGTCGGCGCGCTGACGGTCGTCGCCGGCAGCAAGGACGAAGCCACCCGCGTGCTGAGCCAGCTCAAGCGCGTGATCCGCACCAACTACTCCAACCCGCCCACCCATGGCGGCACGGTGGTGTCGACGGTCCTGAACACGCCTGAACTCTTCGCGATGTGGGAAGAGGAACTCGCCGGCATGCGCGACCGCATCCGCCTGATGCGCAAGCAACTGGTCGACAAGATCAAGGAACACGGCGGCAAGCAGGACTTCAGTTTCGTGCTGCAGCAACGCGGCATGTTCTCGTACTCGGGCCTGACCGCGGCGCAAGTGGATCGCCTGCGCGAAGAGCATGGCGTGTATGCCGTCTCCAGCGGCCGCATCTGCGTGGCCGCGCTGAACAGCGGCAACATCGACAAGGTCGCCAAGGGCATCGCGGCCGTGCTGTAAGCCATTTGCAGCGCGCAGGCCCACGCGGGCCTGCCGTCAGGAACGGGACCTTCGGGTCCCGTTTTTCTTTTGGTCCAGACCGGCTTGTTCTTTTGGTCCGGACCGGCTTGCTTTTTTGCGCTGCGTCCCCCAGAATGGCGCTGTATATATGTACAGTCCGCTAGCACCGGATCATCGCCATGGCCAGCAAACTCACTGATCGCCAACAACAAATCCTGGATCTCATCAGGCAGACCGTCACTCGCACCGGCTTCCCGCCGACGCGTGCCGAAATTGCCCTGGCCCTGGGTTTCCGTTCCCCCAACGCGGCGGAAGATCACCTCAAGGCGCTTGCCCGCAAGGGCGCCATCGAACTGACGGCCGGCGCGTCCCGCGGCATCCGCCTGAAAGACACCTCCCCTGCTCCCACGCAAAGCTCGCTGCCCATGCCGGGCCTGGCGCAGTTGCTGCTGCCGCTGGTCGGCCGCGTGGCCGCAGGCAGCCCCATCCTGGCTGCCGAGCACGTCGAACGCGAGGTCGGCGTCGATCCCAACCTGTTCGCCCAGACGCCCGACTACCTGCTCAAGGTGCGCGGCATGAGCATGCGTGACGCCGGCATCCTGGAAGGCGACCTGCTCGCCGTAAAGAAAGCCTCGGAAGCCCGCAACGGCCAGATCGTGGTGGCCCGCCTGGGCGACGACGTCACGGTCAAGCGCTTGCAGCGTCAGAACGGCCACATCGAACTACTGCCCGAAAACCCCGACTTCGAACCCATCGTGGTCGAAGCCGGCCAGGATTTCGCGTTGGAAGGCATCGCGGTGGGCCTGATCCGCACGCACGCGCTGCACTAGCCCCCCCACTACTCCCGCGTTTGCGCGCGGCATGAAAAAAACCCCGCCAAGAAATTGACGGGGTTTTTTGTTGGAAGCTTGATCCAGAAGGGGCGCCGCTTACCGGCGGCGTCCCTCCCGGTGTCCATCAGTGCTTGAGCACCGGGTCGGTCGAACCAGGTTCGGCAGGCTTGGCCACCAGGGGTTCCTTGACCGCTTCTTCCTCGGCCAGGGGCTCCGGCAGGCGCTCCAGCGCCAGTTCCAGCACCTTGTCGATCCAGCGCACCGGCACGATCTCAAGGTGGTTCTTGACGTTGTCCGGGATCTCCGCCAAATCCTTGACGTTTTCTTCCGGGATCAAGACCGTCTTGATACCGCCACGGTGAGCCGCCAGCAGCTTTTCCTTCAGGCCGCCGATGGGCAGGACTTCGCCGCGCAGCGTGATCTCGCCGGTCATGGCGACATCGGCGCGCACCGGGATGCGCGACAAGGCCGACACCATGGCCGTGGTGATCGCGATACCCGCGGACGGACCGTCCTTGGGCGTGGCGCCTTCCGGCACGTGCACGTGCATGTCGTGCTTTTCGAAGACGCTGTCGGCAAAGCCCAGACGGCGGGCGCGGGAACGCACCACGGTGCGGGCCGCCTCGACCGACTCCTTCATCACGTCGCCCAGCGAACCGGTGCGTTGGATGACGCCCTTGCCCGGCATGTCCGCGACTTCGATCGTCAACAGGTCGCCGCCAACTTCCGTCCAGGCCAGACCCGTCACCTGACCGATCTGGTTTTCCTTTTCGGCCATGCCGAAGGCGTAACGGCGCACGCCCAGGAAATCGCTCAGGTTGTCGCCCGTGACGTTGACCGGCTTGACCTCGGCGGTCTTGCCTTCGGCCTTGGCGCGGTCGCTCTGGGTCAGCAACTGCTTGATGACCTTGCGGCAGATCTTGCCCACTTCGCGTTCGAGCGCACGCACACCGGCTTCGCGGGTGTAGTAGCGCACGATGTCGCGCAGCGCGCTGTCGTCGACCGTGAGTTCGCTATCCTTCACGCCGTTGTTCTTCATCAGCTTGGGCAGCAGATGGTCGCGGGCGATGTGGATCTTCTCTTCCTCGGTGTAACCCGACAGGCGGATCACTTCCATGCGGTCCAGCAGCGCCGGCGGAATATTCAGCGTGTTGCTGGTAGCCACGAACATGACGTCGGACAGGTCGAAGTCGACTTCGATGTAGTGGTCCTGGAACGTGTGGTTCTGTTCCGGGTCCAGCACCTCGAGCAGCGCCGACGAGGGATCGCCGCGGAAATCCATGCCCAGCTTGTCGATTTCATCGAGCAGGAACAAGGGATTGCGCACGCCGACCTTCGACATGTTCTGGACGATCTTGCCCGGCATGGAGCCGATGTACGTACGACGGTGGCCGCGGATTTCGGCTTCGTCGCGCACGCCGCCCAGCGCCATGCGCACGAACTTGCGGTTCGTCGCCTTGGCGATCGATTGGCCGAGCGAGGTCTTGCCCACGCCCGGAGGGCCGACCAGGCACAGGATCGGCGCCTTCACCTTGTCCACGCGCTGTTGCACGGCAAGGTATTCCAGGATCCGTTCCTTGACCTTTTCCAGACCGTAGTGGTCGTTGTCCAGCACCGTTTCGGCGTTGCTGATGGAATTGTTGATCTTGCTCTTCTTCCTCCAGGGGAGGTTGATGAGCGTATCGATGTAGTTGCGCACCACGGTGGCTTCGGCCGACATGGGCGACATGAGCTTGAGCTTCTTGAGCTCGGCATCGGCCTTCTTGCGCGCCTCTTTGGGCATATGGGCAGCGATGATCTTCTTTTCGAGCTCTTCGATGTCCGCGCCCTCTTCGCCTTCGCCCAACTCCTTCTGAATGGCCTTGACCTGCTCATTCAGGTAGTAGTCGCGCTGGCTCTTTTCCATCTGCTTCTTCACGCGGCCGCGAATCCGCTTTTCGACCTGGAGGATGTCGATTTCGGTTTCGAGTTGCGTGAGCAGACCTTCGAGGCGCTCGGAGGTGCCGACGATCTCGAGCATCTTCTGCTTCTGCTCGAGCTTCAAGGGAAGATGCGCGGCGATCGTGTCGGCCAGGCGTCCGGCATCATCGATGCCAGCCAGCGAGGTCAGGATCTCCGGGGGGATCTTCTTGTTCAGTTTTACGTACTGCTCGAACTGCGCGACGATGGCGCGGCGCAGGGCTTCGGTCTCGGAGCCTTGCATGGCGTCCGGTTCGATCGGCGACACCTGGCAGGTGAAATGCGAATCGGCATCTTCGATGCTGTTGATGCGGGCGCGCTGGGTGCCTTCGACCAGCACCTTGACGGTGCCGTCGGGCAGCTTGAGCATCTGCAGGATGCCGGCTACGCAGCCGATCTCGTAGACGTCTTCGGGGGTGGGATCATCCTTGCCGGCGGATTTCTGGGCCACCAGCATGATGCTCTTGCCCGCTTCCATCGCAACCTCGAGCGCGCGGATAGAGCGCGGACGGCCGACGAACAGCGGGATGACCATGTGCGGAAACACCACGACATCGCGCAGTGGAAGCAGGGGCAGGTCGATCGGGTCGGAAGGCAGGGTCTGGCTGGCAGACATAGGAGGTTCCTCGGTATGACTCGGCGTATCGGGGACGGGAGGCCTGGGTATACCCGGACAATCCACGTCGGTTACGTCTGTTATGGGAACAATAGCCGAAAATTCAAGATCTCGGCGCCTGGATCCCCCAAAGGCTGAAAAAAACCGCGGGGCGGCACCCTCAGTATGCAAGCGTCGCGCCTGCAGGAAAAGCGTGTTTGCACCCGGGAATGCGCCTTAGGCAAAAAAACCCGTTACAGGAACGGGCTTTTTTGAAATATCAGGCTGCGGCGTCGCGGACTTCTCCGCGCTCTGGCTTGTCTGAAGCCGCGTCCTCGTCGGCGTAGATGAGCAATGGCTTGCCCTCGCCTTCGATCGCGTTCTCGTCCAGCACCACGCGCTTGACGTTGCCCTGGGAAGGCAGGTCATACATGGTGTCGAGCAGGGCCTGCTCGATGATGGAACGCAGACCGCGCGCGCCCGTCTTGCGGCGCAGCGCCTTGCGGGCGATCGCCTTCAGGGCGGCGGGACGCACGTCGAGCTCGGCGCCTTCCATGGCGAACAGCTTCTGGAACTGCTTGAGCAAGGCGTTCTTGGGCTCGGTCAGGATTTGCACCAGGGCCGCTTCGTCCAGCTCGTCCAGGGTGGCGACCACCGGCAGACGGCCAACCAGTTCGGGGATCAGGCCGAACTTGATCAGGTCTTCGGGTTCGACTTCGGAGAACAGTTCGCCCACGCCGCGCTCCGACTTGGCGCGCACCGAGGCCGAAAAGCCGATGCCCGATTTCTCGGTGCGGTCGCGGATGACCTTTTCCAGTCCGTCGAAGGCGCCGCCCACGATGAACAGGATGTTGGTCGTGTCGACCTGGACGAAGTCCTGGTTCGGGTGCTTGCGGCCGCCCTGCGGGGGCACCGAGGCGACCGTGCCTTCGATCAGTTTCAGCAGGGCCTGCTGCACGCCCTCGCCCGATACGTCGCGCGTAATGGACGGGTTGTCGGACTTGCGCGAAATCTTGTCGATTTCGTCGATGTAGATGATGGCGCGCTGCGCCTTTTCCACTTCGTAGTTGCAGTTCTGCAGCAACTTCTGAATGATGTTCTCGACGTCTTCGCCCACATAACCGGCTTCGGTCAGCGTGGTGGCGTCGGCCATGACGAAGGGCACGTTCAGCATGCGCGCCAGCGTCTGGGCCAGGAGCGTCTTGCCCGACCCGGTGGGGCCGATCAGCATGATGTTGCTCTTGGAGAGCTCGACTTCGTCGCCCTTGATCTCGCCGTGGCGGATGCGCTTGTAATGGTTGTAGACGGCCACGGCCAGCATGCGCTTGGGCGAGTTCTGCCCAATGACGTACTGGTCGAGGAAGGTCTTGATTTCAGCCGGAGTGGGCAGTTCGGAACGAATCGCCGCGCGCGCGGTGGCTTGCGCCTCCTCGCGGATGATGTCGTTGCAAAGATCTATGCATTCATCGCAGATGAATACCGACGGACCCGCGATCAGCTTGCGGACTTCATGCTGGCTTTTATTGCAAAACGAGCAATGCAGCACTTTTGCGTCTGCCGATCCCTTTTTTTCAGGCATATATGTTCGTATCTCAGGTAAAGATGCGCCAGGCCGGCTAAAGGCCTAGCGCATGCGCTTACTCAAACGTGGTGGCAGCGGGTTCGGGTCAACCGGGAAGTCAGCCTTCCGAGCGGGAGGTCATAACCTTGTCCACCAGTCCATACGATACCGCATCTTCGGCCGACATGAAGTTGTCACGCTCCGTGTCTATGCCGATGCGTTCCATGGTCTGGCCGGTATTGTCGGCCAGGATGCGGTTCAGGCGTTCACGCAGGTCCAGGATCTCGCGAGCCTGGATCTGGATGTCCGAAGCCTGCCCCTGGGCGCCGCCCGAGGGCTGGTGGATCATGATGCGCGAGTTGGGCAGCGTGAAGCGCTTGCCCTTCTTGCCTGCCGCCAGCAGGAACGCGCCCATGCTGGCCGCCAGGCCGGTGCAAAGGGTGGACACGTCCGGCTTGACGAATTGCATGGTGTCAAAGATGGCCATTCCCGCATACACCGACCCGCCGGGCGAGTTGATGTACAGGGAAATGTCCTTGTCAGGATTCTCCGATTCCAGGAACAGCAACTGCGCCACGACCAGGTTGGCCGTTGCGTCATTGACCGGACCCACCAGGAAAATGAGCCGCTCGCGGAGCAGACGCGAATAGATGTCGTAGGCGCGTTCGCCGCGCCCCGACTGCTCGATCACCATGGGAATGTAGCCCAGGCCGGTGGGGGTCACCGAAGACCCGCCATTCATTGCCGCATAGAAATCGGTGAATCTCTGCATAGTGTTACGCCATCCCCATCAACTGATCGAAAGGCACCTTCTCTTCGGTGACCTTGGCCTTTTCAAGCACGTGCGCGACGACATTGTCTTCCAGCACGATAGCCTCGATTTCAGCACGACGCTGGCGGTCGGCCAGGTAATAGCTGACAACCTGTGCGGGTTGTTCGTAGTTCTCGGCGAACTCTTCGATACGCGCACGGACTTGTTCGGGCTTGGCTTGCAGCTGGGCTTGCTTGACCAGTTCCGACACCAGCAGGCCCAGGCGCACGCGGCGTTCGGACTCGGTGGCGAAGGCTTCGGCCGGGATCGGCACGGATTCGGCGTTGGGGATGCCGCGCTGCTTCAGCTCTTCGCGGGCGGCGGCGACACGGCCTTGCACGTCGTTGTCGACCAGGGCCTTCGGCACGTCGAACTTGCCGGCTTCGACCAGGGCGTCCATGACGCTGGACTTGGTGCGGCCAGCCGAACGGACCTTGACTTCGCGCTCGATGTTGCTGCGGATGTCGGCCTTCAGCTTTTCGATGTCGCCTTCGGCCTGGCCGAGGGACTTGGCGAATTCGCCGTTCAGTTCGGGCAGCACGCCTTCAGCCACTTCCTTGACGGTGATGGTGAATTCGGCGGTCTTGCCGGCAACTTCCTTGCCCTGGTAGTCATCGGGGAACTTGAGCGGGAAGACCTTGCTTTCGCCAGCCTTCAGGCCGCGGGCGGCTTCTTCGAATTCCGGCAGCATGCGGCCTTGGCCCAGCACGAACGGGAAGGCTTCGGCCTTGCCGCCTTCGAACGGCACGCCGTCGATGGTGCCGGCGAAGTCCAGCGTGACGCGGTCGCCGTCTTGCGAGGCGCGGCCTTCACGGGCTTCGAACGTGGCGCGCTGCTTGCGCAGGACGTCCAGGGTCTGCTGCACTTCGGCGTCGGTGACGGCCGTTTCGTAGCGGGTGACGGCCAGGGCCGACAGATCCGGCACGGCGACTTCGGGGTAGACCTCGAACGTGGCGGTGAACGCCAGCGTGTCGTCGGCAACGCCTTCAGTCTTGGGCTCGAGGTTCGGGGCGCCGGCGACGCGCAGCTTGGCGCCATCGACAGCTTGTTCAAAGGCACGGCCAACTTGGCTATTGATCACGTCGTAGCGGATGCCGGGGCCATGGCTACGCTCGAGCATGGCGAGCGGAGCTTTGCCCGGACGGAAGCCGGGGACCTTGGCGGTCCGGGCCACGCGCTTCAATTGCGCCTGGACTTCCTTTTCGACGTCGGCCACCGAGACGGCCAGATCAACACGGCGCTCCAGGCCGGAGAGGGTTTCAACCACAGGCTGCATTAAAAGACCTATTTTCCGAGAGATAAAGAGATGACGGGCGGATAAACGGGGCATTTTACCGGAAACTTCCGGTCCCCTGACGCAAAGGGGCGCGAGCACCCGGATAAGTCCGGATACTCGCGCCCCGTTTTCCACCCGGGACGGGAGAATATACGTCAGCCAGAAAGCCTTATTTGGCCTTGGCGATGCGCTCTTCGATGTGCTGCGCGCGCTTGGCCGAGGACGGATGCGAGCTCATCATGTCGCTCTTGCCGCCGTCCAGCTCAGCCAGCTTCTGGAACGCGGTCACCAGGCCGCGGGTGTTCAAGCCCTTGGCCTGCAGCTGGTCGAACGAGTAATCGTCGGCGGCGCTTTCCTGCGACTGCGAGAACTGCGCGTTGATGAACTTCTCGGTCAGGTCGCCCAGTTGCGACGAGCTGAGCGCGGCCACGGTGGCGCCGCCTGCCGCATTGGCGGCATCGCGCGCGGCGGAAACGGTGTAGGCGGTCTGCATCGCCTTCTTGCTGTGGCCCAGCGCGACGTGGCCGATTTCGTGGCCCACCACGCCCATCACCTCATCGTCGGTCATCATGTCCATCAGGCCGCTGTAGACGCGGATGCAGCCGTTGGCCATGGCCCAGGCGTTGACGTCCTTGGTGATGTAGACCTTGTAGCTGGCCTTCTGGCCGTTGACCGTGCCGCCCAGTTGCTTGGCGATCTTCTGCAGACGGGCGTCGTACTTGCTGCCGGGAGCGGCGATCTTTTCCTGGGAATCGCTCTGCGCGCAAGCCTTGTCCGACAGGGTCTTGATCTCGGCATCGCTCAGCGTGGCAGCTTGAACGACCTTGCTGCCGGCGCCGACCAGGCCGCCGATGTCCAAAGCGTGGGAGGCGGAGAAAGGGGCGAGCGCAACGCCCAGGGCGGCGACGGTGTAGCGGATCTTCATGGGAACAAACTCCTCTTTACTGGCTCTATGCGAACGAGGCCGCAATTCTATATACGACCAATGCGCACCAAGCGTTTCGCCACACAGTTTCGCAAATGCCAGTTTTCCTTACATAAAACCCGAACAGGATTTGCGCAATCGTGCTAGCGGGTATTCCCTTGGATCAGACCCTCTCAAAGAAACTGATATCTGCGGCAACGCGGCGTTGATAGAATTGCGCCCGCCATTTTTTCGCACACACCATAGGGCTCGCACCCAAATGATCTCCAACACCCCTCCCCGCCTGGGCCTGCTGCCCAGCCTGATCTTCAGCTCGCGCTGGCTGCAACTGCCCCTGTACCTGGGATTGATCGTCGCGCAAGGCGTCTACGTCATGCTGTTCCTGAAAGAGCTCTGGCACCTGGTGACGCACGCCAGCAGCTTCGGCGAAATGGAGATCATGCTGATCGTGCTGGGCCTGATCGACGTGGTGATGATCTCGAACCTGCTGGTCATGGTGATCGTGGGCGGCTACGAAACCTTCGTGTCCCGCCTGCGCCTGCAAGGCCACCCGGACCAGCCGGAATGGCTCAGCCACGTGAACGCCAGCGTGCTCAAGGTCAAGCTGGCCATGGCCATCATCGGCATCTCCTCGATCCACCTGCTGCGCACCTTCATCGAGGCCGGCACGCTGGGCACGCCCAACGCGCGCTTCTCCGAGGCCGGCGTGATGTGGCAGACCATCATCCACGCCCTCTTCATCCTGTCGGCGCTGGGAATTGCGCTGGTGGACAAGCTGGCCACGCCACCGGCCAACCACGCGAAGCACTGACGCCGGCAAGCGCCCCAGAGGCGCGCCCGCCCGGCAACAAAAAAAGCCCCCGCACATTGCGTGCGGGGGCTTTTTTCTGGGCGGAGCGCCGGGCCGGCCCGGGGCGCTGCCCTGCGAAGGTCAGGCCGCTACCTTGATGTTCTTTGCGCTGGGACCCTTGGGGCCGGTACCGACCTCAAAGGTGACGCGCTGGTTTTCCTGCAGCGACTTGTAGCCTTCGCTGCGGATTTCCGAGTAGTGAGCGAAAAGATCCTTGCTGCCATCATCGGGCATGATGAAACCATAACCCTTTTCGGCGTTGAACCACTTAACGATGCCGGTTGCCATGGAGTGTCCTTGAACCTAGAAAAAGCGATTGCTCGCGGGGCGCCAGATCATCAAGGATGGGAGAGGAAGCAACCGCAGTACCACTGACGGCGACAAGTGAAACGCAGACCGCGTCGCTTGAAAATCTCGCTGAACCCAGTGTATTGGCGAACCCCGAAAAACGTCAAACATCCGCAAATTCAGGAGCACCGCCAAAGCAGCGGAGAAGCAAGGCCGGCGCGGGTTTGACACCGCCAGGCAGCCCAGGAATTTTCAACTTGGCACGCGTAGACACATGCGGATACCTGCTGCCGGAAAGGCGCCTGGACCCACGTGCCGCGCGCGGTGCGCCTACCCCGCAAACCCGCCGGAATCGAGAAACTCCTGCTCCGCCTGCGTAGTTTGCCGGCCCAACGCTGCATTGCGATGGGGAAAGCGCCCGAAGCGCTTGATGATGTCGCGATGCAGGACCGCCCAGCGCAGCGAGTCGGCGTCCAATGGTTCCATCAAGGCCACGGCGCGGTTTTGCGCGGCGAGGTTCTCCGCGTGCTCGAAGGGCAGGTAGAAAAACTGACGCAGTTGCGGGTCCACCCCCAGATCATGGCCGGCCGCGATGGCCCGGTCGGCGAAGTACTGGGCCAAAGGGTCCGTAGCGAACATGTGCGCCGTCCCCCGGTAGGCGTTGCGCGGAAACTGGTCCAACAGGACCATCAGGGCCAAGGCGCCGGTGGCGTCGTCCAGCCACGCATCCAACTGGCGCGCGGCCGCAGCCATGTGGGCAGCCTCGAAACGGGCGCGGAAGGCTGCGTCGAAGTCCGCGCTCTTGTTGAACCACTGTTGCGGGCCGGCATCGCGCCAGAACGCCACCACCTCGTGGGGCTGCGGAACGATTTGCGTGGCGGGGGTAGAAGTCATGAGCGCGCATATCCTGAAGTCGAAAGCAAGGCCGACAATAACAGAGACGCGCACCATATTAGGATCCATACACCGAATGAGTGAATCGGGTGTGACTTGGAAACCTGAATAACGCACTCTAGGGATTACCCTGAGATTACAAGCGCAGCGATACTTTCCATGTTTAGGAACGCTGCGGCAGAAAACAAAAAAGCCCCACGAGGGGGCTTCTATCGAAAACTCAGACCCTTACAGGACCTGGATCTTCGTAGCTTGCGGGCCCTTGGGGCCGTTGGCCGTCACAAAGCTGACGCGCTGGTTCTCTTCCAGAGACTTGAAGCCCGAGCCCTGAATTTCGGAGAAGTGAGCGAACAGATCCTTACCACCCGCTTCCGGAGTGATGAAGCCATAGCCCTTTTCCGAGTTGAACCACTTAACGACGCCGGTTTCCATACTGTATTTCCTAGAGATAATGGGCAAATGCCCGGAGGTCACGAATCAATCAAGGAGGGGACAGTAGAACAATAACGCTGAGCCGGAAAAGGCACGGCACTGAACGAAAATCGCAACGCTTGTGATCGTGTGCCGACACTATCGTTAGGTTCCCCTCACAAGTCAACATAATCCTAAAAAATGCGTGCCAATAATGCAACAAAGAGAAACTGCACGCGGATTCCACACATTTTCATAGGCAATAAGAAGTCCTGCATAGGTGTTTACACCCACGCATCATAAAAAAACAATCTAGGCTTATATAAATGCCGCCTGCCCGCGTACGAGGATTTCTTCATACGCCGTTCGGGCTAGCACTTTGGTTTGCCGCCAGGCTTACTCGTCGATAGGTAAACCCAGCAGATCGAGCGCCGCGCCGAAAGCATCGGGACCCGAGCAAAGGAAAACCGCCACGTCGCCGGGATTCATATTCTCCAGGACTTGGTCGATCTGTTCTTGCGCATTATCAACATTGTCGACACTAGAGGCGTGTATGTCAGCCCCTGCTTCGACTTTTTCACGCGGCACGATGTCTGCGATCGCATTGAGATCCGCCACGCCTTCCAGGACGTAGACGCTGATGCTCTCGCCATCCAGCGTGGTGTGCAGCTCGACGCCGCCCGCTACGTCGGCAACCTGCCGACTTACTATTTCCATGATCACTCTTCCTTGACTTGCGGGCGCTGCCCGCCTGGGCACGCACCTTGCAGGTGCACTCGCACGCCCAGGCGCGACTATAACAGCCTTGGGCTAATGCTTCTTGACAGTAGGACCAAGCGACTGCCGCGCGGCGCCGGAGGTGGCGGCAACGGAACGGGTCCGCACCCCGGCATCGGCCAGAACCCGGACCAGCGGCTTCTGCGCCGCCAGGAAGCGGTCCTTCTCCTCGCCGGCGAGCTTGCAGACGAACATCTGGGCCAGGAGCTGTGTACGGCGGGCCTTGCGGTTGCCGGCCTCCTGGGCCAGCCAGTCGCCGACCCACGCCGCCGCCGCATCCGCATCGCCCTGCAGCTTGATATGGCCAAGCAGATCGAACACGGTCACGCCTTCGATGCGGCCGTCCTCGCTGCGCGTGAGAAAGAGCTTGGCGGCCTGGCCCGTGTAGCCGGGGATCAGCGCGAGGCAATCGCGCTCTGCGGGTTTCTTCATGGAATCTGCATGTATCGGTTATCGAGAACCCTGGACTGTAACCCGGCTGCGGCCCCTGTCGCGTCGCGGCAATGGATCTCTGCTATCGTCGGCCTGTCTTTTACCCCCAATGAATGGTGGACAACATGCAACGCGATTTCGACCTGGTCGTCACTATCCTGGGCGCCCTGCGCGACGCCCCCGGCCCCAACCTGAGCACGCACGACATCAAGAACGTGGCCCTGGCGCCGCATCCCGAAGAGCAAGGCCTGCAACTGATTGCGCATCACCTCGACCTGCTGGAAGACGCGGGCCTGGTCAAGCAGATCAGCGAGACGGCGGCCACTGCGGGCGCGACGCGCTGGCGCATCACCTGGAAGGGCTACGACGCCCTGGAACAGGATGAAGAAGACGAAGACGACGAAGATTTCGACGCCGAAGAATAAGGCGCGAAGCGCTCAGCGGCGCAAGAGTATGCGCCGCGTGAGCAGCGATGCGGCGGCGCCGATCACCAGGCTGAACATGAAGGCGGCGATCGACAGCATCGCCGACAGTTCGCTGAAGCCGCCGTGGCGGGACAGCAGGAACACCGCCACGCCCACCGCCGCGGCCAGCGCGACAACCCCCAGCAGCACCCGCTTGACGGAGCCCAGGCGCCCGCATAGCGAGCCGCCTGCCAGCGCCGCCGCCACCATAGCGGCCATGGACCAGAACAGGTATTCGTACTGCATGCGGACGGTCTCCCCCGAAGGTATTGAGGCGCAGGCATTATAGGCGTCCGCCTGCGCGGTCCGCCGCGGGCTAGGCGACGGCGACCACGCTGATCTCCACCTGGGCGCCGTAGTGCAGCTCGCGGGTGGGCACAATGGCCCGCGCGGGCCGGTGAGCGCCGAAGCACTCCTCGTAGACTTGGTTGACCTCGTCCCAAAGCGCCACGTCCGGGATGTACACGGTCACGCTGGCGACCGCGGCAAGCGACGCGCCGGCCGCTTCGAGTATGGCGCGAACACTGCGCAGCGCTTCCCGGGTCTGGGCCGCGGCGCCATCGGCCAGCGCTGGTCGCGCGCCCGGCGCAGCGGGCGGCAGGAAGCCCAATTGCCCCGAAACGAATATGAAACCGTTGGCGCGGACCGCCTGCGAATAATGGCCCGCGGGCGGCGTGGCCCGATTCGTATGGATGAGATCCATGCATGCCTCCTCGTGAAAGGCGGCTTACCAGCCGCGAAAGCGTTCCCAATGCGCCACCACCCCGGACGAATCCGGACGCACGACCTCGTAGGCATCATGCTGGGCGCAGGTCGCGCAGGCGTGATTGGGCACGATGCGCAGCTTCGCCCCCAGCGGCAGCTCGGGCAAGGCGGCGCCGCTGCCAGGACGCACCTTGATGATGCCCTGCTCCTGGTTGGTCTCGGCCAGCAGCAAGTCGGGATAGACCGTGCCGCTGGCGTCGCACACCAGGCCGTACAGTTGGTCCACCCGCTGCTTGGCCGTGCCCCGGTCGCGCGACATGGCCATCCATCCGGCATCCACCAGGATCCAGCCCTTGTCCGGCTGATGGCCGATCACGGTCGTCAACACCGTGGCGGCGATGTCGTCGACCGTACACACGCCCAGCCCGGCCATCACCAGATCGAAGAATACGTATACGCCCGCGCGCACTTCGGTCACGCCATCGAGCTTGCGGGCGAAATGCGCGGTGGGGGTGGATCCCACGCTGACCACGGGACATGGCAGGCCAGCCTGGCGGATCGCCTCGGCGCAACTCACGGCCGCCACGCGCTCCTGCTCGGCCATGTCGGCAATGGCGTCGACGCTATCGCAGCCGTACGACTCGCCGGCGTGCGTCATGACGCCGCGCAGGCACGCGCCGTCCTCATGCAGGACGCGCGCAATCGCCAGCAACTGTGCCGTATTACCCGGCTGCACCCCGGCGCGATGGCCGTCGCAGTCGATCTCGATCAGTGCCGGGATGGCGTCGCCAGCATCCCTCCCCCGCTGGGCGACGGCGCGCGCCGCTTCGAGGCTGTCCACCACCACGGTGAGATCCACGCCGCGGCGGCGCAGCGCCAGCACGCGGTCCAGCTTTGCTGGCGACACGCCCACGGCGTACAGCAGGTCGGTGACGCCGGCAGCCGCGAACTGTTCGGCCTCCTGCAGCGTGGACACGGCGGCCGGCCCCTGGGGTGTAGACATGAGCCGGCGCGCGACATCTATCGATTTGGGCGTCTTCAGGTGCGGACGCAGTTGCACCCCGTGCCCGGCCATCAGCGCATTCAGACGATCGATGTTGCGCATCATGCGCGTCTCGTCGAGCAGCAGGCACGGGGTATCCAGGGTCTCGAGGGAGGAAGGCGTGGCGTTCTGGTTCATGGCGTTCTCGGCATGGCGTATCGGGGAATGGCTGAAGTATGGCGCGGCGGCGGTTCCGCGTGTTTAATCTAGACTTAATCATCCATTAATCCATGCCTGCATGATTACGACTGAAGACCTGCGTTTCTTCCTTAGCCTGGCCGCCACCCGCTCGCTGGCCGAAGCGGCGCGCGCGCTGGATGTCACGCCGCCCGCAGTCACCCAAAGACTGCATACGCTGGAAAAACGGCTGGGGGTCAGGCTGGTCAACCGTTCGGGACGCGGCACCGCGCTGACCGACGAAGGCAGGCTGCTGGCGCTGCGGGCGGAACAGATCTGCGGCGAACTGGGCGACCTGGCCGACGAACTGGCAGGCCGCAGGGGCGTGGTGGCAGGCCATCTGCGCGTGGTCGCGCCGCTAGGATTCGGGCAGCGCTACATCGCTGGGTTGGTCGCCGAGTTCCGCAGCCAAAGCGCGGACGTGACCGCCAGCCTGACGCTATCCGACGGGCCGCCGCGGCTGGCTTCCGATGACTGGGATGTGATGGTTCACATCGGCGAGCTGCGCGATTCGACATTGGTCGCGTACCCGCTGGCGCCCAATCGCCGGATCCTGTGCGCGGCGCCCTCCTACCTGGCGCGCCACGGCGCTCCTGCCAAGCCCGAGGACCTGCGCGGGCACGACTGCATCGCGCTGCGCGAGAACGATGAAGACGTGACCTTGTGGCGCTTCAAGCATGGACGCGGCCCGGCCGTGGGGGTGCGCGTGGCGCCGGTGCTGTCCAGCAATGCCGGGGAAACCGCCGTGGAGTGGGCCCTGGCCGGGCACGGCATCATCGTGCGCTCGGAATGGGATGTGGCCACGCATCTGCAGGCGCGCGCGCTGGTGCCGCTGCTGCCCGGCTGGACCTTGCCGTCGGCCGACGTGGTGGCCCTGGTGAAATCGCGCCAGGAACTGCCCGCGCGCACGGCCGGCTTTCTGGCGCATCTGCGCGCCGCCTTTGCAACGGCGCCCTGGCGCGCCTAGTCGAGCATGGCCTCGGCCTCGATCTCGATCAGCCATTCCGGCAGCGACAGGCCGCTGACGATGATCCACGATGAGGGCGGAGGATCTTTCTTGAAGCGGTCGCGCAGCGCCTGCGCAATGACTTCCTGATCTTCCCTGGCCGTTTCGCAGATGTAGATGCGCAGCATGATCACCTGCGCCAAAGTGCCGCCGGCCGCAGCCAGCACGCGCTCGACATTGTCCAGCGCGGCTTCGGTCTGCTCCTGCAGGCCCGGCCCCGCCGTACGCTCGTTGATGTCGACGCCAACCTGGCCGGACAGCAGCATGCGGCGCTGCCCCGTGACGATGACGGCCTGGCTGAATCCATACTGGACGGTGTTGAACACGGTGTCGGGATTGACGACTGTTCTGGACATGCGGTTCTCCTTGCGGCGCGCCTGGTGAGGGCGCCGGACTCCCCATTCTATCGGCCGGCCTGGTCAGGCGCCGGCGCGACCGGCCACGGGACTGCGTCCCACCGGCATGGCGGCCAGCAGCACGATGGCGCCCGCCCCTACCGCCGTCCAGAATCCCGCGCCCACGCCGTAGTGGTCGACCACCCAGCCCGCCAGCGCCGCGCCCGCCGCGACGCCCGCACCCAGGCCAGTCACCAGCCACGTCAGGCCTTCCGTCAGGCGATGGCCAGGCACGCTGCTTTCCACCAGCGCCATCGCGATGATCATGGTCGGCGCGAACGACAGGCCGGCCAGCAGCACGCCCAGCACCAGGGTCAGCAGATCGTTCACCAGCAGCAGCGGAACCGTGGTGAACGCCGTGACCGCCGCCGCGACCACCAGCAGGCGGGCCAGCGGCACCTGGAACTTCAGTACGCCGAACACCAGGCCGGCCACGCAGGAACCCAGGGCATAGGCGGAAAGCACCAGGCTGGCGCCGGCCGGCATGCCCTGCTGCCGGGCAAAGGCGACGCTCAGGACGTCGATGGTGCCGACGATGACGCCCATGGCGGCCATCATCGCCAGCAGGGACCGCATCGGCGGCATGCGCAACACCGACGCCTGACGCCCTTCCTGCGTAAACCGCACGGCAGGCGCCGTGGCCCGCTGCAGCACGAAGGCCGCGACGCCCACCGCGAGCAGCAGCGCCGCGAACAAGGGGCCGGCCTGCGGAAAGAACAGCGCGCTCAGCCCGACGGCCAGCGGCGGGCCGACGATGAAGCTCAGCTCGTCGGCCACGGACTCCAGCGCGCAGGCAGTGCGCAACTGCGGCTGGTCCCTGAATATCTCGGTCCAGCGCGCGCGTATCATCGCCGGCATGCTGGGCAAGGCGCCAGCCAGCGCGGCGAAGACAAACAGGGTCCACTCGGGCGCATTCCATTGCACGCAGGCCGCCAGGCCAACCAGCCCCGCGACGCACAGGCCCGCGGCTACCGGCAGCACCCTGCCCTGGCCATGGCGGTCCACCAGGCGGGAAATCCGCGGCGCCAGCAAGGCCGTGGCCAGCGCAAACGTGGCGGCGACGGCGCCCGCCAACGCGTAGGACCCGCGAACCTCGGACAGCATGGTGATGATGCCGATGCCGATCATGGGCAAAGGCAGGCGGGCGATGGCGCCGGCCAGGACAAAACCCAGTGCGCCGGGCGCCTGGAACAACTCGCGATACGGATTCGACACCGGAAACCTTTGATTGCCATGGACAGCGGCATCGTATTCACATACGATGCGTATGTCAATTTACATACGTATCGTATGTGCATGGAGAGAGCATGACGCGTTCCCGCGCCGAGATGATCGAAGCCACCCGCGCGAAACTGTTGGCCACGGCCCGGCAAGCCTTCCGCGATGTCGGCTATGCGGCCACGTCCATGGACGACTTCACGGCGGCGGCGGGGTTGACCCGGGGCGCCCTGTACCACCACTTCGGCGACAAGAAGGGCCTGCTCGCCGCCGTGGTCGAACAGATCGACGGCGAAATGGACCAGCGCCTGGCGGCCATCGCAGCGCAGGCGCCCGATGCCTGGTCCGCCTTGCAGGGACGCTGCCGCGCGTATCTGCAGATGGCGGCCGAAACCGAGATCCGGCGCATCGTGCTGCAAGATGCACGGGCGGTGCTGGGCGGGGCGGCGGACGGCTCGCAGCAACACTGCATTGCTTCCCTCGCCGCGCTGTTGCAGACGATGATGGATCAGGACCTGATCGAAGCCGCCGCGCCGCAGGCGCTGGCGCGGCTGATCAACGGCAGCCTGGTCGAAAGTGCCTTCTGGATCGCGCAGGACGCCAAGGACGGCCCGCGTCTGGCGCAGGCCTTGCAGGCGCTGGACCTGCTGTTGCGCGGCTTGCTCAAGCGCTGACCGCCGCCGGGGCGAGGACTGCGGCGCTCGTACACAGCGTTTGCTGTTGCACGCCGGCATGCGTATTATCCAATAAATATCTTGTTTAAATAATTTTTCTCGAAGGCGGAAGACCGCGTGAGCACCGGCACAACCCATGTTTCAAGCGCGTCCTGGGCAGATCTGCTGCATGGGACCAATGCCCTGCGCTCGATCGCGCTGGCGGGCGGGGTGGCGCTGCACGCCATCAACGTCTACATCGTCACCACCATCCTGCCCAGCGTCATCAAGGACATCGGCGGCTTGGAGTATTACGCCTGGAACACCACACTGTTCGTCGTGACCTCCATCGTCGGGTCGGCGCTGTCGGCCAGACTGATCGAAACGCTGGGGCCGCGCGCGGCCTACCTGCTCGCCGTCGCGGTGTTCACCGCAGGTTCCGTGGTGTGCGCGCTGGCGCCGAGCATGCCGGCGCTGCTGGCCGGACGCAGCATCCAGGGCTTGGGTGGCGGCATCCTGTTTGCGCTCAGCTATGCCCTGATCCGCCTGGTATTCGAGGCGCCGCTCTGGTCGCGCGCAATGGCCCTGGTGTCCGGCATGTGGGGCGTCGCCACCCTGTGCGGCCCCGCCATCGGCGGCGTCTTCGCCCAGACCGGGCACTGGCGGCTGGCGTTCTGGGCCTTGTTGCCCGTGGCCGCCGCCCTGGCGGCGATCGTGGCCCTCAAGGTAGGCGGCAAGGAATCGGTTCCGGCCTCGCGGCCAAGCCCGCTGCCCGTGACCACGCTGGGCCTGCTGGTGGCCAGTGTGCTGGCGATCACGCTGGCCAGCCTGTCGACGGACCTGCGCTGGAATCTGGCGGGCATCGCCGCCGGACTGGCGATCGCCGCGCTGATCGCGGCGGTGGACCAGCGCGCCGCAAAGCGGCTGCTGCCGACCGGCGCCTACTCGATAGCCACGCCGCTGGGCGCGCTGTACGCGGTGATGTGCCTGGTGGTAGCGGCTATCACCACCGAAATCTTCGTGCCGTATTTCCTGCAGGTCATCCATGGCATGACACCGCTGGCGGCCGGCTACATGACGGCGGCCATGGCGGCGGGCTGGACCTTGGCCGCCATGCCCAGCGCCACCCGCAGCGGCCCGGCGGCGAATTTCCTGGTGCGCCTGAGTCCCATGGTGATCCTGGCCGCGCTGGCCGCCCTGGCCTATATGACGCCGCGCACGGCGCAACTGCAGTCCTACCCGGGGCTGGCGCTCTATGTGCTGGCGCTGGCCGGCGTGGGCTTCGGCATCGGCCTGAGCTGGCCGCACCTGCTGACGCGCATATTCACCGCGGCGCCTGCCGGCGAAGAAACCTTGACATCTTCGTCCATCACGACGGTGCAGCTTTACGCGACGGCATTGACGGCGGCGCTGGCCGGCGTCATCACCAATAGCGCAGGCCTGGCGGATCCCGGGGGCGTCGCGGGCGCACAGCATGCGGCGCAATGGCTGTTTGCTGCATTCGCGCTGGCGCCGGCCGGCGCCCTGCTGCTGCTCGGGCGCATCACGCGCAGCCATGCGCAGGACGCCATCCAGCAATAGCAGCCAGCCGGGCCCGCCAATTTCCGCCAAAGGCGGTATGGATGGCCCGGGCCGCTTTTGCTACGCTGGACGCTATCTGCAAGGGGTCCTGGCCATGATCAACAGAATCCGCGTGCTGACCGTCCAGCCGTCGTCGTTCTCGGCGCGTTTCGCGTTCCTGGGTATCGCCCTGCGCTGGACTCTGGGCGCAACGCCCCGCCCCAGCCGGCTGCTGATCGGGCCGCACGACCTCGAACCGGTAGGCTCCGAGGCAGCCTTCTGGCAATTCGCCTTGCGGCATGCCGCGACCGGCCGGTCCTTCCTGGTGACGCGCGGCGACCGCTGGGACCTGGCGGCGTCCGTGGACGGCGACGAAGTGCGGGCTTTCGGCCGCAAGTTCGCTTTGCGACAATGCCTGTTCTGATTCGGCCGGCGCGGACGCCTCGCGCGCCCGCCTGCACTGAAAGGAACAGCCATCTCAACGCCCGACACCACCGTCATCCATCTCAACGGCCCGATCAACAGCGGTAAATCCACGGTCGGCGCAGCGCTGGCCGGCCTGCTGCCCGCTGCACGCTTCATCGACGGCGACGATCACGACGCCCCCAGCCATCTGCCATACACCGAGCAATGGGCGCTGGCGCTGGCCCGCCTCACCAGGCTGATCGCCGAGGCGCAGGAGCGTTATCTGGTCATCGCCTACCCTTTGGAGCAGGATAGCTACGAGCAAATCCTGGCTGCGTGCCGGCAACGCGGCGCGTGCTTGCGCGTAGTGACCCTGGCCCCCACGCTTGCGGCCGCGCAATCGGACAGAGGCGGACGGGTATTGACCGATTGGGAGCGGGAGCGCGTCGCGCAGATGTACCGCGAAGGCTATGCCACGCGTCCGTTCAGCGACCTGGTGCTGGACACTTCAGGCACGGATGCGCAAACCAGCGCCCGCCAGATCGCGCAGTGGCTCGCGGCCTAGCCTAGCGCGCCGGCTGGCGCTGATACTGGGCATCGGGAGCGCGGCCGCGCAGCAACGACTCCGGATGCGCTTGCAGATAGTCCGACAGTTCCCGCAGCGACCGGGCCGCCCGCGACAGTTCCTGCAAGACTGCATTGGCATTGACCGGCAGGCCGGCGTCCGGATTCAACACCCCGCCCACGGCAGCCAAGGACTTGCTGGCCTGGCGCAGCATGGCTTGCGCCTCGGGCGCCAGGCGGGTATCGAGCCGCTTCATCAGGCTGGAAGTGGCGCGCAGCAATTGGCCCAGATCGGCGCCCAGGCCTTCGAACGGCACCCTGTCCAGCTTGGTGAGGATACTGTTGATCTGCTGCTGCAACTGATCCAGGTTGTTCGGCACGGTAGGAATGAAGGGATCCTCTTCCATCTTGAACGTCACCGGCTTGGCGTCGGGGAACACCGCCAAGGCGACATATAGCTGCCCGGTCAGCAGATTGCCGATACGCAGTTGCGCGCGCAGGCCCTGCTGGATCAAAGCGGCCAGCAGCTTGCCGCTGGGATGCTGCAGCGTCGAACCCGAGTATTCCTTGATTTCCTCGACCGTCTGCGCGCCCAGGCGTTCGGGGTAGACGGTGGCTCCGACCAGCGCATAGAACTGCTTGATCGCCGGATCGAACTCCAGACGGATCGAGTCCACCTGGCCGATGGACGCGCCATACGCGTCGATGGGCGCGCCGACCACCAGCCCCCGGACCGACTGGTCAAAGCGCATGCGGATGTGCAGCGGCGTGCCATCGGGTTGTGCGCGGGCCGCGCCTTCAGACGAGAAGATGGTGAACTCGGCATCGGCCTTGGCCGCCACATGCGCATGCTGCTCGACGGTGTCGAACGCAACGCCCCCCACGATCACGGACAGCAGCGACTGCGAGCGCACCTGCAGGCCGCGCGCATCAACGCTGAAATCCACGCCGCTGGCATTCCAGAAGCGCGTGGCGCTGTTGACGAAGTCGTCATTGGGTGCGTCGATGAAAACCTGCACGTTGACGCCTTCCCCGCTGCTGTCCAGATGGTAGGCGACCACCTCGCCCACCGCGATGCGGCGGAAGTAGACGGGTGAACCTATGTCCAGCGAACCCAGGTCGTGGGCTTTGAGGGTGAAGCGCTTGCCGGCGCGGTCCTGCTGCACCTCGGGCGGCGTCTCCAGGCCGACGAAGCTGTACTTGGTGGCGCGGGTTTCGGTTTCCTGGCGGAACTGGTCGGACGGGTCCACGCCTATGTAGGCGCCGGAGAACAGGGTGCTCAGGCCCGATACGCCGCTCAGGGTCAGCCTGGGCCGGACCACCCAGAACATCGTCCCTTCCTGCAGCAGGCTGCCGGCGTCCTTGTTGATGCGCACGGTCGCGACGATACCGGAACGGTCCGAGTTCAAGGCCACGCGTTCGACCACGCCGACAACGACTTCCTTGTAGCGGACCTGGGTCTTGCCGGCCTCCAGCCCTTCGGCGGTCTGGAAGCTGATGGTGGCGGTGGGGCCGGCTTCCATCCAGACGCGTACGACCAGCGCCAGTCCGCCCACGGCTGCGATGAGAGGCACCAGCCAGATCCAGGACAGGCGACGCCTTTTACGGCTTGCGGCAGGCGTGCTGGCAACGGCGGACCCAGATTCAGGCATGGGAGATGTCCCCTGTTGTACGCATTGGACTCGAGGGCAGAACGCTTTCAAGAATCGCGCCCGCAGGGTCAGCGCGCAAGTAAGGGTATTCCCGGAATGGACGCGCTGGCCAAAAATGCGCGCCGCCCGATTCACGGGTAGGATAAGGCCCCCAAAAGCCGCAGCAGGAAGTACCCGTGACTATCGAAATTCGCCCCGCCGTCGCCTCGGACGCGGCGCAGATCCATGCCTTCATCACCGAGCTGGCCGTATACGAACGCGCCGCCCATGAAGTGATCGCCAGCCCCGCGGACGTCGAGCGCACCCTGTTCGCCGAGAACGCGCCGGCCAAGGCCCTGATGTGCCTGCTGGACGGCAAAGCCATCGGCTACGCCGTCTACTTCTACAGCTACTCGACCTGGCTGGGCAAGAACGGCATCTATCTGGAAGACCTGTACGTCACGCCGGAGCAGCGCGGCATCGGCGCGGGCCGCGATCTGTTGCGCCATCTGGCGCAAGAGGCGGTGGCCAATGGCTGCGGCCGCCTGGAATGGAGCGTGCTGGACTGGAACACGCCCGCCATCGATTTCTACAAGTCGATCGGCGCGCTGCCGCAGGATGAATGGGTGCGCTACCGGATGGCCGGAGACGCCCTGCTCAATTTCGCCCAGGGCCGGCGCTAGGCGCCTGCCGGGCTGCCCGCATCAGAATTCGGGCAGGTCGAAAAGCGTGTACAAGGTCGAGCTGGGAACCGGCGCGGACGCGAGGTGTTCGCGTCCGTCGTCATCCACCAGCACGCGCACCGGCCGCAACGCCACGCTCATGCCGTCCTGGCTGATGGCGGTTTCGACTTCCACGCCGTCCTTGATGGCCTCGATGACCTCGGATGCCGCCGCCGTCACCGGCTCGGTGACCCAGCCGGGGACGCCGCGTTCTGCCTGGCCCCAGCGCACATAGGCCACGTGCCCGCTGACGGGCTCTTTTCGAACGGCGACGATCACATACAAAGACATCCAGGCCTCCCCAATGTTTGGCCCGGATCGTATAACAACTTTGCGCAGCCGTTATGACCGCGGGATTCAGGGTTCGATGTCGATAGGGGCAAAGGACTTCACCAGGTCGTCCAGCATCTTCAACTGGGTCAGGAAGGGCTCCAGCTTGTCCAGCGGCAAGGCGCTGGGACCGTCGCACTTCGCGTTCTTGGGATCGGGGTGAGCTTCCAGGAACAGGCCGGCCAACCCCACGGCCATGCCCGCGCGCGCCAGTTCGGCCACCTGCTCGCGGCGGCCGCCCGATGCCGCATCCAGCGCCGAGCGCTGCTGCAAGGCATGCGTGACGTCGAAAATGAGCGGCCGGTTGCCGGACACTTTCTTCATCACGCCAAACCCTAGCATGTCTACAACCAGATTGTCATAGCCGAAGCAGGTACCGCGGTCGCATAGGATGAGCTTGTCGTTGCCGGCCTCGGTGAACTTCTCGACGATGTTCAGCATCTGGGTCGGGCTGAGGAACTGCGGCTTCTTGATGTTGATGATGCGCTGCGTCTTGGCCAACGCCACCACCAGGTCCGTTTGCCGCGCCAGGAAGGCCGGCAGCTGCAGGATGTCGACGACCTCGGCCACGGTCGCGGCCTGCCAGGGTTCATGCACGTCGGTGATGACGGGCACGCCGAATTCCTTCTTGACCGCCTCGAAGATCTTCATGCCCTCTTCCAGGCCCGGGCCGCGATAGGAATGGATGGACGAACGGTTGGCCTTGTCGAAGGAAGCCTTGAACACATACGGGATGCCCAGCTTGCGGGTGACGCGCTGGTATTCCTCGCAGGCGCGCAGCGCCAGTTCCTTGGATTCCAGCACGTTGATGCCGCCGAACAGCACGAAGGGGCGGTCGTTCGCGCAGCTGATCGAGGAGGAGATAAACACTTCAGGGGCGGTCATGATGGGTACATCCTGTGGAAGTAAGGCAGTGATAGTGCGTAATGTACAACCTGCCCGGCCCGGCTTTCACGTCCCGCCCTTGCCGCGCGCTCCTCAGCGGCTGGAGAGCATGCGGCGCAGCACGCCGTCACGCAGGACATAGTGGTGGAACAAGCCGGCCAGGGCATGGAGCAGCGCCAGCACGATGATGCACCAGGCCACGGTGTTGTGCAGTCCGCCGATGAAGCGGCGCTGCTCGTGGTCGATGGCGATCAGCGTGGGCACGTCGAACAGGCCGAAGAAGGCGAACGGCTCACCCTGCGCCCAGCGGAACAGAAAGCCCAGCACGATCTGCGCCGCCATCAACAGGTACAGCAATCCGTGTACGCCCGTACTAGCCGTGCGCAGCCAGCCCGTGGCGGCCGGCGGCAGGCGCCTGCCCGCGCTCACGCGCCAGATGGCGCGCAACACGAACACGGCGGCAAACAGCAGGCCGAACGAAATATGCAGGTGCTGCAGCAGGCGCCGCGTGGGCGTGCCGCGCGGCAGGAATTCCCAGATTTCGGCCAGCGCGAACAGGCCCACCACCAGCGCTGCCGTCAGCCAGTGAAACGCGATGCTGACGCGGTCATAGTGCGCCACGCCGGCGGGCCCGGCAGGGGGAATCGTTGTCGTCACGGAATACGCTCATCTTCTTGGAATCGGAGTGCAAGCGTATTGAGATCGGACTTACGGCGTCCTGATTCGGGCCGGCTTCAGGCGTTGCCGGTGTCGGAGGTCCACCTGGCCGAGTAGGTCTGCGGCAGCAGGCTGAGGCTGCCCACCAGTTGCTCCACCCGCTCGTCTTCCTGGCGCATGGAATAGACCACCGCGGTCACTTCGGAGCGGCCGCCGTCGCGCTGCTGGCTTTCCACGCCGCGCAGGCGCAGGCTGTGCTTGCCCAGGGCGTTCAGCAATTCCGCCCGCACCATGGCTTCGTCCGTGGAGGCGCAGGTCAAGGCGATGTTGTAGTAACGCTCTTCGGTTTCCGCATCGGGCACGTAGCGGTCCATCAGCCTGGCGCCGCGCCGCAGCAGCACATTGGTGACCAGGATCAGCGCCGTGACCGCGCTGGCTTCGGCCTGGAAGCCATAGCCGGCAAGTACCCCTACGGCGCCGGTAGCCCAGATGGTGGCCGCGGCGCTCAGGCCGCGTATGGTCAGGCCGTCGCGCATGATCAGGCCCGCACCCAGAAAGCCTATGCCGGTCACGACCTGGCTGCCCAGGCGCATGTCGTTGCCGGCGTCCAGCAGCGCCGGCAAGGCGGTATAGGCGGCCGCGCCCAGCGAGACCAGCGCATGCGTGACCACGCCGGCATAGTTCTGCCGCCATTGGCGCTCGGCGCCGATGGCGGCGCCAAGCAGCATGGCCAGCACAAGATTGATGGCGATTGAAAATTCGTTCATGGGACCAGGATCAGAGACTTGGCCCCATTATCGCCCGGTGCAGCGCCTGGCTCAGCTACGCTCCTGCGCGGGATCGCTGACCAGCCGGTAGGCGATGGCGCCGACGATCGCCCCGACGATGGGCGCGACCCAGAACAGCCACAGCTGCTCCAACGCCCAGCCGCCCACGAACAGCGCGGGGCCGGTGGAACGGGCCGGATTGACCGAGGTGTTCGTCACCGGAATGCTGATCAGGTGAATGAGCGTCAGCGCCAGTCCGATAGGAATCGCCGCGAAGCCGGCCGGCGCGCGCTTGCTGGTCGCCCCCAGGATCACGAAGATGAAGCCAGCGGTCAGCACGACTTCCGTCACCAGCGCGGACACCATCGAGTACTTGCCCGGCGAATAGGCCCCGTAGCCGTTGGCCGCGAAATGGCTGCCCTTCAGATCGAAACCCAGCTTGCCGCTGGCGATGCAGGCCAGCACCGCAGCGGCCACGATCGCGCCCAGGACCTGGGCAATGACGTAAGGCAGGATTTCCTTGGCGGGAAAACGGCCGCCCGCCACCAGGCCTACCGTGACCGCCGGGTTGAAATGCCCACCGGATATATGGCCGACCGCGAACGCCATGGTCAGCACGGTCAGGCCGAAGGCCAGCGCCACGCCTGCGAAACCGATGCCCAGTTCCGGGAAACCGGCGGCCAGCACAGCGGCGCCGCAGCCCCCCAATACCAGCCAGAACGTGCCAAAGAACTCCGCGCCGCAACGCTTGGAAAGCGGATACATGTCGACTCCCGAAAAACGAAAATGCCACGGTATCGCGGGGCGGCGACGGCAACTTCAAAGCAATGTAAATTCTTGACAATTCTTGAGCGCAGCCGGACGCGGACACCCCTGCCGCAACCAAGGTAACGGCGTAGGGCGGACTCGGGGATCGTCCGGACCGGCTAGACGGAAAGGCGCACGCCGCACGGACACCGATGATGCGGGCCGCAGCGGCAGCGTATCGGAGCGCTTGTCCCCGGCCACGGCGACGAGCGGCGTGCCTAGCCCTGCATGGGAGTGCAAAGCTCCACCAACGTGCCGTCCGGACAGCGCACATAGGAAACGACCTGCCCCCAAGGCTTGGAGACAGGCGCGCTCATTTCCGTGGCGCCCGCCGCAAGCGCGCGGGCGTGCGCCGCGGCCAGGTCGTCCGTCACGAAAGCCACTTCCATGCCCAACGGCTCGGCCGACGCCGATGCCGCTACATGGCCGCCGCCGAAGTTGGCGTCGGCCAGTTCATGCGCCGCGAACGACAAGGTGGTTTCGCCGGTGTCCAGTTCGCCGTAAGTCCGGGACTCGTGCAGAAAACGCCTGGCGAAACCGAATGCCTGTTCAAAAAAGGACAGCGATGCGGCGACGTCCGGTACGTAGATGATGGTGTATCCGAATTTCATGGTTCGTCCTGATCGTGGGAAATGGCGCTTTTGCAGGTGCATGCGCCGGAGGCATGATGGGATTGAACCAAATTACTGTTTATTTATCCAGTAAATTATGAAGTACCAAACCTCTCCTACGCCGCCTCTTGGTGTAGCCCGCCGCTGGACCACCGGTCCACGTCGCGGATCAGATACAGCAGGAACTTGGTGTAAGCCACGTCCAGCGCCTGCACCCAGGCGGAGTTGTCGTGGCGGGCGCAGGACGCGCGGATGGCGCAATCCAGCGTTTCCGCCAGATGGCTGACCGTGGTCCCGGACATCCGGAAGCAGATCGGCGCCTGGCAGGAATGCCGGTGGGCATGGCGCAGCGCGCTGTCGCGCGCCTGCGCCGTGGCGTGCGCATCGGCCACGTCCCGCAGCAAGCGGTTCAGGATTTCGCACCAGTCGGCCAACAGCTCATGCACGGCTCACCTCTCAGGGAACACGTCTGCGTCAGGAATCGGAGTACTAGGCGGGGGCGTGCAGCACCGTCACCAGCACGGTCGCGTCGCGCACGGCCTGCAGCGCGTGCGGTTCGTGCGCGGCCAACGCGACGAGCTGGTTTTCGCGCAACTGGCGCACGCCATCGCGCAATGCCAAGCTCACCTCTCCGGCGATGCAATGAATGGTGATTTCGCCCGCCACGGCATGTTGCGGCAGGCCCTTGCCGGCGGGCAGCGCCAATTGCAGCAGTTGCATATGCGCCGTCTTCATCAGGCTGACGCTGACGGCCTCCCCGTGTTCGCGATGCGGGGTGCGTATATCGATGACATCCAGAAATGCAGCGTGCTTGAGCGCCATGGGAGGCTCTCCTTATCGTGCTGTGTACGGGGCTGTTTGAGAGGCTGTTGCGATGCCGGCCAGCGGCAAGCCTCCACCGAAGAGCGCGAAGATATATCAAAAATGCGCTTTCGGCACGGGAGGTTATCCCTAAGCGCAAGGGCGCGCCGGCAAAGGAAAAGCCCCAAGGCATTCAATGCCTTGGGGCTTGCGGGACACTGGTGGCATGAAGCCGGATCAGTGCCTGAATAAGGTTGGTGCGAAGGAGGGGACTCGAACCCCTACACCTGTTACGGCGTCAGGACCTAAACCTGGTGCGTCTACCAATTTCGCCACCTTCGCTATAGGCCAAGCCCGCTATTGTAGCTTGCTTGTTAAAATCTTGCGTCATGAATCCGCGCCTCGATGCCCTACACCCCTATCCGTTCGAAAAACTGCGCGCTTTGCTGGCTTCGGCCAGCCAGCAGCCGGACGGTCTGACGCCCATCAATCTGTCGATCGGCGAGCCCAAACACGCCGCGCCCGCGCGCGTCGAACAGGCCATCCGCGACAGCCTCGCGGGCCTGTCCGTGTACCCGTCCACCAAGGGCGACCCGGCGCTGCGCCGGGCGATCTCGGAGTGGCTGGCGCGGCGCTACAGCATCCCTGCCCCGGATCCGGAAACGCAGGTGCTGCCGGCGCTGGGCTCGCGCGAGGCGCTGTTCGCGTTCACGCAGACCGTCATCGACCCGGCCGCCGGCTCGGTGGTGATCTGCCCCAATCCCTTCTACCAGATCTACGAAGGCGCGGCGCTTCTGGCCGGCGCCACGCCCTACTTCGTCAACGCCGATCCGGTGCGCAATTTCGCCAGCGACTGGAACCAGGTGCCGGACGAAATCTGGAAGAAGACGCGCATGGTGTTCGTCTGCTCGCCGGGCAACCCGGCCGGCAACGTCATGTCGCTGGACGAATGGAAAACGCTGTTCGAACTGTCCGACCGCCACGGCTTCGTGATCGTCTCGGACGAGTGCTATTCGGAAATCTACCTGGACGAAGGCAACCCGCCGCTGGGCGGCCTTCAGGCCGCGCGCCGCCTGGGCCGCGACACCTACCGCAACCTGGTGGCGTTCTCCAGCCTGTCCAAGCGTTCCAACGTGCCCGGCCTGCGTTCGGGCTTCGTGGCGGGCGACGCCGCGCTGATCGGCCGCTTCCTGCTGTATCGCACGTATCATGGCAGCGCCATGAGCCCCATCGTGTCGGCGGCCAGCATCGCCGCCTGGACGGACGAGGCGCACGTGAAGGACAACCGGCGCCTGTACCGCGAAAAATTCGACGCCGTCGTGCCCATCCTCCAGAAGGTGCTGGACGTGTCCCGGCCGCAGGCTTCGTTCTACCTGTGGGCTGCCACGCCCGGTTCGGATACGGCGTTCGCGCGCGACCTTTTTGGCCGTACTGGTGTTACCGTGCTGCCGGGCAGTTTCCTGGCACGCGAGGCGCATGGCGTGAATCCCGGCCAGGGCCGCATCCGCATTGCTCTGGTGGCGCCCTTGGCTGACTGCGTACAGGCAGCCGAGCGCATCGCCCATTTTGTGCATACTTCCGTTTGATCAACCTTTAAAAGCTGAGCCGCTATGACTCTCGACCTGCAGACCACCATCGAAAAAGCCTGGGACGACCGGGCCAACCTGTCGCCCACCGACGCCAGCGCCGAAGTGCGCGAAGCGGTCGAGCGCACCATCGACGGCCTGGACCTGGGCCGCCTGCGCGTGGCCGAGAAAATCAACGACGACTGGGTCGTGCATCAGTGGATCAAGAAGGCCGTGCTGCTGTCGTTCCGCCTGAACGACAACGCCATCATGGGCCAGGCTCCGCTGCAGTTCTACGACAAGGTGCCGCTCAAGTTCTCGGAATACGGCGATAACGCCTTCAAGCAGGGCGGCTACCGCGTGGTGCCGCCGGCCGTTGCGCGCCGCGGCGCCTACCTGGCCCGCAACGTGGTGCTGATGCCCTCCTACGTCAACATCGGCGCCTACGTCGACGAAGGCACCATGGTCGATACCTGGGCCACCGTCGGCTCCTGCGCCCAGATCGGCAAGAACGTTCACCTGTCCGGCGGCGTGGGCATCGGCGGCGTGCTGGAACCGCTGCAAGCCAACCCGACCATCATCGAAGACAACTGCTTCATCGGCGCCCGCTCGGAAGTCGTGGAAGGCGTGATCGTCGAAGAGAACTCGGTGCTGGCCATGGGCGTGTTCCTGTCGCAAAGCACCAAGATCTATGACCGCGCCACCGGCAAGATCACGTACGGCCGCGTGCCCTCGGGTTCGGTCGTGGTCCCGGGTTCGCTGCCTTCGGCCGACGGTTCGCACAGCCTGGCCTGCGCGGTCATCGTCAAGCGCGTCGACGCGCAGACCCGCGCCAAGACCAGCATCAACGATCTGCTGAGGGCTTAAATGAGCACGACGGCTGTACTGGATCTGGTCAAGGACCTGATCGCCCGCCCTTCGGTCACGCCGGCCGATGAAGACTGCCAGGCGACGCTGGCCGCGCGCCTGGAGCGCATCGGCTTCGCCTGCGAGACCATCGCACAGGGCGGTGTCACCAATCTGTGGGCGCGCCGCGGCAACGCGGCGCCGCTGGCCGTGTTCGCCGGTCACACGGACGTGGTGCCTCCGGGTCCGCGCGAGAAGTGGGAAAGCGATCCCTTCGTTCCCACCGAGCGCGATGGCTACCTGTACGGCCGCGGGGCAGCCGACATGAAAAGCTCGATCGCCGCCTTCGTGGTGGCGGCCGAGGAATTCGTGGCGGCCCACCCGCAGCATGGCGGCTCGATCGCCCTGCTGATCACCTCTGACGAAGAAGGCCCGTCCATCGACGGCACCGCCATCGTCTGCGACGCGCTGAAGGCGCGCGGCGAACAGATGGACTACTGCATCGTCGGCGAACCCACTTCGGGCGACGTGCTGGGCGACACCTGCAAGAACGGCCGCCGCGGCTCGCTGTCGGGCAAGCTCACGGTCAAGGGCATCCAGGGCCATGTGGCCTACCCGCACCTGGCGCGCAACCCCGTGCACCAGCTGGCGCCGGCCCTGGCCGACATCGTCAGCATCGAATGGGACCAGGGCAACGAGTACTTTCCGCCCACCACGTTCCAGGTGTCGAACCTGAACTCGGGCACCGGCGCCACCAACGTGGTGCCGGGCGAGGCGATGGCGCTGTTCAACTTCCGTTTCTCCACCGCCAGCACGCCGGAAAGCCTGCAGGCGCGAGTACATGAAGTGCTGGACCGCCATGGCCTGGAGTACACGCTGGACTGGGAGCTGGGCGGCGAGCCCTTCCTGACGCCGCGCGGCTCGCTGACGGACGCGCTGGTCTCGGCCATCCGCGACGAAACCGGCGTGACGGCAGAACTCTCCACCACTGGCGGCACGTCCGATGGCCGCTTCATCGCCAAGATCTGCCCGCAAGTCATCGAATTCGGTCCCTGCAACGCCACGATCCACAAGGTCAACGAACGCATCGAATTGGCCTCGCTGGATCCGTTGAAGAACATTTATCGGCGCACGCTGGAAAACCTCCTGCTGCCGCCCAAGTAAAAGCCTCACATGTATCAATCCGCCCGCCAAGAACTGCTGACCCTGCGCGACCTGATCCGCTACGGCGTATCGCGCCTGAACGCCGCCCAGGTGGCGCTGGGACACGGCAGCGACAACGCCTGGGACGAGGCGGTCTACCTGACGCTGCACGCCTTGCATCTGCCTCTGGACACGCTGGAGCCCTTTCTGGACGCCCGCGTGCTCAGCGAAGAGCGCAACCGCGTGCTCGAATTGATCGACCGCCGCGTGACCGAGCGCCTGCCCGCCGCCTACCTCACCAACGAGGCCTGGCTGCGCGGCCATCGCTTCTACGTGGACCAGCGCGTCATCGTGCCGCGCTCGCCCATCGCTGAGTTGCTGGACCAGGGCCTTGCGCCCTGGGTGCAGGATGCGCTGGCGGTTGAGAACGTGCTGGACATGTGCACGGGGTCCGGCTGCCTGGCTATCCTGTCGGCGCTGGCCTTCCCCTATGCCCATGTGGACGCGGTCGACGTGTCGCCGGACGCGCTGGAAGTGGCGCGCCGCAACGTCGACGACTACGGCCTGGCGGACCGGCTGGACCTGCACGAAAGCAATCTGTTCGACAGCCTGCCGCCGCGCCTGTACGACGTCATCATCTGCAATCCGCCCTACGTGAACAGCGGCTCCATGGACGTCCTGCCCCAGGAGTACCGCCATGAACCGCAGTTGGCCCTGGCTGGCGGCGACGACGGCATGGACCTGGTGCGCCGCATCCTGGAAGCCGCGCCGCGCTTTCTCACGCCGGAAGGCGTGCTGGTGCTGGAGATCGGCCACGAACGCGACTTCTTCGAGGCCGCCTTCCCGCAGCTCTCGCCCGTGTGGCTGGACACCGAAGAAGCCTCCGACCAGCTTCTGCTGCTTACCCGCGAGCAACTCAGCCTGTGATACGCGCTACTGGATTGACCCTGCGCCGCGGCACCAAGGTGCTGCTGGACGGCGCTGAATTCGTCGTGCATCCGGGCGAGCGCGTGGGCATCGTCGGCAAGAACGGCGCGGGCAAGTCCTCGCTGTTCGCGCTCTTGACCGGCACGCTGGACCTGGACGCGGGCAACCTCGCCATGCCCGCCGGCTGGCGCATCGCCAGCGTCAAGCAGGAAATCGAAGCTGACGAGCGTCCGGCGCGAGAGTTCGTCATCGACGGCGACACGCATCTACGCGAACTGCAGGCGCGCCGTGCCGAACTGACGGACGAGCAAGGCACGCAGATCGCCGAAGTGGAAGCGGCGCTGGTGGAAGCCGGCGCCTGGAGCGCGGCCTCGCGCGCCGAGCAACTGCTGGCCGGCCTGGGCTTCAAGCCCGCCGAATGGATGCAGCCGGTGGCGAGCTTTTCCGGCGGCTGGCGCATGCGCCTGGCCCTGGCCCGCGCGCTGATGGCGCCGTCCGAATTGCTGCTGCTGGACGAGCCCACCAACCACCTGGATCTCGACGCCATGCTGTGGCTGGAGAAATGGCTGGCCGCCTACCCCGGCACCGTCATGCTGATTTCCCACGACACCGAGTTCCTGGATGCGGTCGCCAAATCCATCCTGCATTTCGACCACGCCAAGCTGGTGCGCTACCGCGGCGGCTATGGCGACTTCCTGACACAGCGCGCCGAGCGCCTGCGCCAGACCAATATCGCCTACGAACGCCAGACCCGCGAAGCGGCCCGGCTGCAAGGCTTCATCGACCGCTTCAAGGCCAAGGCCTCCAAGGCCAAGCAGGCGCAGAGCCGCGTCAAGGCGCTGGCGCGCATGCAGGTGCTGGCGCCCTTGCACGCCGAGGCCGGCATCGACATCCGCATCCCCTCGCCCGACCAGGTGCCAGATCCCCTGCTGACCCTGGAGCACCTGTCGGCCGGCTACACGGACGCCGACGGCAACGCCGTGCCCATCCTGCGCGACGTGACGCTGATGGTGCGCGCGGGCAGCCGCGTCGGCGTGCTGGGCGCCAACGGCGCCGGCAAGAGCACGCTGATCAAGACCCTGGCCGAAGAACTGCCGGTGCAGGCGGGTACTCGCCGCGCCTCGCGCGGCTTGGCCATCGGCTATTTCCACCAGCACCAGCTGGACATGCTGGACGTGGACAGCACGCCCATCGCCCATCTGGCGCGCCTGGCCCCCGAGACCCGCGAACAGGAACTGCGCAACTATCTGGGCGGCTTCGGCTTTTCCGGCGACACGGTGACCAGCAAGGTCGGCCCCATGTCCGGCGGCGAAAAGGCGCGCCTGGCGCTGTCCCTGATCGTCTGGCAAAAGCCCAACCTGCTGCTGCTGGACGAACCCAGCAACCACCTGGACGTGGAAACGCGCGAGGCCCTGGCCGCCGCGCTGGCGGACTTCGGCGGCAGCATGCTGCTGGTATCCCACGACCGCCACCTGCTGCGCACCACCGTGGACAGCTTCTGGATCGTGGCCGACGGCGCGGTACGCGAGTTCGACGGCGACCTGGAGGACTACCGCGACTGGCTCGCCGCCCGCAACGCCGGCGAACGCGCGGAAGCCGCGCGCGAGAACGCCGAAGGCAACGAACCGGTGGTGGACCGCAAGGCCCAGCGCCGCGCCGAAGCCGAACAGCGCCAGCGCCTGTCCGCGCTGCGCAAGCCGCTCGAATCCAGGCTCGCCAAGGTCGAGGCCGAGATGGAGAAGCTGCGCGCCAAGCTGCATGCGCTGGACGCCGTCATCGCCGATCCGGACCTGTACTCGGATGCGCGCCGCGCCGAACGCCAAAAGGTCATGGCCGAGCATGGCGAACACGGCAAGCGCATGGACGAGCTGGAAGAACAGTGGCTCGAAATCCAGGGCTCGCTGGAAGAGATCGAACAGTCCGAGGCCTGACGGCCTGCGGCGGGCGCCCTGCCCGCCGCCGCTTCCTGCGCTCTCTCCTTATCTAGAAATAGAAATCGTTATCATTTATACTCTGGCGCGAATTTGACTCTATCTGGCGCCCGGCGCCGGCGACATGTCTACGCTCACGGATGTATTTCTCCGCCATTACCGAGAGGTGCTGGGTTTCCTCTCTTTGCGCACCGGCTCGCGCGACGTCGCGCAAGACTGCGCCCAGGACACCTGGATCAAGCTGGCGGAATTCAAGGACAGGACGCGTCCCGACAACGACCGCGCCTACGTCTTCCGCGTGGCCGCCAACATCGCTACCGACTGGCACCGGCGCCGCAGCCGCGAACAGGCCGCCACCGCCGACTACGCCGCTTCGCGCCCTACCCTGCATGAACCCGACACCCTGGACGTGGCTGCCGCGCGGCAAATGCTGCGCAGGCTGGAAACCGCGCTGCTGGCCCAGCCGCGCCGCAGCCTGGACGTGTTCGTGCTGCACCGGCACGAGGGCCTGAGCTACCGCGCCATCGCCGAGCGTTTCGCGATTTCGGTCAGCGCGGTGGAGAAACACATGATGCGCATCCTGCTGGCCTGCGACCAGGCGCTGGCATCCTGAGCATGGCCGCCCCCAAGACCGGCAGCGCCCAGGAAGAAGCGTCGCGCTGGGTCGTGCGCCACAGCGGTCAGGGCATGGATGCGCAAGCCCAGGCGGAGTTCGAAGCCTGGTACCGCGCTGACGCCAGCCACGCCGCCGCCTATGAACGGCTGGCGCGCCTGTGGCGGCGAATGGGCGAGATCGAACGCGGCAAGCTGCTGGCGCCACGGCGCGCGCATAAGCGCGGCGCGGCGGCCGCGCTTGTATTGCTGGCCGCCTGGCCAGCCTGGCAATTGCTGCGTACGGTCCATCCTGACGCCGACTACACGACCGGCGCCGAAGTGCGCCGCGTGGCCCTGCCCGACGGCTCCAGCGCCACCCTGGATGCGGACTCGGCCATCGCCATCGATTTCGCGCCGGGCAAGCGCGAAGTACGGCTCCTGGCCGGGCGAGCGTTGTTCACGGCCGCACCACGCGCGCCTGGTGGTCCGGATTTCACGGTGGTGACGCCGGACGCGTCCGCAGCCGCACTAGGCACCCGCTATGTCGTGGCGCGCGAGGCCGGCGGCACGCGCGTGGCGGTGTACGAACATCGCGTGGCAGTCCATTGCCTGGTCTGCCAGGATGACGCCGCCTTGGCGCTGGACGCGGGCCAGGAGGCTGCCGTGTCGGCGACGGGCATCACGCGCTTCGCCGCGCCGCAGGAACCGGCGCCGGACTGGAGCCAGGGCCTGCTGGCCTTCAACGATGTCGCATTGCCCGAGGCCGCTGCGCGGCTATCCCGCTATGGCGGCAAGCACATCCTGGTGCTGGGCGAAACCGCCAGGCGTTTGCGCGTCTCGGGCATCGCCAGTATCGGCGATCCCAAGCGAGCGCTGGAATTGCTGCTGGCGCAGGCCAAGGTCGGCATTACCGAGCTGCCAGGCCTGCTGATCCTGCGTTGAAGCCGATTGCCAATCAGTAAATGAGAATCGATATAAATTATTCATCGGCAATCCGCTGAGGTAATCCGTGCCTGCACACGTCCTACGGCTGACATCAACACCCGCTTGGACGCATTCATGCTGTTTCCCCACTTCAACCGGCGCGCCCGCCGGTCTGGCGCTTCGGCGGCGCTGCTCATCGCCGCGTTGATAACGGCTTCGCCGGCCCCCGCTCAGTCGACCGCGCCCGTCGCCTATGACCTGCCGGCCCAACCCCTGGGCGACGCACTGCTCGCGCTGGGCCGACAGGCGGGCCTGGAGATCTCGTTTCCGCCGGCGGCGGTGGCGGGCAAGACTTCGCCCCCACTGCAAGGAGAGTATTCGCCGCTGCTCGCGCTGAACCACCTGCTGGCGGGGTCCGGACTGGCGCTGCGCGCGGACGGACCTGGCCGCTACATCGTCTACGTGGACAAGACCAACCAGTTTTCCGCCCTGCGCCTGGATGCCGTGCGGGTCTACGGCGAGCAGGTGGGCGAGCGCATCTATACCCGCGAGGACATCGCCGAAACGCCCAGCTCCAACCGCGACCTCAGCACGCTGGTGGCGACGCATCCGGCGGTGCGCACCAATCCGGGCGCCGCCGGCTCGCAGAACCGCGGCTCGCTCAATGTGGAGGACATTTCCTTCCACGGCTCCAGCCCCTACCAGAACTTGTTCCAGCTCGACGGCATGGACGCGACCAACCGCGTGGACCCGGCCAGCAAGAACCTGAACCTGCAGGTCGGCAACGTGCCCAGCAACCCGCAGTCGTACTTCGTGGACACGAGCCTGCTGGAGGAAGTGCGCGTGCACGACAGCTTCGTGCCGGTGGAGTACGGCCGCTTCACGGGCGGCGTCGTCGACGCCAGGCTGCGCCGCTTTTCCGGCGAAAACCGCTTGAATCTGGACTACCGCTGGAACACTTCCAAAATGACGCGGCAGGAGGTCGCCGAGGGCGAACAAAACAGTTGGGCGCAGGGCAAGCCGGGCTATTCGCCGGAATGGAAAAAGCGCTTCTACTCCGCCGTGGGCGACCTCGCCTTCAATGAAAAATCAGGCGCCGTGCTGGCCATGTCGCGCCGCGAATCGGACATCACGCGCTGGAACATGGGCGTGGACGACAAGGGACAGCCGGCGCCGGGCCAGGCCGCCTATAGCGACCGGATCGACAACTTCCTGGGCAAGTTCAGCGTGCGCGCCAGCGCCGATACCACGGCCGACCTGACGCTGAAATACAGCGACCGCAGCGAAACCCTGGCCAGCGACCTGTTCCGGCACACCCGCTGGGACAACAACCATGAGGCGCGCGGCATAGGCGTCAACGTAGACCACTACTTCCAGGGCGGCCGGCTTGCGCTGCAGGCGGGCTGGGACCGGTCGCTCAGCAACCGCGAATCCGTCGGCGACGAGCTGGTGACATTCAGCCCCTACCTGCTGCCGCGGTACACGGCGGGCGGCTTCGGCAAGGAGCAGACGCGGCAGGACACCTGGACGCTGAAGGGCCGGGTCGACCTGGATCCGGTGCGCACGGGCGTGTTCACGCATATCCCCTATGCAGGCGCGGAACTGAACCAGGTGCAGGCGAACTTCGAGCGTTTCCAGGAAAGCCACTCCTACCAGCGCGCTTACAACCGCGACGGCAGCTATCGGGATTTCAGCAAGGTCCGCTACCTGCCCGGCACCGTGGACGTGAACTACAACATGGCCAGCCTTTATCTGTCGGACCGCATCGAATGGCAACGGCTGGCGCTGGACGCCGGCCTGCGCTACGACCGCGAGACGTTCCTCGGCAACAACAACCTGTCGCCGCGCACGCGGTTGGATTGGGACATGTTCGGTTCGGGCGATACCCTGCTCAGCGCCGGCTGGTCGCGGTACTACGGGGCCGGCGTGCTGGAGACGGCGCTCAAGGAAGAACGCAGCCGCCTGCGGCGCCAGGTGCTGGACAAGAACGGCAAGCCCGTGGCGGACGGCAGCAAGGAGTACTACGTGGAGTACAAGGGCCTGCGCATGCCCTATGACGATGAATGGGCGGTCTCGCTGCGCCAGCGCATGGCGGGCATGGAAGGCGTGCTGAGCTACGTGCGCCGCAACGGCCGCGACCAGTGGGCCACGACCGGCAACGACAAGGACGGCTACCGCTACACCAACGACGGCCTGTCCACCACCGACGGCGTCAGCCTGTCGCTGCGCACGCTGGAGCCCTGGCGCCTGGGCGAGACGCGCTGGAACATGCAGGCCAGCTGGAGCTGGCAGAAGCGCAAGACCAATGCGGACCTGGTCGAAGGCTACAACGGCGACGCGCGCGACCCCGGCGAATACGTGATCTACAACGGCTCGCGCCTGCGCGCCATCGACCTGCCTCCAAGCTCCTTCTACCAGCCACAGATCGCCACCCTCAGCCTGACCGGCGCGTGGCCGCGCGCCGGCCTGACCTGGAGCAACATGGTGAACTGGCGCAGCAAGCGCGACGCCACCGTCTACGTCGGGCGCGGTCCGCGGCCCGACTACCTGGATCGATTCGAATCCGGCGAGATCCCGTCCTACTGGACCTGGGACACCAAGCTTTCCTGGAATCCCACGTTTGCGCGCAGTCTGGAATTCACGGTCGAAGTCCTGAACGTGCTGGACCGCAGGCCCGCCGTGACGGCCAGCAATCCCAACGTCAAGACCAACCGCAGTACCTATCAGACGGGACGGGAGCTATGGCTGCAAGTCGGTTACCGCTTCTGATCCTGGGCGCGGCGCTGGCGCTGGCGGCGTCCCTATCCCACGCCGACGCAGACGCCCAGGACGATCAGGCCGCCTGCCGCACGCCCACGGGCTGGAATGCCGCGTGCCTGCGGCCGCTGTACGCTGGGCCGCCCTCGGCGTGGCCAGCGCCCACGATCGATCCTGGCGTGGCCTGGCGCGAATGGGGGCCGGTGCCGCCGGCCTCCAATCCGCCCCTATCCTGGACCGCGGCCAACGCCGGCCAAGCGGAACTGGCTGCGGACGTCGCGCGCCCGGCGGTGGTGACGCTGGGGCAGATGCTGTTCTTCGATACCCGGCTGTCGCGCAAGGGGCAGGTGTCCTGCGCCTCCTGTCATCTGCCGCAGCGCGCCTTCACCGACGGCCTCGCGCTGGCCGTGGGCGAAGACAAGCTGATGGGCAGGCGGCGCTCCACGCCGCTGTATGCGGCGCCGTTCGCGCCCCGGTTGTTCTGGGACGGACGCGCCTCCAGCCTGAAGGAACAGGTGCTGGGCCCCATCCACGATCCCCGCGAAATGAACCATGACGCCGACGGCGCCGTGGCGCGCCTGTTGGCGGCCGATCCCTACCCTGCGCAGTTCCTGCAAGCATTCGGCGCCGCCCCGGCAGCGCAGCCGCCTGTAGACGCCGACCGCCTCGCGCGCGCGCTGGCCGCCTATGTCGCTACGCTTCGGCCCGAAACCACGCGCTTCGACAAGTTCCTGGATGGACAATCGAATGCGCTGGACGACAGCGAGTTAATCGGCATGCACCTGTTCCGCACCCAGGCGCGCTGCATGAACTGCCACAGCGGCGCGATGCTGACGGATCACCAGTTCCACAACATCGGCCTGTCCTTCTATGGCCGCCGCAACCAGGATCTGGGGCGCTACGAGGCGACGCGCAATCCCGCCGATCTTGGCAAGTTCCGCACGCCCAGCCTGCGCAATGTGTCGCGTGCCGGACCGTGGATGCACAACGGACTGTTTCCCGACCTGAAGGGCCTGCTGCGGATGTACAACGCCGGCATGGGCCGCGATCCCGTGCCCAGCGATCCGCCCGACCCGTATGCGCCCAGCAAGTCCGAACACATCCGGCCGCTCGCGTTGAGCGCGGACGAGATCGACGCCTTGCTGGCGTTCATGCAGGTCTTGTAGGAAAGGGAGAGGCGGCGCCCGGCAGCTTGCAGATGCAGGCTCCCATGCGCCGCCGGCCTGGCATTACGAGTACGGGCGCTCGCGCAGGCGGGTGTGGTGGTCGACCACGGTGTCGATCACTTCGCGCAGGATGGTTTCGGCAAGCGCGGGCGGCACGCCCGCCTCTTGCGCCAGGCGGCGGATGCGCGCGACCTGCTGCTCCTCGCGCTTGGGATCCACCAGGTCCATGCCCAGATCGCGCTTGAGCTCGCCGATCATGTCCGTGCAGCGGAACCGCACGCCCAGCAGCAGCATGATCTGCTGGTCGATTTCATCGACCTCGGCGCGCAGCGACGCCAGCTCGGCTTTGGAAGTATCGTTGTCGGCCATGAGTATCAACCCTGAACAATGTCAAGTTTGGCGATGCCCAGCGCCAAGGTCTTGGCGCCCACGTCGCGGAACTGGATTTCAGCCTGGGCGTCCTGCCCTGCTCCGCTCAAGCCGATGATCGTGCCTTCGCCGAACCGCGCGTGGTGCACGCCCTGACCTACACGATACTGCTTGTCGCCCACCGTGACGCCGGTGGTAACGCTGCGGGCTTGACGCGGCGCAATGGTATTGGTGGGCTTGCGGCCAAAAGCGTCGCCGCGGTTGCCGCCGCCCCAGCCGGCGCCCGTGCCGCCAACCTGGGCCAGGCCGGCCTTGGGCGACAGCCACTTCAGGTGCTGTTCGGGAATTTCTTCCAGGAAGCGCGACCGCATCGCGTAGCGCGTCTGGCCGTGCAGCATCCGGCTTTGCGCCAGGCTGATGTACAGGCGCTGGCGCGCACGCGTGATGGCCACATACATGAGGCGGCGTTCTTCTTCCAGTCCGGAAGCTTCCAGGACGCTGTTCTCGTGCGGGAACAGCCCCTCTTCCAGGCCGGTGATGAACACCGCGTCGAACTCCAGGCCCTTGGCCGCGTGCACGGTCATGAGCTGGACGGCGTCCTGGCCCTGCTGGGCCTGGTTGTCGCCCGCTTCCAGCGCCGCATGCGACAGGAACGCCGCCAGCGGAGTCAAACCGTCGGATGCCACGACCGGCGCGTCGACCACGCCCGCGTTCAGCGTGGAGGCCGTGTCCTGTTCGGGCACCACGCCGGCAGGCATGCCGTCGTAGTTTTCCTCGGACGCGAACACCGCTGCGGCGGTGACCAGTTCGCTCAGGTTTTCCAGGCGCTCCGCGCCTTCGCGTTCGGCCTTGTAGTGCGCGTTCAGGCCGCTGGCCTCGAGCATGTGCTCGACCATTTCCGGCAGCGGCAGGTCGCGGGTCTCTTCGATCAGGCGATGGATCAGCTGCGCGAATTGCGCCAGGTTGGAGCCGCCCTTGCCGGGCACCAGGGCCACGGCCGCGTAAAGGCTGGTGTCGTGCGCGCGCGCGGCGTCGCCCAATTGCTCCAGCGTGCGCGCGCCGATGCCGCGCGTGGGGAAATTGACGACCCGCATCCACGAGGTGTCGTCGTGCGGATTGGCCATCAGGCGCAGGTAGGCCAGCGCGTGCTTGATTTCCTGGCGCTCGAAAAAACGCAGGCCGCCGTACACCTTATAGGGAATGCCGGCGGAAAAGATGGCGTGTTCCAGCACGCGCGACTGCGCGTTGCTGCGGTAGAGCACGGCGATCTCGCGGCGCAGGCTGCCTTCGCGGATCAGGGAGCGGATCTCGTCCACGATCCACTGCGCTTCCATGCCGTCGGACGGCTGCTCGATGACGCGCACCGGCTCGCCGTCGCCCTGCTCGGTCCAGAGGTTCTTGCCCAGGCGGCCGGTGTTATGGCCGATCAGCGCGTTGGCGGAATCCAGGATGTGGCCAAAGGAGCGGTAGTTCTGCTCCAGGCGGATCACGGTGCCGCGCGCGTAGTCGCGTTCAAAGTCAGCCATGTTGCCGACGTTGGCGCCGCGGAAGGCATAGATCGACTGGTCGTCGTCGCCCACCGCGAAGATCGCGGCGCCGCCGCCGGCCAACAGGCGCAGCCACTTGTACTGCAGCGTGTTGGTGTCCTGGAACTCGTCGACCAGGATGTGGCGGAAACGGCGCTGGTAGTGCTCGCGCACCGGCGCATTGCGCGACAGCAGTTCGTAGGCGCGCAGCAGCAGCTCGGCAAAGTCCACCACGCCTTCGCGCAGGCACTGGGCCTCGTAGAGCTGGTAGATCTCGATCAGGCGACGGCGATGGGCGTCGTAGGCTTCCACGTCGGCGGGACGCAGGCCTTCTTCCTTGGCGCCGTTGATGAAGCGCTGCACGTCGCGCGGAGGATACTTTTCGTCGTCGACCCCATTGGCCTTCATCAGGCGCTTGATCGCCGCGAGCTGGTCGGTGACGTCCAGGATCTGGAAGCTTTGCGGCAGGCCGGCATCGCGGTGATGCGCGCGCAGCATGCGGTTGCACAGGCCATGGAAGGTGCCGATCCACAGGCCGCGCGTATCGATCGGCAGGATGGCCGACATGCGCGCGAGCATTTCGCGCGCCGCCTTGTTGGTGAACGTGACCGCCAGCAGCCCAAAAGGCGAGGCCTGGCCGGTTTGAATCAGCCAGGCCATGCGGGTGGTGAGCACCCGGGTCTTGCCGCTGCCCGCCCCGGCCAGGACCAGGGCGTGCTGCGGTTCTAACGTTACTGCGGCGCGTTGTTCAGGATTGAGCTTCTCTAGCATCATGCCGCGTAGCGGCGCAGACGTTGAGCGAATTGCTCGAGCCCGGCGATGCCGCTTTGCTGGGCGCGCTGGCACCAGGCCTGCAGGTCATGAAGAAGCTGTTCGCTGCTGGCGCTGGAGCTTTCCCAGATGCGGCCGAGTTCACGGCGCATCTGTACCAGCGTGGCGAGCGACTTGTTGCGGGCGATGGCTTGATCCACGGCGGCAACCTGTTCGGGCTGGAGGATGTCCTCGTTGCGGTGGATGGCGCGGCGCACGCTGTGCAGCTTGGTCCAGTCGCACTCGGCGCTGTCCTTGTTGCGCGAATCCTTCAGCTTGGCCAGCTCTTCACGGGCGGCGCTCTTGATCACGTCCGCATAGCGGGCCATGACTTCGTAGCGGTGCGTGATCACGCCCTGCAGGGTGCGCAGGTCGATGCCGGTCTTGCTGTCGTCCAGCTTGAGCTTGGGCGCAACCTTCTTGATCTTGGCCAGGCCGAAGAACTTCAGGATGTTGATGTAGCACCAGCCGATGTCGAATTCGTACCACTTGGCCGAGAACTTGGCCGACGTGCCATGGGCGTGGTGGTTGTTGTGCAGCTCTTCGCCGCCGATCACGATGCCCCAGGGGAACACGTTGGTGCTGGTGTCCGGGCTGTTGTAGTTGCGGTAGCCCCAGTAGTGGCCGATGCCGTTGACGACGCCGGCGGCCCAGAAGGGGATCCAGGCCATCTGCACGGCCCATACCGTGACGCCGATGGCGCCGAACAGGGCGATGTCGATGGCGAGCATGGTCAGCACGCCCCACAGGCTGTGCTTGCTGTAGACGTTGCGCTCGAGCCAGTCGTCAGGCGTGCCGTGGCCGAACTTGGCCATGGTTTCCTTGTTGTTCGATTCTTCGCGGTACAGTTCCGCGCCGCGGAACAGCACCTTCCAGATGCCGAACAGGATGGGCGAATGGGGATCGCCTTCCTTTTCGCACTTGGCGTGGTGCTTGCGGTGAATGGCCACCCATTCCTTGGTGACCATGCCGGTCGTCATCCAGAGCCAGAAACGGAAGAAGTGCATGACGGCCGGATGCAGATCCAGACCACGGTGCGCTTGGCTGCGATGGAGAAAGACCGTGACCGACACAATCGTGATGTGCGTCACAACCAGAGTGAACACGACAACCTGCCACCAAGTGGCTTGGGTCAGACCGCCGGCAATGAAGGAAAGGATGTAATCCATAAAGCTGTTAGGAGCCTCGCTAGAGAAGTGCCTGGAGTTTAGCTTACCTTGGCTGACTTATGACAAGGTAGTTTCAAAATAGTTTTTGAGCGAAATCAAGGACTAAGCCCCGGTTTTTCAGGGCAAAAACCCACTCTCGCCACCAAAAATGCGGGTTGCGAGGCCGAGCCTTGCGGCACGCGGCGCTAGGGCCGTCCTCCCCAGGGTAGGTGGGGGGCATACGCGAAGGCGCAAGGTTTGGGCTCGATTTCGCCGTTAAAGTTCCTGTCAGCTTGGCGTCCGGTCTTGAAGCGGACTTGCGGCTGGCGCACACTGCGGGTGCTTTACCGACCAAACTGTCTCTTTTGTCCCACTGATGTTGCTGAAAAAAATCCGTCCCCAATTTTTTTACGCCCTGGCCGCGCTGGGCACCGTCCTGCCCGCCACCGTTTCCGCGCAAACGCTGAAATCGGGCGACGTCGCCGTGCTGGCCTCGTACTACGAGATCCGCGGATCGGACTGCCTGGCGCTGCGCGCGCCGCGCGTATCGCTCACCATGACGCCGCGCCTGGGCAAGGCCAACATCATGCAGACGCGGGGCCAGTCCAGCGATTCCGGGCGTTGCGCCTACCAGACCGTGCCGGTATCCCAGGTGGTCTACCAGGCGGACCAGCCAGGCAATGACAGCCTGGCCTGGGAAGTGAAGTACCAGAACAAGACCCTGGGCACGCGCCGCTACAGCGCCACGGTGGTGGTGACGCCGGGTCCCTGACCCGGCGCTCCCGATCAGGCCGGCTGGTCCTGTGGACCGGCCGCGTCCCCGTCGGACGTTTCTTCAGTCGAAGCCTCGTCCGCTTCCGAAGCTTCTTCGGCCACGGTCGCCGCGCCCTTCTTCTTGCGCTCGAATACCGCGGCGAAAAAGCCGTCGGTGCCGTGCACGTCGGGGCGCAGCTGCACGTAGGGGCCGTCCAGCTTCAGGTTTTCACAGCGCGCGGCCAGGATCTCGGCGGCGTCCAGGCGCTCGAAATCCGGATGGCTGGCGAGGAAACGCTCGGCCTGGACCTCGTTTTCCTCGGCCAGCAGGCTGCAGGTGGCGTACACCAGGCGGCCGCCCGGGGCGACGCAGCGCGCCGCGCTGTTGAGGATGCGTTCCTGCAGCTGGCCCAGTTCGGCCAGCGCCTCGGGGTGCTGGCGCCATTTCAGATCCGGATTGCGGCGCAGGGTGCCAATGCCGCTGCACGGGGCATCGACCAGCACGCGCTGGGCCTTGCCGGCCAGGCGCTTGACGCGGGCGTCGTTTTCGCTGTCGATGACCACCGGCACCACGTTGGACAGGCCGCTGCGCGCAAAGCGCGGCTTGGCGCGCTGCAGACGGGCCGCGGACACGTCGAACGCGTACAGGCGGCCGGTGGAGCGCATCAGCGCGCCCAGCAGCAGTGTCTTGCCGCCCGCGCCGGCGCAGAAGTCGATGATCATTTCGCCGCGGCGCGGCGCCACCAGCAGCGCCAGCAACTGGCTGCCCTCGTCCTGGACTTCGATGCTGCCGTTCTCGAACTGCGGCCAACGGTTGATGGCCGGACGGCCTTCCATGCGGATGCCCCAGGGCGAATAAGGCATGGCGACAGGTTCGTAGCGGCCGGCGCCCTGCTGCAATTCGGCCAGCATGGCGTCGCGCTCGACCTTCAGCGGGTTGACGCGCAGGTCCAGGCTGGCCTGGCGGTTCAGCGCCTCGATCAGCGTTTCCGGGCTGTCCATGGCGCCCAGGCGTTCGTCCAGCCAGTCCGGGATGCTGCCGCGCACGGCGCGCGGCAGTGTCGCCAGGTCGATCTGCGACACGCGCTGCAGCCATTCGGCTTCGCCGGCGTCCATGCCTTCGGCCAGCGCCTCGGCGCCCAGCGTCGCGGCCAGGCCCAGGATTGCCAGGCGGCGCGAAGCAGGACCGACGCCGCTTTCGCCGAACTGGCGGTAGCGGCGCAGATGGCGCAGCACGTCGTAGACGGCTTCAGCGACCTCGGAGCGATCGCGCGCGCCCAGATTCGGATGATTGCGCAGCCAGTGCGACAGGGCCGCGTCGGCCGGATAGGTCCATTGCAGGATTTCGCCCAGGACGCGCTGGACCTGGTCGATGCGGATCGCCGCGTGCGATTGGCGCGGGCGATTGAATTGGGGTTTGGGCGGGCGGTCCTGGCCGCCATCGCCGCCGCGCGGGCCGCCATACTGGCCGCGTTCGCCGCCGCGCTCGCCGCCGCGATCATCGCCTCGCGGCGAGCCATAGGACGGACGCGAGTCCGCGCGGCCTTCGCGACGATCCGGGCCATAGGAGGCGCGTTCGCCGCCACGGCCTTCGCCACGCGGGGCGTCAAAGGACGGACGCGAGTCCGGACGCCCTTCGCGGCGCTCCGAACCATAGGAAGCGCGCTCGCCGCCACGGCCTTCGCCGCGCGGAGCGTCGTAGGACGGACGTTGGCCCGGACGGCCTTCGCGGCGTTCCGAACCATAGGAAGCGCGCTCGCCGCCACGACCTTCGCCGCGCGGGGCGTCGTAGGACGGACGTTGGCCCGGACGGCCTTCGCGGCGTTCCGAACCATAGGAAGCGCGCTCGCCGCCACGACCTTCGCCGCGCGGGGCGTCGTAGGACGGACGCTGGCCCGGACGGCCTTCGCGGCGTTCCGAACCATAGGAAGCGCGATCGCCGCCACGGCCTTCGCCGCGTGGAGCATCGTAGGATGGACGCTGGCCCGGGCGGCCATCACGGCGCTCGGAACCATAAGAACCGCGCTCGCCGCGGCCCTCGCCGCGCGCCGGATCGAAGGACGGACGCGGGCTCGGTCGACCCTCGCGACGGTCCGAACCGTAGGAACCGCGTTCACCGCCGCGGCCTTCGCCGCGCGGCGCGTCGTAGGACGGGCGCGGCGTCGGGCGGCCGGCCGAGCGTTCGTCGCGGCTGCCACCGGAGCGCTCGTCACGGGCGTTGTCGCGTGCGATCGGGGCGCGCGCCTCGCCCTTGGGGCGCGAGAAGAAGGACCGACCGTCGCGGCCTTCGGACGCGGCCCTGGCGGCGCCAGCCGGACGGGAACGCGGAGATTGGGGTTTGGTCATGGTGTATTCCAGTGGGGCGGAGGGCTTCCGCCCGAAAAATTCGATTCGGGGCCGCTCAGGCGGCCGGCGACCAGGCGAAAAGGCGATCGGGATCGCCTTGCACGTTGACGCGGTGGTCGCTGGTCAGGGTAACCCGGCCTTCGGCCAGCCAGCGCACCGCCGCCGGGAAAGCCCGGTGTTCGACCGCCAGCACGCGCTCGGCCAGGGATTCGGGCGTATCGCCCGCCAGGACCGGCACGCAGCCCTGGGCGATGATGGGACCGTGGTCCAGCACCGGCGTGACGAAGTGCACGGTGCAGCCGTGCACGCGCACCCCGGTGGCCAGCGCCTGGGCGTGCGTGTGCAGCCCGGGAAACGCCGGTAGCAGCGACGGGTGGATGTTCACCAGCCGGCCGGCATAGTGATTGACGAAGCCCGGCGTCAACACGCGCATGAAGCCCGCCAGAATGACGTAATCGGGTTCGTAGCGGTCGATCTCGGCGGCCAGCGCGGCGTCGAAGGCTTCACGGCTGGCGTAGTCCTTGTGATACAGCGCGCCGGTGGGGATGCCCTGCTGGGCCGCCCAATCCAGGCCGGCGGCATCGGGCTTGCTGGCGATGACGGCGGCGACTTCGGCCGGCCAGCCTTCATTGCGGCAGGCCTCGGCCAAGGCCTGCATATTGCTGCCGCGTCCCGAAATCAGGATGACGATGCGGCGCTTGGTGGTAGATATTTCCGGCAAGATAAGGAATTCCAAGGGAAATCGGGCCCGTCCGCCCTACGCAATCCCGCGCGCGGCGACAGCCTGGACGCGCGGCAGGTAAGGACAGGAACAAACCCGGAATCCAAAATTGTAAACTCTCGCTCGTGAAACCATCGCTGCGCATCTACCGATCCCTGCCCCCGCCCGACCGGCGCGCCCCTTGCGCGCTGACGATCGGCAATTTCGACGGCGTCCATCGCGGACACCAGGCCATGCTGGCGCGCGTCTGCCAAGTCGCTCGCGACCGCAACCTGACGCCCGCCGTGATGACCTTCGAGCCGCATCCGCGGGAGTATTTCGCCACCCTGAATCAACGCCCGGAGCTGGCGCCCACCCGTATTTCGGGTTTGCGCGACAAGCTGGCGGCGCTGGCGCGTTACGGCATCAGCCAGGTCGTGGTGGAGCGCTTCAACGCCCGCCTGGCCGAAATGTCGGCCAACGCCTTCATCGAACAATTGCTGGTCCAGGGCCTGCATGCCAAATGGCTGCTGGTGGGCGAGGACTTCCGCTTCGGCCACAAGCGCAGCGGCGACATCGACCTGCTGCGCGAGGCCGGCCTGCGCCATGGCTTCGAGGTGCAGACCCTGGCGGACGTGACCGACCAGCAAGGGCACCGGATCTCCAGTTCCGAGGTGCGCACCGCGCTGGCGGTGGGCGACCTGGAGCGCGCCCGCCACCTGCTGGGCCACCCGTACCACATCAGCGGCCACGTGATCCACGGCCAGAAGCTGGGCCGCACGCTGGGCTTTCCCACCATGAATCTGCGGGTGGCCGAGCGCTGCGCCGCGCGCTCGGGCATTTATGTGGTGCAGGTCTACGGCCTGGCCGACCGCCCGCTGCCGGCGGTCGCCAGCCTGGGCGTGCGCCCCACGGTCGAAGACCGCGGCCGCGTGCTGCTGGAGTCGCACCTGCTCGACGAGACCGTCGACGCTTACGGTAAACTCGTACGCGTCGAATTCCTGCAAAAGCTGCGGGACGAAGAAAAATTTCCTGACCTCCCTTCCCTGACTGCCGCCATCGCCGAAGACGCGCGAAACGCGCGCGCCTATTTTGCCGTTCATGGACTATAAAAAGACCCTCAACCTGCCCGATACCCCCTTCCCCATGCGGGGCGACCTCGCCAAGCGCGAGCCCGCCTGGATTTCGCAGTGGGAAGAAAACCACGTCTACCAGGCGATCCGCGCCGCCAGCCGCGGCCGGCCGCGCTTCGTGCTGCACGACGGCCCGCCCTACGCCAACGGCGACATCCACATCGGCCACGCGGTCAACAAGATCCTGAAGGACATCATCGTCAAGAGCCGCAACATGGCCGGCTATGACGCGCATTACGTGCCGGGCTGGGACTGTCACGGCATGCCGATCGAAATCCAGATCGAAAAGAAATACGGCAAGCACCTGCCCGTGGCGGAAGTGCAGTCCAAGGCCCGCGCCTACGCCCTCGAACAGATCGACCGCCAGCGCAAGGACTTCAAGCGCCTGGGCGTGCTGGGCGAGTGGGATCGTCCCTACATGACGATGAACTTCAGCAATGAAGCCGACGAAATCCGCGCGCTGGGCCGCATCCTGGACAAGGGCTACGTGTTCCGCGGCCTGAAGCCCGTGAACTGGTGTTTCGACTGCGGCTCGGCCCTGGCCGAAGCCGAGGTCGAGTACGCCGACCGCGTCGACCCGGCGGTGGACGTGGCCTTCCCGTTCGCCGAGCACGCCAAGCTGGCCAGCGCCTTCGGCCTGGACTCGGTGGAAGACGGCGCCATCGTCATCTGGACCACCACGCCCTGGACCATCCCGTCCAACCAGGCGCTGAATCTGCATCCCGAAATCGAATACGCGCTGGTGCGCGTGACGCCGGTTCCCAAGTTCGGTCCTCTCCTGCTGATCGCCAAGGAACGCGTCGAAGCCTGCCTGAAAGCCTGGAACCTGGAAGGCGAAGTGATCGCCACGGCCCCGGGCGCGGCGCTGTCGGGCATCGAATTCCGCCACCCGCTGGCGCAGTTCAACGCCGCCTACGACCGCAAGTCGCCCGCCTACCTGGGCGACTACGTGACGGCCGACTCCGGCACCGGCGTGGTGCACTCGGCGCCGGCCTACGGCATCGAGGACTTCATCTCGTGCAAGGAGCACGGCATGAAGGACACCGACTTCATCAGCCCGGTCATGGGCGACGGCAAGTATGTGGACAGCCTGGCGCTGTTCGGCGGCCTGTCCATCTGGGACGCCAACCCCAAGATCGTCGAGGCGCTGACGGAAGCCGGCGCGCTGATGCACGTGGAAAAGCACAAGCACAGCTACATGCACTGCTGGCGCCACAAGACCCCCATCATTTACCGCGCCACCAGCCAGTGGTTCGCCGGCATGGACGTGGCCCCCAAGGACGGCGGCCCTACCCTGCGCGAATCGGCGCTGGCCGGCATCGACGCCACCGCCTTCTATCCGGCCTGGGGCCGCGCCCGCCTGCACGCCATGATCGCCAACCGCCCCGACTGGACGCTGTCGCGCCAGCGGCAATGGGGCACGCCGATGGCCTTCTTCGTGCACAAGGAAACCGGCGAACTGCACCCGCGCACCTCCGAATTGCTGGAACAGGTGGCGCAGCGCGTCGAACAAGGCGGCATCGAAGCCTGGCAGACCCTGGATCCGCGCGAATTGCTGGGCGACGAAGCCGACCAGTACGAAAAGAACCGCGACACGCTGGACGTGTGGTTCGACTCGGGCAGCACGCACGCCACGGTGCTGGGCGGCAAGGACGGCGACTTCGCCGGCTCGCATGGCGCTGAACTCGCCTGGCCCGCCGACCTGTACCTGGAAGGCTCGGACCAGCACCGCGGCTGGTTCCATTCGTCGCTGCTGACTGGCTGCATGCTCTACGGCCAACCGCCCTACAAGGCCCTGCTCACGCACGGCTTCGTGGTGGACGGCCAGGGCCGCAAGATGAGCAAGTCGGTCGGCAACGTGATCGCCCCGCAAAAGGTGTCCGACTCGCTGGGCGCGGAAATCCTGCGCCTGTGGGTGGCGTCCACCGATTACTCGGGTGAACTGTCCATCTCGGACGAGATCCTGAAGCGCGTGGTCGAAGGCTACCGCCGCATCCGCAACACGCTGCGCTTCCTGCTGGCCAACCTGGCCGACTTCGACGCGGTGACGCAGTCCGTTCCTTATGGCGAACTGTTCGAGATCGACCGCTATGCGCTGGCCATGACGGCGCAGATGCAGGCCGAGGTCCAGGCCAACTACGAACGCTACGACTTCCACCCCGCCGTCTCGCGCCTGCAGACGTTCTGCTCGGAAGACCTGGGCGCGTTCTACCTGGACATCCTGAAAGACCGCCTGTACACCTCGGCCGAGGACAGCCGCGCGCGCCGCTCGGCCCAGACGGCCCTGCTGGACATCACGCAGACGCTGCTCAAGCTGATGGCGCCGATCCTGTCCTTCACCGCTGAAGAAGCCTGGAAGGAACTGGTCAACTCGGCCTTGAAGAACCAGGCCGACGCCGCCCGCACCACGATCTTCACCGAGGTCTACCACGCGCTGCCCCCGTTCGCCGATGCCGACGCCTTGTCGGCCAAGTGGGCGCGTCTGCGCGCCATCCGCGCCGAAGTCCAGCGCAAGCTGGAAGAAGTGCGCACGGCCGGCGACATCGGCTCCTCGCTGCAGGCCGAAGTGGACCTGTACGCCAACGGTGCCGACCAGGAACTGCTGGCCAGCCTGGGCGACGACCTGCGCTTCGTGCTGATCGTCTCGCGCGCCACGGTGCACGCGGGCGAAGGCGAGACCCGCATCGAGGTCACGCCGTCCACGCACAAGAAGTGCGAACGCTGCTGGCACTGGCGCCTGGACGTGGGCCAGGACGCGGATCATCCCGAGATCTGCGGCCGCTGCGTGTCCAACCTGTTCGGCACGGGCGAAGCCCGCGACAAGGCTTGAGCATGGCCCGCCCCTCCGACCCCGGAGTGACGGGCGCCGCCCCCGTCCGCGCCGCGCCGGCGCGCGTGGGCGGCTGGCTGGCCCTGGCATTGCTCATCATCGTGCTGGACCAGTTGACCAAGGTCTACTTCAACACCTCGTTCCAGTACGGCGAACGCGTCAACGTGCTGCCGGTCTTCGACTTCACGCTGATGTACAACCGCGGCGCCGCCTTCAGTTTCCTGGCGTCCGAAGAAGGCTGGCAGCGCTGGCTGTTCACCGGCCTGGGCTGCGTGGCGGCGGTGGTCATCACCATCATCCTGCGCCGCACCCATGGCCAGCCGCGTTTCAGCCTGGCGCTGACCCTGATCCTGGGCGGCGCCATCGGCAACGTCATCGACCGCGTGGTCTATGGCCACGTGGTGGACTTCCTGCTGTTCTACTGGAACACCTCCTACTTCCCCGCCTTCAACCTGGCGGACGTGGGCATCACCTGCGGCGCCATATTGCTGGTGCTGGACGAACTCCTGCGCGGCCGCAAGGCCAAGACCCAGGCCTGAAGAAGGCCCGGCCGGGGCGCGACGCCCCGGCTTCCTTCAGCATTTCCCACGGTTTTTGTCCTGCTTGATGCCCCCTGAACGCATCGCGAAAGGCGCAATGCCGCAATGCAGAATAAAATCACTGTCCGTTCCTCGTTTACACGGCGCTGAACCCGCCGCCTCCCTCATGCTCGACCTCGCCCGCAAACGCATCGTCCTCGGCCTGACCGGCGGCATCGCCTGCTACAAAATCGCCGAGCTGGTGCGGCGCATGACCGAACAAGGCGCCACCGTCGATGTGGTCATGACCGAGGCGGCCACGCACTTCATCACGCCGGTCACCATGCAGGCCCTGTCGGGCCGTCCGGTGTTCGTGGATGCCTGGGATGCCCGCGTGCCCAACAACATGGCGCACATCGACCTGACGCGCGGCGCGGACGCGGTGCTGATTGCGCCGGCCAGCGCCGACTTCATGGCCAAGCTGGCGCACGGCATGGCCGACGACCTGCTGTCCACGCTGTGCCTGGCGCGCGCCTGTCCGCTGCTGGTGGCGCCCGCCATGAACCGCGAGATGTGGGCCAACCCGGCCACGCAGCGCAACGTCGAACAACTGCGCGCCGACGGCATCAGCGTGCTGGGCCCCTCCGCCGGCGAACAGGCCTGCGGTGAAACCGGCGATGGCCGCATGCTGGAAGCGCATGAGCTGCTGACCGACCTGATCGCCTTCTTCCAGCCCAAGCTGCTGGCCGGCCGCCACGTGCTGCTGACCGCCGGTCCCACGTCCGAACCCGTGGACCCGGTGCGCGTGCTGAGCAACCGTTCGTCGGGCAAGACCGGCTACGCGCTGGCTCGCGCCGCCCGCGAGGCCGGCGCCCGCGTCACGCTGATCACCGGCGCCACCTTCCTGCAGGTGCCGCGCGGCGTCACCGCGCTGTCGGTCACGACCGCGCGCCAGATGCACGACGCCGTGATGGCCAGCGCGGCCGACGCGGACATCTTCATCGCGGTGGCCGCGGTGGCCGACTGGCGCGTCAAGAACGTCAGCAACCAGAAGCTGAAGAAGACCAGCGAAGGCGGCGGCGCGCCCGTGATGGAATTCGAACCCAATCCGGACATCCTGGCCGAAGTGGCCAAGCTGCCCGACGGCCCCTGGTGCGTCGGCTTCGCCGCCGAAACCGAGAAGCTGGCCGAGCATGCCGAAGCCAAGCGCACGCGCAAGGGCATTCCGCTGCTGGTGGGCAACCTGGCGCACAAGGTCATGGATGCGGACACCACCGAACTGGTGCTGTTCGACGAGCAAGGCACCCATCCCCTGCCCGCCGCCGACAAGCTGGACGCCGCGCGGCGACTGATCGCCGAGATCGCGGCCAGAGTGCCAGGCAAATAAAAAGAGCAGGCCTCGCGGCCTGGCCTGGCTGCCGATGAACCCCTGTCTGCGGACAGGGGTTTTTATTTGCTTGCGGGCTTGCCGCTCATGCGGCCGTCGTCAGTGGATATGCTCCTGCGAGGAACGATCCTCGCGCTCCATCTGCAGCGTCGTATGGTGCAGGTCGAAATCCGCCTGCAGCCTGTCCTCGATGGCCCGGCGTACCTGTTCGCCGTCGGCCCCGGCCGCCAGCACCACGTGACCCGTGAGCATGGGATTGCTCTGCGTCACCGCCCACAGGTGTATGTCATGGATGGAAGCCACACCGGCCGTGCCGGCGATGGCGGCGCGCACGGCCTGCAGGTTCATGCCCGGCGGCACGCCTTCCAGCAGGATATTCACGCACTCGCGCAGCAGCACCCAGGTGCGCGGGAACACCATGAAGCCTATGCCCACCGCCAGCGCCGAATCCACCCAGCGCCAGCCCGTGAACCAGATGAGCACAGCGCCGACGATCACTCCGATCGAGCCCAGCATGTCGGCCCATACCTCCAGATAGGCGCCCTTCACGTTCAGGCTTTCGTCCTTGGCGCCTGCCAGCATGCGCATCGAGATCAGGTTGACGATGAGCCCCACCACGGCGACGGCCAGCATCCCCAGCGACTGGATCTCCTGCGGCGCCGACAGGCGCTGGTAGGCCTCGTACAGGATGTAGAACGCGACGCCCAACAACACCAGCGCATTGACCGCCGCCGCCAGTATCTCGAAGCGGGCGTAGCCATAGGTACGCATCAGGTCCGCCACCTTGCGACCGGCGCGTATCGCCACCAGCGCCAGCAGCAAGGCCATGGCGTCGGTCATCATGTGCATGGCATCGGAAATCAATGCCAGGCTGCCAGTGATCAGGCCGCCCGCGATCTCGACCAGCATGAAGCTGCCGGTCAGGCCCAAGGCGATCCAGAGGCGGGATTCGGGCAAGGCGCGCACGTCGCCGTGCTGATGGCTGTCGCTCATGGCTGTCCTGGTCGGGGAAAGGCACCATGACAAAGCCTGTAGCGGCTTCAGAGTCAAGCGCGGCGGCTCGCGCCATGAAAAAAACCCTCCGTGCCACCGGAGGGTTTTTGTTGGACAACCCGGCTTACTGTTCCAGGCTGATGTTGGCCGCCTTGACGATATCGGCCCATTGCTGGCGGTCCTTCTCCAGGAACTGGCCGAACTGCTCGGGCGTCATGCCGGTGACCGGCTCGGAACCCAGGCCGGCCATCTTCTCGACCAGCGCCGGCTGCTTCAGCACGTCCTGCATGGCCGCGTAGTAGGCGGCCAGCACGTCGGCGGGCAGCCCGGCGGGCGCGAACACGCCTTGCCAGGTCGGCATGTCGAAGCCCTTCAGGCCCTGCTCGTCCAGCGTCGGCACGTTGGGCAGCTGCGGCGCGCGCTTGATCGAGGCCACGGCGATGGCCTTGACCTTGCCTTGCGAGGCCAGCGGCGCGGCGGTGGAGATGTTGTCCATCGTCATGGCGATGTGGCCGCCCAGCAGGTCGGTGATGACGGGCGCGGCGCCGCGGTAGGCGGCGTGCGGCACCTTCACGCCCAGCTTGTAGAGCATGGTCTCGGCGATCAGGTGGTTGGAAATGCCCACGCCGGCGGTGCCGTAGGTGGCGGTCGGCGTCTTCTGGAAGTATTCCTTCAGCTCGGCCAGATTGTTGGCCGGCACGTCCTTGTTGACGATGACCACGTTGGGCTGCACCGCGGCCAGCGTGACAGGCGTGAAATCCGTCGGCTTGTAGTTGGTGCCCTTGGGGTTCAGGACATGGGTGATGGCCATGGAACCGGCGGCGGCGATGCCGATGGTGTAGCCGTCGGCCGGCGACTGGGCCAGGCGGTACGCCATGATGTTGCCGCCTGCGCCGGCCAGGTTTTCGACCACGACGGGTTGGCCCAGGCGCTGCGACAGCGGCTCGGCCAGGAGGCGCGCCAGGGTATCGGCGGAACCGCCGGGCGCAAAGCCCACCAGGAGGCGCACCGGCTTGGCGGGCTTCCAGGCGTCGGCGGCGAAGGCCGGCGCGGCCGTCAGGGCTGTGACGGCGAACAGTGCGCCAGCGGCGCGATGCAGATTACGGCTGAACATGAAAAACACTCCCAACGATTGATTGACGAAGCCCGCTTCGTCTCCTCTCGCCGCTCGCCCGTCCCACGCCGCGCCGCGCATCCATGCGCGGCCCGGTAGCGGAGCGGTACCTGCGGCGTTATTCCAGTATTTGCGCCAGCGTCTGCGCCACCATGCGGTTGGACAGCAGCACCGGCCGGCCCGAGGCCTGTGCCACGGCCTGGCGCATGCGCTCGGCGTAGCCCATGCAATGCATGACGATCAGGTCGCAGGACGCGAGTTCGCGGCCGGCCCGCTCGAAGTTGAGTGCGGCCTGGGCCGCGTCGGCTTCGTAGGGGGAGGCATGCACAACCACGGTCTCGCAGGAAAGCGGCACGACCATGTGGAAGGCATCGACCTGCGCCTCCAGCGGCACCACCAGGCCCACCTTGCGGCAATGCTCGGCCAGGCCGGCGACCAGGTGGTCCACCACCTGCTGCGGCTCCACCACCAGCGTGCGCATCGGCGCGATCGCGGTGCCGGTGCACAGCGGCATCAGCACGTCGTAGCCCGCGGCATCGGCCTGGCGCATGACCTCGGCCAAGCGCGCCTCGGCGGCGGCCGCGTCCAGTTCGATCTGCGAGCCGTCGCGCATGCGGGTGGCGAAGCGGTATTCGCCCGGCTTGGGCGCCAGCGCGGCCAGGCCCGCGGCGTCCAGCCCGTCGAGCGCGCCGAATTCGTCGATGCGCACCTGCGCGCCCAAAAGCGGGGCCATCTCGGGCACCACGTCGCTGCGCGGCGACTGGCCGATGGTGAAGAACGCCACGCGGCGCGGCTGCGCGCTCATGCCTCGCCCGCGCTTTCGCGGCCCACGGTCTGCAGATGCGCCATCGAACCGTAGCGGCTCTGCAAGGCGGCCCATTCCGTTTCGTCGACGAAGCTCATCGCGCCCTGCCCGTAGAGCTTGGCGATCTCGATGCAGAAACGCATGGCGACGTCGGCGTCCACGGCGTTGGTCACGCCCGTGGCGCAGCCCGGCACAGTGGTCTGAGCGGTCAGCGCCACGCCCACCACCGGCGCGCCGGTGACGATCGCGGGCTGCATCAACGAGTTCACGTGCCACAGGCCGTTTTCGTAAGGCGTGATGTCCTGCGTGGTCAGCGGCAAGGTCACCGGCAGTTCGCCGCTGACCCAGCCCATGACGTCCAGCATGGTCTCGGGAATGCGCAGCAGATAGCCCTGGCGCGCGACCGGCGTCAGCGCCACGCCGCGCTTGTTGACCAGGCGGTTGCCGCGCGTGGTGTCGACGGACAGGATCGCGTCCATGCGCGGGTCGACTTCATGCGACATCATCTCGCGCATCGGGAATGGCGAACGCATCATCGGCACCGGATGGTGCGGCCGCGTGCCGGCGCGCGGGCAGATGTGGGTGCGGATGCGCACGGTGCCCGGCATGACGTCGCCTTGGCGCGCCATGGCCATCAGCTTGAACGCCGCGGCAATCGCGACCACCGCGCCGTCGCTGTCGGACACCAGGCCGGTGACCGCCGGACGCGCGCCGATGCCGCCAAGGCGGCCGACGATGCCGAGTTGCGGCGCGGTTTCGTCGAGGCCCGGAATGACGATGGACAGGAATTCGGTGGCCGCGCCGTCGCGCTCCAGCCGGGTCACTTCGACTTCACAGTTGCCCGCCGCGCGCAGCTGTTCGGCCACGGCCTCGCCCGTGATGTGCGCAGAGGACAGCAGTTCGATGGCGTCGATGACGTGCTTCATGCCGGGATCTCCACGGGACCCGGACGGAACACGCGCGGCTCTTCGTTGCCGAGGAACAGCGGCGCGTCGTGCGGGCCGACCAGGTCGATTCGATTGCCGCGCACGCGCAGCGCGGAGCCTTCCGGCAAGCCCAGCACGGGCATCTGCGGATTCAGCGTGCAGAACTCGGCCAGGCGCTGGGCGCGGGTTTCGCCGCGGTGTCCGGGCGGATGGGCATTGGTGTAGTGCGGATTGATCTGGAACGACAGCAAGCCCAGGGCGTCGAAGCCTTGCGGGTCCGTGATGGGCATGTCGTTGGTGGTGCAGATGCTGGGGCAGCTCAGGTTGGAGCCTGCGCTCCAGCCCAGATAGGCCGCGCCCTCGCGCACGCGGCGCGCCACGACGTCCAGCAGGCCCTGGCGGCGCAGCTGGCCCAGCAGGTTGAAGGTGTTGCCGCCGCCCACGATGATGATCGCGGCGCCTTCCAGCGCGGCCACGGGATCCTCGGCGCGATGCAGCCCCTGGATGTCCAGGCCGGTATCCGCCAGGGCCGACGCCACCAGCGCGGTGTAGTCGTCCCAGTCGCGCGTGACGCCAGCGTACGGCACGAAGACGGCCGGCGCGCCTTGCGGCAGCGACGCGATCAGTTCGCGGATGTCGGGCAGCGCGTGGACCAGATAGCCGGCGTCGCTGCTGGAATTGCTGAGGAGCAGTAGGTTCATGTGGAGGATTTCCGTAAGGGGATTTTCTGGGTGTCCGGCGGCGCGGACGCATCTGTGGGCCTGAAAGCGTTCAGGCCAGCCAATAGGGATCGTTCAGTTCGCGGCCCAGCGCCCCCACCTGCCGCAGCACCGACTCGCGCAAGCGCGCGACGCGGGCGGCATCGGCCTGGAAGGAAACGAAGGACAAACACAGGCCGCGCAGTTCGCCGGTGGCGGGGTCGCGCACGGCGGCCGCCACCGCGCCTATGCCCGGCATGGCCTGGTCGATGGCCACGCCGCAATGGTCCGCGCGGGTCTGCGCGACCAGGCGGGCCAGATCGCCGACCGTGGCGGGACAGTCGCGGCCTTCGGTGGGCAGCGGCTGGTCGGCGTCGGCGCCGTAGAGCGCCTGGAACTCGGCTTCGCTCAGGCGCGACAGCAGCGCCCGGCCCATGGCGGTGCCCGAGGCGGCGCGGCGCGAACCGGGCGGCGACAGCACCTGCACCGGGTGCGAGCCGTTCAGGCGCTGCAGCACCACGGTCTCGCGCTGGTTCAGGGTGGAGAGATAGGCGGTCAGGCCACTATCGTCGGAGAGCCGGGCCAGCACCGCGCGGCAGGCGTCGTCCAGCGGCGTGGCCGCCATGCCGGCGCGCACCGCCTGGGCCAGCATGGTCCCGGCGCGATAGCGGCGCGTGGCGGCGTCCTGGTCGAGCAAGCCGTAGTGCTGCATCTGGTTGAGCAGGCGCGACGCGCTGCTCTTGGGCATGGACAGGCGCGCCGCCACTTCCGTGAAGCTCAGCTCCGACGCGCCTTCCGCGTATAGCCCCAGGACACGCTGGACGCCATCGAGAATACTCATACTTGTTCCATAAAACGGAACTTATGTTCCTGTGAGTTGAACAAGAATAATGCGGGGCTCGACGGCGGTCAATATGGGAACAGCATGAAAAAGCCCCGGGGTCGCCCGGGGCCTGGTCGCGGGAGCCGCCAGCCCCCGATGTAGATCAACGGAATGCCTCAGCCAACCGGCGTCTCGCAGAACTGCAGGAATCGATGCAGCGGAGTCTGCCGTTCGGCGGCACGTTGCCATACGACGACCGTGGGCGGATTCTGTTCACGCAGCTCGACCGGCAGGATGACCGCCTCTGCCGCGACGGTCAGGCGCTCGGCCGCCGCCAGCGGCAGCATGACCAGGTAATCCGTGGTGCGCACGAATTCATCGGTCAGCAAAAGATCACTTACCTGAATGCCGCGCGGCGGCAGTCCCAGGTCGCATCCCAGGAACAGCGCGGTCAGCTTGTCGTGCATCATCGTGCCCGGACGCGGCTTGCACCAGGGTTCTGCGTGCAACTCCGGCAGCGTAAGGCGGCGGCGGGCGGCCAGCGGCGACAGCCGGGCATTGGCGACGACCACCAGCGGCTGCGGCGGCACCAGCCGCAAGCGCCCCAGGCCAGGCGCTGTCAGCTCGGGCGCGTCGTAGCACACCAGCGCGTCCAGCTTGTCGTCCAGCAACAGGTCCGCCATGGCGCGGTATCCACCGGCCTGCACATCCAGCGCGACGCCGGGCTGGGCCTGGTTGAAGGCATGGATCAAGGGCGCAAGCGTCAGTTTGCCCATGTCGGTCGCCACGCCGATGCGCAGTTCGCCCAGGCGGCCGCTGCGTACGTCCGTTACGGCTTGGGCCAGCCCGCGCGATTGCGCCACCACGGCCTCCATCATGGGCAGGATCTGGCGGCCCATTTTCGTCGGGCGCTTGGCATTGCCGATGCGCTCGAACAGCTTGAAACCCAGCTGCGATTCCAGCTCGGCCAAGGTTTTGGAGACCGCGGACTCGCTCACGTTCGCGGCCGCGGCCACCTCCTTGGCCGACGGCGCATCGCGCAACGCCAGCGCGATCTGCAGATGCCGCAGCTTCAGGCGCGAAGCCAGCGACTCGATGGGCTGCGGCTTGACCATTTTCTCAATCCATTAGTCGAATAATTCACTATACGGTAAACCCGGGCGGACCGATGATAACGGCATAGCGCATGGCCATGAGCCGATCCGCGGCCGGCCAGGCCGCAGGAGCAACAGAGCGCAAACAGGAGACCGCCTTGCTAGCCCGCCCCCGACTTCTCGCCTTCATCCTTGCCGCCGCGACGACGGCAGGCCTGCAACCCAGCGCGATGGCCCAGGAGCCAGCCGGCGGCGACAAGCTCGTGCGCCTGGTGGTCGGCTACGCCGCGGGCGGCGCCGCCGACGCGGTGGCCCGCGCCTACGCCGAACAGTTGCAGACGGCGGGCTACGCCAATGTCATCGTCGAGAACCGTCCCGGCGCATCGGGACGCCTGGGTTTCGACGTGGTGAAGCGCGCCAAGGCGGACGGGCTCACCCTGTACCTGGGCTCGTCGCCGATGTTCGTGATCTTTCCGCTGACCTACAAGAAGCTGGGATACGACCCGGACCATGACCTGCGCCCGGTGGCTCTGGTCGCCGACGTGCCCACCGGCGCCGTCACGGGCGCCGCCCAACCCTACGGCAACATGGCCGAATACGTGCAATGGGCCAAACAGGCGCGCGCCAAGGCGACCCTGGGCCTGGCGACGCAAGGCAGCCCCGGCCAGTTGGGCACGATAGAAATGGGCGGCCAGAACGGCCTGGAGGTCGTGCCCGTGCTCTACCGCGGCGCGGCGCCGATGCTGGTGGACGTGGCGGGCGGTGAAGTGTCGATGGGCTGGGACGCCGTCGCCAGCATGCTGCCGCTCTACAACGCCGGCAAGGTGAAATTCCTGGGCGTGGCTGGCAGCCGCCGCCTGCCCTCCCTGCCCGATGTGCCGACGCTGCTGGAACAGGGCTACCCGCAGTACCAGCATGCCGCCAGCTGGTATGGCGTGTACGCTCCCGCGGCCACGCCGGACGCCACGATCGCCCAACTGGAACAGGCTTTCGTCGCCGCCGGCAAACGGCCGGCGCTGGTGCAAAAACTGCAGACCGCGGGCTTCCTGGTCGACCCCCAGGACGCGCAGAGCGCCAAGCGCCGCATCGGCGTCGAGCGCGCGCACTGGGCCCCCATCGTCAAGGCCGCCGGCATTTCCTTCGACGAATAGGCGCAACGTGGCTTCGATGAGCGATTCCCTTTGCGACTTGAGCGCGGTAGAGGCCGCAAGCCTGATCCGGACCAAGGCAGTGTCCCCGGTCGAGCTGGTGCGCGCCTCGCTGGAACGGGCCGAAAGCCTGCAGCCCGTCCTGAACTGTTTCATCACGCTGTGCGCCGAAGAGGCCATGGCCGAGGCCCGGCTTGCCGAGGCCGCGCTGATGCGCGGCGATGCGCCGGGCCTTTTGCATGGCCTGCCCTACACGGTGAAGGATCTGGTCAATACCGCGGGCGTGCGGACCACCTTCGGCGCCGTGCCGTTCAGCGCCAACGTGCCGGCCGAGGACGCCGTGGCCGTGGCGCGGCTGCGCCAGCAAGGCGCCGTCCTGATCGGCAAGACCACGACGCCGGAATTCGGCTCCAAGTCCATGACGGATTCGCCGCTGTTCGGCCACACCCGCAACGCCTGGAACCTGGAACGCACCTGCGGCGGCTCCAGCGGCGGCGCCGCGGCGGCAACGGCCGCCGGCATCACGGCGCTTGCGGTGGCCAGCGATGGCGGCGGATCCACCCGCATCCCCGCGGCGTGCAACGGCGTGGTGGGATTCAAGCAAAGCCTGGGCGCGATACCGCACAGCCAGGCGCAGGACGCCATCGGCAACCAGACCTACGTGACGCCGACCACGCGCACCGTGGCCGATACCCGCCTGATGATGGCGGCCATGGCCGGCCCGCATGACTGCGATCCGTGGTCGCTGGGCGTACCCAGGACCGACTACGCCGGCGAGGCGGCCAATCCCGAGATGCTGCGCGGCAAGCGCGTCCGCTATTGCGCCGCCCCGCCCGGCCGCCCCGTGGCCGCCGACGTGCGCCGCGCATTCGAAGCGGCGCTGGCGCGCCTGGCCGACCTGGGCGCGGAAGTAGAACCGTTCGACGGCGAGGGCTTCGATGTCGAGCCCATCTGGCGCGTCATCAACCACACGGTCTGGCGCACCCGCTTCCTGCCACTGATAGAACGCGAGCCCGACGCCTACAGCCCCACCTTCCGGCGGCAGATCGCCACCGCCGCGGCGTTCAGCGCCCAGCAATACCAGGAAGCCATGTTTGCCCGCACCGCGCTCTACCGCAAGGTGCAGGCGCTGTTCGGCCAGGCCGACCTGCTGGCCATGCCGACCATGTCACGCACCGCCTTGCCGCTGGGCACGGACATATTCGACACCATGGACATCGACGGGCGCTCGTACGGCGACATCCGCGCGCACTGGTATCCGTGGACCATGCTGTTCAACCTGACCGGGCACCCCGCCGTCAGCGTGCCTTGCGGTCTGGGCCAGGATGGCCTGCCGATAGGCTTGCAGCTGGTTGCCCCTTGCCACGCCGACCTGCAGCTGCTGCAGGCGGCCGAAGCCTATGAGCAAGCCGGCACTCCGCTGCCGCGGCCGCCGGCGGTAACCTGAATCACGTTCCTATCTGGTCGACAGCTCCGACCACTGCGCCAGCGGCAAGGGCGGCTGCGCATGCAGGATGCGCGCCAGCACCAGCTTCAGTTCGGCCCAACCGCCGCGCTCGGTGGGCCAGATGGAAGGCGTCACCGCCTGCCAGTTGCCGTCCGCCGCGCGTTCGGCCATCTTGAAGCGGAAGGTGTAATGCCCCGCCATGCCCATGCGCAGGTCCGTCACCACCAACGCATTGCCGATGACGTCGTAGCGCAGCCAGTCGTCCGTGAACCAGCGCAGGCGCTGGTGCAACGGCACGTCCGCCAGCGCCCGCGCCACATCCAGGTTCAGCGGCTGGCGCAGCCATTCCGGCGGATCGCTGTCGAACAGGCTGCTGACCGATTCGTAATAGTGGCCGTCGGGCGTCTTGGCGATGACGCGCCACACCAGCGTGTTGAAGGGCATGGGCACGGCGCGCAGTTCGCTCAGCGCAATGCCCTGCGCCTGCATCGCCTCGCGCACGCGGTCCTCGGCGGCGATGCGCGCGGCCAGCCCGAATCCCAGGTAGGCCGTGCTGAACACCAGCGCCGCGGCCAGCAGCCGGCGCGCCGTCAGCGTCATGCCGAAGCCGATGGCGAACAACACCGCCAGCAGCAACGGCACGGTATAGACCGGGTCGATGATGAACACGGCGGCCCAGCTTTCGGGGATGAGCGCCAGCGGCCAGAACAGCTGCGTCCCGTAGACCGTGAAGGAGTCCAGCACGGGATGGGTCACCAGCACCAGCCATAAGGTCAGGAACAGCCGGCGTCCGCTGTATGGCGCCTGCGGCCAGTACTTGCGGATCAGCCAGGTCAGGAAAACCGCAAGGCCGGTCAGCACGAAGACCGAGTGCGAGAAGCCGCGGTGGTAGGTCATGAGCGACACCGGGTCCGGATAGCGCATCAGGACGTCCAGATCCGGCACCGTGGCCAGCGCCGCGCCGTAGATCAACGCCCGCCGCCCCTGCACCCGCCCCAGGAGGGCGCCCTGTATGCCCGCGCCCAGTACCGCCTGCGTAACCGAATCCATAACTCTCCAACAATTAGCTTCATCCAGACGGACTATACGGTGCACCGGCAGTTCCGCAGGCGTTAACATACCTGATTGCGTTCAGCTAATTTTCAACTTCGTAAATATGGACCAATACATCGACCAGATCGCGATGTTCATCGAGGCCAACCAGGCCTGGGCGGGACCGATCACCTTTCTGCTCACGCTGGGCGAATCCATGGTGCTGCTGGGCCTGTTCATCCCGGCCACGGCCCTGATGCTGCTGACCGGCGGCCTGATCGGCGCGGGCACCCTGAATCCCTGGGCCATCATCGCCTGGGGCATCGCCGGCGCCATCGTGGGCGACGCCCTGTCCTACTGGCTGGGCCGCTGGGCCGGCCCTGGCATCCTGCGCCGCTGGCCGCTGAAGCAGCAGCGCAGCGGCGTGGCGCGCGCACGCCTGTTCTTCTACCGCTACGGCTTCGCCTCCGTGCTGATCGGCCGCTTTCTCGGCCCCATCCGCTCCACCATTCCCACCGTCGCCGGCGTGATGGGCATGGGGCACAGCCGCTTCCAGATGGCCAACGTCGCCTCGGCCATCCTCTGGATGCCGCTGATGCTGGCCCCGGGCTATATCACCGCGCGCAGCCTGGGTACGGCGGACAATGCGCAACAGATTGCCATGATGATCGGCGCGGGCCTCTCGGTACTGCTAGGATGCGGGCTGTTGATAGCCATGCTGCGCAAGCGCCGGGTCCCGGCACGCCAACGCCGCGGCAACTGAACCGGAGAGAGGGGCAATGGCCATAGATGGGGAACCCAGGAATGGCGATTTCGCGCGCTACGTCGAAAACCTGACGCGCGCCGGCGGCGCATCGCCGGGACAGGTTCCCGACAAGCGGGCGCAATCCCGCCCGGCAGCTCCGCCGCCCCCGCCCCCCGCTTCTCCGTCTGAAACGCTATCCGGCGCGCCCTGGGGCAAGCCGGCCCCGCCGCCCCTGCAATCGCGGCAAGCGCCGCCCGCGGCCCCGGGCCAGACCGATGCCGCCGAGGTATCGATGGCCCGCCAAGCCACCCAGCGCAAGATCGGCGTCATCCTGACGGTGGGCGGCATCCTGGCCGGCTGGGCCGGGGCGCGCATCATCTTCGAAGCCCTGCGCGGCCCCGGGTTCGACCTGGACGAGGCCATGCCCGCCGTCTTCCTGTTCTTCTTTGCCATGATGCTGTTCAAGGCGGCCCGCAACGCGCGCAATCCGCGCGGCAAGACGCCGCTGCCTCCGCTCAAGCGCTCTTCCTACCGCAAGGACGGCGACGCCTGATTCCGGCATCACGGCGGCACGGCCCCCGCGGGTAATGGTGCTAACATTTCCGCCGCTGTCGAAAGACCCATGAACCACGGAGTGAAAGTGAATAACGTAGTCGGATTGAACCAGGCCCAGGCGGCCACGATGCTGAAGCTGCAGGGCCACTTGAACAGCATGATCAATCCGGACTGGGTCAACGGCGGAGCCCGCTTCCTGCGCGCCGCCTTCGTCGAATCCGCCGAAGCGCTGGAACACTACGGCTGGAAATGGTGGAAGAAGCAGACCATCGACCTGCCGCAAGTGCAGATGGAGCTGGTGGACATCCTGCACTTCTATCTGTCGCACACCATCGTCCAGTCCCGCGGCGACATCGGCGCCGCCGCCGACGCGCTGGTCGCGGACCTGTCCGGCCCGGCCTCGGTCGCCCTGGACGGCAAGACCCATGCGCTGGACCAGTTGAACGTGCCCGAACTGCTGGAGCTGATCGGCGGCCTGGCCGTGTGCGGACGCGCCAGCTTCAAGGTCCTGGAACAGACCATGACGTCCTGCGAGATGAGCTGGAACGACGCCTACACGCAATACGTGTCCAAGAACGTGCTGAACATCTTCCGCCAGCAGCATGGCTACAAGGAAGGCACCTACATCAAGATCTGGAACGGCGAGGAAGACAACGTCGTGCTGGCCCGCCTGCTGTCGCAGCTGGATCCCGCGCGCGAGGATTTCGCCGACCAGTTGCACCGCGAACTGGAGCAGGCTTATTCGCGCCTCTGAGCCGCGACGGTTCCTGCCCGCCTGAAGACGCCGCCATCCGCGGCGTTTTTTGTTTTGGGGGAAGCAAGCGCAACAAACGGAGTTTCAAAAAGGCGGTGGATTTCTACACTGGCCTCGCCTGTAATCACGGGGAGGACCGGGCATGCGCGCCGCGGCAAGCGGAGACAAGGACATGACAGCAGCAGCCGACTATGACTGGCAGAACGTGGAGCAAGCGCTCGATGCCCACGGCAACGCCGTGCTGCCCGGACTGCTGACGCCCGCACAATGCCGCGCCCTCGCCGCCCTCTACCCGGATGAAGCGCGCTTTCGCTCGCGCATCGTCATGGCGCGGCATGGCTTCGGCCGCGGCGAGTACAAGTACTTCGCCTACCCCTTGCCGCCGCTGCTCGATCAATTGCGCCACGCGCTCTATGCCCGGCTGGCGCCGATCGCCAACCGCTGGAACCAGCGGCTGCGCGCGGATTCGCAGTACCCGCCCGAACTGGACGCCTACCTGCAACGCTGCCACCGGGCCGGCCAGACGCGTCCAACGCCATTGATGCTCCAGTACGGCGAGGGCGACTACAACTGCCTGCACCAGGATCTCTATGGCGAACATGTGTTTCCGCTGCAGGTCGCCATCCTGCTGGCCGTGCCGGGCAAGGATTTCACCGGCGGCGAATTCGTCATGACCGAGCTTGCGGCCAGAAGCCAGCGCGCCGACGTCGTGACGCTGGGCCAGGGCGACGCGGTGGTGTTCACCGTCAATCAACGGCCCGCGGCGGGCGCGCGCGGGCCGCGCAAGGTCGCCATGCGGCATGGCGTGAGCCGCGTGCGCAGCGGCCGGCGCCACACCTTGGGCATCATTTTTCATGACGCGGCATGATGCCGCGCACGCTTGCGACCATTGATGAGGACCCTATGCATCACAGCGGCATGACCGCCCTCGAAACCAGCCTGGACCGCCTGGATTGGCCGGACATCGGATCGCAGCTCGACGCCGAAGGCTATGCCGTGCTGCCAGGACTGCTGGGCGCGGAACCGGCGCGCAGTCTGGCGCGGCAAGCCGACGCGCCAGACGCCCGGCGGGTGAGCCTGGCATCCGCCGGCCTGGGGCGCGGCGACCTGTATTACTTCGATGCCGGCATCCCGCCGCCGCTGGAGCAATGGCGCTCGGCGCTGTACCGTCGGCTCGTCGTACACGCCAATCGCTGGAACGAGCTTCTGGACGTGCGCGCGCGCTATCCCGATGAGCTGGAAGATTTTCTTCAGCGCAACCGCGACGCCGGCCAGACCCGGGCGCAATCGCACCTGAGCCGGCTCGGCGTCGAAGACTACATCGCGCTGCACCAGCGCAATACAGGCGGACAGGTCTTCCCCATGCAGGCGGTCGCGCTCCTGTCCGAGCCGGGAGACGGCTTCCAGGGCGGCGAGTTCGTGATGACGGAGCAGCGCCCGCGCATGCAATCGCGTCCGCTGGTGGCGCCGCTCGGTTTCGGCGACGTCGCCATCATCGCCACGGGGGAACGCCCCTTTCACGGTTCCAAGGGCTATTACCGCGTCAACCTCAAGCATGCCGTCAGCCGCGTGCGCAAAGGCACGCGCATCGGCCTTGAACTGTTTTTCCACGATGCGCCCTGATGCCAGCCCCAGCCATGCCTACATCAACCATGCTGCACGGCCTGCCTGAAACCCGGATTGCGGATACGGACTGGCAGGACGTCGAAGACGATCTGGGCCGCGATGGTTACGCCGTGCTGCCGGGACTGCTGACGCAGGCTCAGTGCGAGGAACTTGCGGCCGGCTACGGCGACGAAACGCGCTTTCGCAGCCGCATCGTGATGGAACGCTATGCGTTCGGCCGCGGCGAGTACAAATACTTCAGCTATCCGCTGCCGGATATCGTCGCAAGCTTGCGGCAGTCGCTTTATCCACGCCTGGCGCCCATCGCCAACCGCTGGCATGCGGCCATGCGCCTCGAAGCGCGCTTTCCCGCAACGCATGAAGAATTCCGGAGTATCTGCCACGCCGCCGGACAGCGCCGGCCCACGCCGCTGCTGCTGCGCTACCAGGCGGGCGACTACTGCTGCCTGCATCAGGACCTGTACGGCGACCATGTCTTTCCGTTCCAGGCCATCTTCCTGCTCAATGAGCCGGGACGCGATTTCGAAGGTGGAGAGCTGCTGCTGGCCGAAAGCAATCCCAAGCAACCCGGACGGGCCGACGTGGTGCCCTTGCGGCAAGGCGATGCCGTGGTGCTTGCCGTCAATCACAGGCCGGTGCGGTCGGCGCGCGGCTATTACCGCGCGAATCTGCGGCATGGGGTCGGCCGGCTGCGCAACGGAGAGCGGCACACGCTGGGCATCATCTTCCACGATGCCACGTAAGGCTGCGCGATCGTCAGGCCGCGCGCGCAGCCTCGATGGCCGCATCCCACACGGAAGGCGAGCCGATCTGCCGCCGCAATTGTTCGGTGAAGGCGCGGATGCGCGCATTGGCGCGCGGCATGGCGCGCAGCAGGTAGATGCCGCTTTCGGGCGGCGGGCTGGCGTCCTGCAAGGTCAGCTGCACCAGCCGGCCGGCGCCCAGGTCCGCGCCCGCGGACCAGTTGGGCATGAGCGCGATGCCCAGCCCTTCCAGCGCCGCGAACCGGCGCGCGTCGCAGTCGTCGCACTCCAGGACGAACCTGGCGTCCTGGGCCCATTGGCCGTCGCCCAGTTCGCGCCAGCCGCGCACGCTGGTGCTGTGGCGCCGGTCGATGAGGCGATGGCGCGACAGGTCCGCCAGCGTGCGCGGTACGCCATGGCGTTCCAGGTATGAGGGCGCGGCGCAGATCAGGTAGCGATGGCTGCCGATGCGTTGCCCGATCAGGCTGCTGTCTGGCTGTTGCCCCACCCGCACCACCACGTCCATGCGTTCGACCACCGGATCCACCACGCGCTCGGTCAGTTCCAGCTCCACCTGCAATTGCGGATGGCGTTCACCCAGTTGTTGCAGCATGGGCACCACGTAGCGCCGCGCGAACGCCGGCAGGCAGCTGACCCGCAGCAGGCCCTGCACGGTCTGCTCCAGCGAAATGACCTCGGAACGCGCCTCGGTCATGTCGTGCAGGATCTTCACGGCGCGCTCGTACAGCACCTCGCCGGCCTCGGTGGGCATCAATGCACGGGTCGAGCGCACGAACAGCGGCACCTTGAGCTCGGACTCCAGCGCGCCGATCTGCCGCGCCACGGACGAGGCCACCATGCCCCGGCGGCGCGCCACCTCGGAAAAGCTCTGGGCGCGGGCGACGTCGACGAAGATGGAGAGGCTTTCCGCGAATTTGACGGTTTTCATTTGTGCGTGTGGCGCAAAAGGCTTTGGCGTGGCACGCCAGCTTTCCTGGGAGATTTGGCAATTACGATACTGCGCATGGACGCACTTTGGCAATTTAGACAAAGATAGACGGCCGGACACAACGACGATAAGCCCAGGAGACCCGCATGCCCCCGATCAACGCCCCCCGCCGCTCGCCCCGCGCCCTGCTGGCCAGCGCCGCCCTCGCCGCAGGCGCCTGGGCTGCCGCCCTGCCCGCGCTGGCGGATTCCTATCCCAGCAAGCCGGTGACGGTGGTGGTGCCCTTCGCTGCGGGCGGCACCGTGGACCGGGTGGCGCGCCAGGTGCAGCAGGCGCTGCAGGACAAGCTGGGCCAGACGGTGGTCATCGACAACCGCGGCGGCGCCGGCGGCACCATAGGCACGGCGCTGGTGGCCAAGTCCGCGCCCGACGGCTACACGGTGGAAATGGTGTTCGATTCCTACGCCACCGAGCAACACATCTACCCCAAGCTGTCTTATGACACGGCGCGCGACCTGACGGGCGTGTCGTACATGGTGCGCTCGCCCATGGTGCTGGCCGTGACCGCCAGCGGTCCGTACCAGACGCTGGCCGACTACGTCGCGGCCGGCAAGAAGGGCAGCGTGTCCTACGCCTCGGTCGGCGCGGGCAGTTCCAACCATCTGGCGGCTGAAATGTTCCATCAGGCTGCGGGCACCAGCGGCATCCACACGCCCTACCGCGGCGGCGGCCCGGCGGTATCGGACCTGATGGGCGGACACGTGGAGTCCATCATCGCCAGCCTGCCGCTGGTGCTGCCCCACATCCAGAGCGGCAAGCTGCGTGCGCTGGCGGTGACGGCGCCCAAGCGGGTCGCGGCCCTGCCGGACGTGCCCGCCATCGCCGAGAGCTATCCGGGCTTCGAGATCTATTCCTGGGTGGGCATGGTGGCGCCCGCAAGGACGCCGGCGGCGACGCTGGACAAGCTGGCCGACGCCACCATCGCCGCGCTGCGCGATCCGGCCGTGGCCGGACGCATCACCGAATCGGGATTCGAAGTGGTGGCCGGCGGCCGCGATGACATGAACCGGCTGGTGCAGGCCGAGTCCCAGCGCTGGGGCGAGCTCATCAAGAGCCGCGGAATCGTTGCACAATGACCGACATGCAGACGGGGAACGCCATGCAATCCTTCATCTACGCCAGCCGCGCCCAGCGCGTGGTCTTCGGGCCGGGCAGCCTGGGCGGCCTGGCGGCCGAACTCGATGCGCTGGGGCTGCAGCGCGCGCTGGTGCTCTGCACGCCGCCGCAGCGCGCGCAGGCCGAACGGGTCGCGGCGCTGCTGGGCGAAGCGCGGGTTGCCGGGATCTTCGACCAGGCCGTGATGCACGTGCCGATGGAAATCGCGCGCCAGGCGCGGGAAGCGGCGCGCGAGCTGGGCGCCGATTGCGCGGTGGCCGTGGGCGGCGGCTCCACCATCGGGCTGGGCAAGGCCATCGCGCTGGACTCGGGCCTGCCGGTCATTGCCGTTCCCACGACCTATGCGGGCTCGGAGATGACGCCGATCTACGGTCTCACCGAGAGCGGCCTGAAGAAGACCGGCAAGGATGACCGGGTGCTGCCGCGCAGCGTGGTGTACGACCCTGAGCTGAGCCTGTCGCTGCCGGTATCGATGAGCGTGACCAGCGGCATCAACGCCATTGCCCATGCGGCGGAAGGCCTGTACGCGCGCGACGGCAATCCGATCATGGACCTGATGGCGCAGGAAGGCATACGCGCGCTGGCGCAGGCGCTGCCCGCCATCCACGCAGGCTCCCAAGGCGCGGAACTGCTGCAGGCGCGCAGCGACGCGCTCTACGGCGCCTGGCTGTGCGGCACGGTGCTGGGCAGCGTGGGCATGGCGCTGCATCACAAGCTCTGCCACACGCTGGGCGGCAGCTTCAACCTGCCGCACGCGGAAGTCCACACCGTGGTGCTGCCGCAAGCCTTGGCCTACAACGCCGCGGCCGCGCCGCGGGCCATGGAGCGCATCGCCGCAGCGCTGGGCGCGCCGGCTGCGGCGGCAGGCGTGTTCGATCTGGCCAGCACGCTGGGCGCGCCCACGGCTTTGCGCGACATCGGCATGCGCCAGGAAGACCTGGACCGCGCCTGCGACATCGCCATGCAGACGCCCTACCCCAATCCGCGGCCGCTGGAACGCGAGGCCTTGCGGGCGCTGCTGCAAAACGCCTACGAAGGCAGGCGGCCTCAATAAACAGAGTCCGGCAGGCTGCCAGCCTGCCGGTTGCGCCTAGCGTTGTCCGAAGCGCGTATCGCCAAACAGCGCCTTCTGGTCACGCGGCTGCGAACGCCAGTACTGGCGCGGCGCGCTGACCTGGCCGCCCAGTTGCGCCGCGGCGTGCCACGGCCAGCGCGGGTCGTACAACATGCCGCGCGCCAGCGCGACCATGTCGGACTGGCCGTTCTGCAGGATGTCTTCGGCCTGCTGCGCCTCGGTGATCAGGCCCACCGTGATGGTCGGCATGCCCACCTTGCGCTTGATTTCGTCGGCGAACGGCACCTGGTAGTTCGGCCCCACGGGTATCTTCTGCTGGGACGAGACGCCGCCGCTGGACACGTCTATGAATTCACAGCCGCGTTCCTTCAAGGCTTGCGCCAGGACCAAGGTCTGTTCCAGGTCCCAGCCGCCTTCGACCCAGTCGGTGGCCGACACGCGCACACCTAGCGTCACCGACGGCGGAATGGCCTCGCGCAGCGCCTGGAAGACTTCCAGCGGAAAGCGCATGCGGTTCTCGAGCGAACCGCCGTAGGCGTCGTCGCGCCGGTTGGACAGCGGCGACAGGAACTGATGCAGCAGATAGCCGTGCGCGGCGTGCAGTTCGATCGCGTCGAAGCCCAGCCGCACGGCGCGCCTGGCGCTGGCCACGAAGGCGTCGCGCACGCGGGCCAGACCCGCCGTGTCCAGCGCGTGGGGCGGCGGTTCCGACGCATTGTGCGGCACGGCCGAAGGCGCCCAGCCCTGCCAGCCGCCGGCCTCGGGCGGCACCAGTTGGCCGCCGTTCCAGGGCGCTTCGCTGGACGTCTTGCGGCCCGCGTGGCCCAACTGTATGCCCAGCTTGATGGGCGCATAGCGGCGGATGGCTGCAACGACGCGGCCGATGGCCGCCTCGGTTTCATCGGACCACAGGCCCAGGTCTCCCGGGGTGATGCGGCCGTCGGGCTCCACGGCGGTGGCTTCCACGAACAGCAGCGCCGCGCCGGACAAGGCCAGATGCCCCAGGTGGATCATGTGCCAGTCGGTCGCCAGGCCTTCCTCAGCCGAGTACTCGCACATGGGCGCGATGACGATGCGGTTGGCCAGCTCCAGCTGGCCGATGGACGTGGGACTGAAAAGCAGGGACATGCTGGAGCCTCCGGGGCGTGGGATGCGACAGCATAGCGCCCCGACCCGCCCGGGAACCTGAATACCGCAGCCCGGGGCGGGGTCAAGGCTGGCACGCAAGCGCCGCGCTACTGCCCTTCGATCACCGAATCCAGGAACTGGCGCGTGCGCGCTTCCTTGGGCTGGCTGAACAGCACCGCCGATTCGGCGTCCTCGACGATGTTGCCTTCGTCGAAGAACAGGGTGCGGTCCGAGCTGCGTTCTGCGAACTTCATCTGGTGGGTGACGATGATCATCGTCATGCTGCGCCGGGCCGACAGGTCGCGCAGGATCTGCAGGATGCCGCCCACCAGCTCCGGGTCCAGCGCGGAAGTCACCTCGTCGAACAGCATGATGTCGGGGCACATGGCCAGCGCGCGCGCTATGCCCACGCGCTGCTTCTGCCCGCCCGACAACTGCGCGGGATAGACATCGAGCTTGTCGCCCAGCCCGACCATCTCCAGGTATTCCACGGCGCGCTCGCGCGCCTGGTCGCGCGACATGCCCAGCACGTGGACCGGGGCCTCCATGGCATTGGCCAGCGCCGTCATGTGCGGGAACAGGTTGAAGTGCTGGAACACCATGCCGATCTTGCCGCGCACCTTGCGCAGATGCTCTGAATTGAGGCTGGCGGGGCGGCCCTGCGCGTCGGTCCACATGGGCACGCCGTCGATCTCGATGTCGCCGCTGGTGGGCTGGTCCAGCGTCATCAGCACGCGCAGCAAGGTCGATTTGCCCGAGCCGGAGGGGCCGATCACTGCCACGGTCTGGCCGGCCGGTATCTCCAGGTTGATGCCGCGCAGCACCTCCAGTTCTCCGTACTGCTTGCGCAGGTTCTTGATGCTTACGCTGGCGCTCATCGCTTTCCTCCATATCGTTGCAGGCGGGCCTCCAGGCCGCGCACGCCCCAGGCCGCCACCAGGCTCAACGCCAGGAACAGCAGGCCCACCAGGGTCAGGGGCTCGGTGTAGCGGAAGGTGGCAGAGCCGATCATCTTGCTCTGCTGCAGCAGTTCCACCACGGTAATCGCCGACAGCAGCGGCGTGTCCTTGAACATGGCCACCAGGTAATTGCCCAGCGCCGGCACCACCGGCGGAATCGCCTGCGGCAGCACCACGCCCACGGCCGTGCGCCAGCGCGACATGTTCAGCGCGGTGGCGGCCTCCCATTGGCCGCGCGGCACGGCTTCGATGCCGGCGCGGTAGACCTCGGCGCAATAGGTCGCGTAGTGCAGGCCCAGCGCGGTGATGCCGGTGGCCAGCGGCGACATCCGCACGCCGGTCAGCGGCAGCACGTAGAACAGGAAATACATCTGCACCAGCAGAGGCGTGCTGCGCACGAACTCGATCACGAAGGCGGTGGGCAGGGACACGATGCGCAGCCGCGAACGCCGCAGCAAGGCCAACACCAGGCCCAGCGTCACAGCCACCAGCATGCCCAGCAGCGTGGCCTCGATCGTGATGACCAGCGCCGAGCCCAGCGTGGGCAGGATCTCCAGGGCGAAGGACCAATCGAATACCGGCTTCATCGCACGCGCACCTTGCGTTCCAGCAGACGCACGCCGGCCGTGATCAGCAGCGCCACGGCGAAGTACATCAGCAGCATCAGGGTGAAGATCTCGGTGGTGCGCAGGGTCTCGCTGCGCAGCAGCTGGCCGCGGAAGGTCAGGTCCGTGATGGTGATGAGGGACACCAGCGCGGTGTTCTTCAACAGCTCGATCAACAGGTTGCCCGCAGGCGGCAGCATGGCCGGCACGGCCTGCGGCACCACGATGCGGCGCATGATCTGGCCGCGCGTCAGGTTCAGCGCGATGCCGGCTTCGCGCTGGCCCAACGGCACCGCGCGGATCGCGCCGCGCACCACTTCCGCGCCATAGGCGCCGGCGTTCAGCGCCAGCACCACGATGCCCACCAGCATGGCCGGCAGTTGCACGCCGAACAGCGGCAGCACGAAGTAGAACCAGAAGAGCTGCACCAGGGCCGAAGTGCCGCGAAACACCTCGACGTAGACCGCCGCGATCCAGCGCAGCGGGCGCACGGACGACAGGCGCCCGATGCCCGCGGCCAGTGCCAGCGGAACGGCCAGCACCACGGCGCCTGCCATGATCTCCAGGGTCACCGCCAGCCCCTGCAGGAGCGGCGGCGCCAGCTCGGCGAAATGCTCGGATATCAGCCGCATGCGCGCCCCCTTACTGGCCGGCGCACAGCTTGGCGGCCGTGACCCCCTTGGGCAGTTCCTCTGCTGTGAAGCCAAAAGGCGCCACGAGTTTCTGGTGTTCTTCGGTGCCGATGAACTTTGCCAGCTCAGCGTTGAAGGCGTCGGCAAAGGCCTTGTCGTCGCTGCGGAAGGCATAGGCGCCGTAGCCGCGCACGTCCTTGCCGTCGATGACGGGATCCTTGAACGGATCGGCCTTCTCCAGGCCGCTGGCCGCGCTGGTCTTGCCCATCAGGTCGTTGACCGTGAGCGCCGTGGCCGCATAGGCGTCGGCGCGGCCCGCCTGCACGCCGGACAGCGCGCTGACCGCATCCGGGAACACCACCACCTGGGCGGGCGGCACCTTGATCTTGGAGGCGTACTCCGCTTCGATCGCGCCGACCACCACGCCGAGCTTGGCGTCGGGATTCTTCATCACGTCTTCATAGCTGTGCAGATTCTTGGGATTGCCTTGCTTGACCAGGAAGGACTGGCCCACCCCATAAGTGGGGTCCGAGAACGCCACCTGCTGGCAGCGTTCGGGCGTGACGTACATGCCCGCGGCGATGATGTCGAAGCGCTTGGCCTGCAGGCCCGGAATGAGCGAGCCGAACTCGGTCAGGACGCCCTCCACTTCGTTGATGCCCATGCGTTTAAGCACCACCCGGGCGATCTCCACGGATTCGCCCGTGACCTTGGCTTCCTTGCTGTCCATGAAGGCGAACGGCGCTTCGTTGGCGTAGCCGATGCGTATCTTGCCGGCGGCCTTGGCGGCTTCCAGGGTGGACGTCGCGGCGGGCGCATTCGCTGCCGGAGCAGCCTTGTCGGATCCCGAGTCGGAACATGCCGCCAGCACCCCCAGGCTCAAGGCGGCCAGCATACGTCTGGATCGGATCAGGCTCATGGCAGTTTCTCCTGTATTTATTTCGAGGTATATGGATTCACTAAAAATAATACGCTATTAAATGATTTCGACACGAATCATATGCCCGAAAAAAAGCAGGCCGCAGCCTGCTTTTTGCTTCGCCGCCCTATGGGCGTCAGGACAAGTTACGAATCGTAGACTTATATGTCCCCACTTATTCCGCGTAGGAAAAACGGCCGTTCCGGACGATGCCCATGACGCGGGCGCGCTCGTCGAAACCCTGGTGGTTGTCCTTGGTGATGTTGAGCACGCCATTGGGCACGACCAGGTCACGCGTGTTTTCCAGGGCATCCCGCAGCGCCGCGCGGAATTCCGGCGTGCCGGGCTTGGCCCCGGTCTTGAGCGCCCGCGCCACCGCCGAGTCCAGCAGCATCCAGGCGCCATAGGCGTCGCCCGCGAACTGGGTCAGCGTGTTGGCGCCGTAGCGCGCTTCGTACTTGTCGGCAAAGGCCACCGCCACCTTCTTGACCGGGTTGTCGTCGGGCAGCTCGCGCGCCACCACGCCAGGGCCGGTGGGGAACAGGGTTCCCTCCACGTCCGCGCCGCCGACCTGCAGGAATTCCAGCGTGCCTATGCCGTGCGTCTGGTAGATGGCGCCGGTGTAGCCGCGTTCCAGCAGCGTCTTCTGCGGCAAGGCAGACGGGGTGCCGGCGCCGGCGATCAGCACGGCGTCCGGCTTGGCGGCGATGACCTTCAGGACTTGTCCGACCACCGACGCGTCGGTGCGCTGGAAGCGCTCCTGCGCCACGATCTTCAGGTCGGTCCCGGCAGCGGCGGTGAACTCCTTCCACCAGCTGTCGCCGTAGGAATCCGCGAAGCCGATGAAAGCCACGTTCTTCAGACCCTTCTTCTTCATGTCCGCGACCAGCGCGGTGGCCATCAACGAATCGTTCTGCGGCATCTTGAAGGCCCAGGCGCGCTTCGGATCGGACAGCGGCTCGACGATGACGCTGGAGGCGGCCAGCGCAATCATGGGCGTGCCGGTTTCGGCCAGCACGTCCAGGCCGGCCAGCGCGGCGGCCGTGGTGTTGGGGCCGACGATGGCGTCGACCTTGTCTTCGGAGGTCAGCTTGCGCATGTTCTTCACCGCGCGGCTGACGTCGGTACCGTCGTCCAGCACCACGTAGCGGGCCGGCTCGCCGCCCAGCGTGGCCGGCCACAAGCGGATCGCGTTATTGGTCTGGATGCCGATGGCCGCGGCCGGACCGGTGGTGGACACGTCCACGCCGATGACGATTTCAGCCTGGGCGGACAAGGCGGGGACGGCCAGCGCAATGGCGCAGGCGTAGCGGACGAGCTTGTAAGACATGACAGCAGTTCTCGGCGAGGTGTGAGCAGATGCCTGTATTTTGCCTGATGGCCGCGTGCCGCCTTGCGACGCGCATCAAGAAAGCTGGTCTGCGGTTACATAGGCTTGCCGTTGCGCGCAGACGCTTTCCGCGCCTGGCGCCCGCAGCCGCCTTATCATCGTTCATGCCATTCCAGGCAGCGCGCCCCGCCCCCAGCGGGCGGCCCGCGCCCTCCCACACCGGCCGCGCGCGCGACGGGCGCGGTCCTTCTACAGGAGTCACGCATGAAGAAAACCGCAACCGCCCACTGGTCGGGCGACCTGAAGACCGGCAAGGGCACGATCTCCACGCAGAGCGGCGCGCTCAAGGAACAGGCCTACGGCTTCAACACCCGCTTCGGCGACACCCCGGGCACCAATCCCGAGGAATTGCTGGGCGCGGCTCACGCCGGCTGCTTCACCATGGCCCTGTCCAACATCCTGTCCGAAGCAGGCATGGTCGCGCAAAGCCTGGACACCAAGGCCGAGGTCACGCTGGACAAGGTGGATGACGGCTTTGCCATCACCGCTGTCCATCTGACGGTGGAAGCCGTCATCCCCGGCGCCAGCGCCCAGGCCTTCGAGGACGCGGCCCGCAAGGCGGAAAAAGGATGCCCCGTGTCCAAGGTGCTGAACGCCAAGATCTCCATGGACGCCAAGCTCAAGTCCTGATCCCCGGTGCAGCCCATGGCCCGTCCGCGAAGGATGGCGCCATTGGGCCGTCCTATCCCCTGCTTGCCCAAAATCAATTTGACGATGCCGTCCCCCAAGAGGATGATGAGAATCATTCTCAGGAGCAAGCATGGGCCAATTCATCTACGCGATATCCGGCGGCAGGACCGCGCTGGCGCAGGACGTCCAAGTATCGGCGGGCCTGCGCCGCATCGCCGGCCCTGGCATCCTGGTGGCCGTGGGCTATATCGATCCGGGCAACTGGGCCACCGACATCGCGGGCGGCAGCGGCTTCGGCTACGGGTTGCTGCTGGTCGTCATCACCTCGGCGCTGCTGGCGCTGGGCTTCCAGATCCTGGTGTCGCGCCTGGCGCTGGCAACGGGGCAGGACCTGGCCACGCTGACGGCCCGCCACCTGTCGCCGCGCCTGGCCAAGGCCGCCTGGCTGGCCGGTGAGGCGGCGATCCTGGCGACTGCCCTGGCCGAACTCATCGGCGGCGCAATCGCGCTGCGCCTGCTCTTCGGGCTGCCGCTGATCGCGGGCGTTGCGGTGACCGGCGTCGGCACGTTTGCCGTGCTGGCGCTGACGCGCGGCAACGCCGACAAGCACGAGCGCTTCATTGCCCTGCTGCTGTCGGTGGTCGCCATGTCCTTCGTGTTCCTGCTGTTCAAGGCCAACCCGGCCTGGACGGAAGTGGCGCACGGCGTCACGCAGACCGGCCGCGCGCTGCGCGACCCGCAGGGCTTCCTGATCGCGCTGGGGATACTTGGCGCGACCCTGATGCCGCACAACCTGTACCTGCATTCCGGATCGCTCGCGCAGCGTGCGCAGCAATTGCCGCCCAGCGCCCGCGACCTGGCCATGCGCGTGGCGCGCAACGACACCGTCGTGTCGCTGGGCCTGGCCATGCTGATCAACGCCGCCATCATGATCGTCGCCGCCGCCTCGCTGTCGGGCTCGGGCATCATCGTGTCCAGCCTGGACGACGCGCATGCCGTGATCGGCCAGACCCTGGGCATCGGCGCGGCCATCGTGTTCGCCGTGGCGCTGTATGCCGCGGGCCAAAGCTCCACCATCACTGGCGTGCTGGCCGGACGCATCCTGTCCCAGGGCTTCCAGGTGGGCAGCGGCTGGTCGGACCGCCGCCGCGCGCTGGCGACGCGGCTGGTGGCGGGCGTCGCGGCGGTCGGCCTGCTGGCCTTCACCGGCGGCCAGGATCCGGACGGCCTGCTGGTGCTGAGCCAGGTCATCCTGAGCCTGGCCCTGCCCTTCGCGCTGGGGCCGCTGGTGCTGCTGGCTTGCAGCAAGAGCCTGATGGGCAAGTACGTGTTGCGCGGCGCCTGGGCCTGGGCCGCGGTTGCAGCCACGGTCGGCATCCTGCTGCTGGATGGCTATCTGGTGGCGGACATGCTGGTCTGAACCCCGGGAATCGGCCGGCATAAAAAAACGCCAGCGATGCTGGCGTTTTTCTCGTACCCGCTGTCGGGCTCAGTGGTAGGCGGAGACCACGGGGTGCTGGCGGCGGCCGGCGTCCATGTCATGCAACACCTCGCCCACGGCGCCGCCGAAGGCGGCCAGGCGCACTTTCAGGCGCAGCCAGCGCGAGCCGGAAGCGTGGCCGGACAGGCTTTCCGCGATGATCGCGTCATGGATCAGGGTACGTTCCAGCTCATCCGACATGCGGGCATTCTTCAGCGCGGTATCGCTCATGGTTCTCTCCTTGAGAAAGCGATGTGGAACAACACGAGTCCATCTTAGACCTGTGCTTGCTGCGCCGCAATAAATTTCTTAACCATTTTTTTGTGCGTTGCGCAATGGGTACAAACACCAAAAATGGTGCACATGTGCACTGCTGCCTGCACCTTTCTTGTGCTGCCCCTTCCGAAGACGCCCGTCAGGGCTGTGCGAGATGCGCCTGGATCAGCATGTCCGCCATCTGCGCGACCCGGCCGGCTGGCCCGCCTTCGCCAAATAGCTGGCTGGAGACGAAGGCCCCTTCGAACAACAGCAACAGGCCATCGCCCAGCGCGTCGGGATCGGCCGCCCCCATTTCCGCCGCCATGGCGGCCAGGCGCCGCCGCAGCTCGGCCTTGTGTTCCACCGCCACGGCGCGGGCGGGATGACCGGCCTCGGGGTATTCCACCGCCGCGTTCGTCAGTCCGCAGCCCCGGTAGCCGCTCTGCACCGCGCGCACGCCCAGGCCGGTCAGGTAGGCCAGGATCTGGGCCCGGGGATCGCCCGGATGCGCCGCGCAGGCCGCGTCGAAACGCGCCCAGAACTCAGCGTCATAGTCGCGCAGATAGGCCGCCGCCAGTTCGTCCTTGGACGAAAAGCTGCGGTACAGGCTGGGTTTGGTCACGCCCGCTTCGCTGACGATGGCGTCCACGCCCACCGCCCGGATGCCGTCCCGGTAGAACATTTCGCGCGCGGTCTTGCGGATGCGCTCGGCCGCCAGCGGCGGCTTGGATGCGGGCCGATCGGCGCTCGAGGTTTTACTGGCCATGGATGGGCTCCTTTCCGGATGACGGATCGACTAAAAATCGCTTGACGATGTTACTGACCGGTACGTACTATTCGCAAACCCCAATACGTACCGGTCAGTAACATGAGTATAGCCCACCCTCCCGTCCCTTTCCGGCGCGCCGGCCAGAAGTACGCTTTTGTCGTCGTCGCGGTGATTTTCCTGTCCCTGCTGGTATCCGCCGGCCTGCGTTCCTCGCCCAGCGTGTTGCTGGTGCCTCTGGAAGAAACCTTTGGCTGGAGCCGCAGCACCATCTCGCTGGCCGCCGCGGTCGGCATCTTCCTGTATGGCATGGTGGGACCGTTCGCGGCCGCCGCGATGGAGCGCTTTGGCTTGCGGCGCGTGCTGATCGGCGCGCTGATGCTGATGGCTGCGTCCAGCGCAGCCAGCGCCTTCATGACCCAGTCCTGGCATCTGCTGCTGACCTGGGGGGTGTTCTCGGGCCTGGGGTCCGGCGCGGTCGCCGTGGTGCTGGGCGCCACCGTCGTCAACCGCTGGTTCACCAAGCACCGCGGCGTGATGATGGGCCTGCTGACCGCCAGTTCCGCCACCGGCACGCTGGTGTTCCTGCCGGTGCTGGCCGCGCTGGCCTCGTCGGGCGACTGGACGCGCGTGGTGTGGACCGTGGCGGCCGCGGCGGCAGCGCTGGTGCCGCTGGCCTGGTGGCTGGTGCCGGACCGCCCTGCCAGCGTCGGGCTGGCCCCCTTCGGCAGCGATCCGCATGCGCCGCCCGCGCCCGCCGCGCCGCGCACCGGCATGCTGGCCGCCACCTTCGGCGCACTGGCGCGGGCCTCGCGCACCCGCACCTTCTGGTTCCTGTTCGCGACCTTCTTCGTGTGCGGATTCACCACCAACGGCCTGGTCGGCACGCACCTGATCGCGCTTTGCGGCGACCACGGCATGCCCGAGGTGCAGGCCGCGGGCCTCCTGGCGTTGATGGGCATCTTCGACCTGATCGGCACCACGGCGTCCGGCTGGCTCACCGACCGCTACGACCCACGCAAGCTGCTGTTCGTCTACTACGGCCTGCGCGGACTGTCGCTGATCTACCTGCCCTATTCCGACTTCTCGTTCTACAGCCTGTCGATCTTCGCCATCTTCTTCGGCCTGGACTGGATCGCCACGGTGCCGCCCACGCTGCGCCTGACGACCGAAGCCTTCGGCGAGCGCGACGCGTCCATCGTGTTCGGCTGGATCGTCGCCGGCCACCAACTGGGCGCCGCCAGCGCCGCCTGGATGGCGGGCGCCGTGCGCGAAGCCCAGGGCAGCTATCTGATGGCCTTCGTCATCTCCGGCATGACGGGCCTGATCGCCGCCGTCATTGCGCTGATGATAGGCAGGAAGCGCATGGTGGCGCAGCCGGCCTGAGCGCGCCAGCGGGCGGACGGCCGAGCCCTGGGCCCGCGCCGTCCGCGCGATGACAGGTCACTTCAAGCCTTGGGCCCCGCGCCCGCGCAGGTTGTAGGTCTTCTTGCTGCCCACATGCCTGCGGATGAGCGACTCCGCAAGCTCGCCGTCGCGCTGCATCAGCGCCTGCACGAAGGCCTCGTGGTCGGCCACCGCCGCCGTCCATTCGTCGATATCGAAGTTCGACTTGTAGCGCAACGCCTGCACCTGCAGGTTCAAGCGGTCATACGAATGCATCAGCGCCGGGTTGTGGGCGGCCCGGTTGATGGCGATATGCGTGCCCATGCTGGCCGCGAAATACGCGCGGATGTCGCGCTGTTCATACCCTTGCAGCATCTGCGCGTGCAATTGTGCGATATGCGCCAGTTCCGCGTCCGTGGCGCGTTCGGCGGCACTGCGCACCGCCAGCCCCTCCAGCACCGACAGCACGTCGAAGATGTTCTCGACATCGTCGGCCGACAACTCGATCACCATCGCGCCGCGCTTGGGCTGCAGAGTCACCAGGCCGTCGGAAGCCAGCATGCGATAGGCCTCGCGCAGCGGCGTGCGTGAAATCTTCAACTGGTCGCACAGGTCCCGCTCGTTCAGCCAGGTGCCCGGCTTGAAGGTGCCGTCGATGATGAGCTGCCGCAATTTTTCCGCCACCACGGCCGGCAGCGTGGGGTGATGAATGGCCAAATCGGGGACGGACTGGTCCATAACTTCAGGGTTAGCCATGAGTTGTTGCCACTCGCTATTTCGACTATTTTTGTATCTGGTATACCAAACACCAAAGGCATACCAACCTGACCCCATCATAGATCAAGCAACACGCGGGCAGGCTGACAACCACCAAAGGAGACCCACATGCACAAGCACGCTCGCGCCTGGGCCGGCGCCCTGGCGTTGACCGCCGGCCTGGCCGCCGCCAGTCCCGCCCTGGCGCAGGACGCATCCAAATGGCCGGAACGGCCGGTACGCCTGATCGTCGGTTTCGTGCCAGGCGGCGGCACCGACGTATCGGCGCGCATCCTGTCCGCGCGCCTGTCGGCGCTGCTGGGCCAGCAGGTCGTGGTCGAGAACAAGCCCGGCGCTTCCGGCCTGATCGCGGCCGACTTCGTGGCCAAGGCCGATCCGGACGGCTACACGCTGCTGCTGGCCAATATGCAGTCCACCGTCGCCGCGCCCTATGTGGTGCAGTCCAGCGTCGACCCGATCAAGGACTTCACGCCGGTGCGCTACATCGGGTCGGTGCCCAACGTGCTGGTGGTCAATCCCGCCAAGCACAGCTACGCCAGCGTGCAGAACCTGGTGGACGACGCCCGCGCCAAACCCAAGCAGCTGACCTACGCCTCTTCCGGCATGGGCAGCCCGCAGCACCTGAGCGCCGCGCGCTTCTCGCAGATCGCGGGCGTCAGCATGGAGCACGTGCCGTACAAGGGCAGCGGCCAGGCCATGACCGACCTGCTGGGCGGCAGCGTGGACATGAACTTCGACACCCTGCCCGGCGCCATCAACCAGATCCAGGCCGGCAAGTTGCGGCCGCTGGCTGTGACCAGCACCGAACGCAGCAAGCGCCTGCCCGACGTGCCGACGCTGGCCGAGTCCGGCATCAAGGGTCTGGACATCGTGCAGTGGTATGCGGTGCTGGCCCCGGCCAAGCTGCCCAAGCCGGTGCTGGACAAGCTCGACCAGGCGCTCAGCCAGACGCTGGCCGATCCCGAGATCAAGGCCAAGCTGGCCGACCAGGGCATGGAACTGGGTGGCGGTCCGGCCACCCCCGCGGCCTTCGCCAGCTACGTCCAGGACGAATGGAGCAAGTACGGCAAGCTCACCGCCAGCCTGGGCCTCACCAAGCAGTAAGCCGGCAGCAACCCGGCGGGGGGTGCGCCCCCGCCCACGCAAAGGAACACCATGAGCGCTACCCCCACTTCCGACACCTCCCCCATCCTGTGCCAGCGCGACGGCGACATCGCGACCGTGGTGCTGAACCGCCCGGAAAAGCTCAACGCCTTCACCATAGACAGCTGGCGGCTGCTGGGCGACGCCTTCCTGGAGCTGGACGCCGACGACAGCGTGCGCTGCGTGCTGCTGCGCGGCGCGGGCGAAAAGGCCTTCTCCCCGGGCAATGACATCAGCGAATTCGAGACCACGCGCAGCAACAAGCGCCAGGCCATCGAGTACGGCGCCGTGATGCGCCGGACCATAGAAGCCATCGGCAACTGCCGCCATCCGGTGGTAGCGCAGATACACGGCATCTGCGTGGGCGGCGGGCTGGAGATCGCCAGCCTGGCCGACATCCGCATCTGCGGCCAGAGTTCGCGCTTCGGCGTGCCCATCAAGAACCTGGGGCTGGTGATGTCGTACTCGGAACTGGCGCCGCTGGTGCGCCTGGTGGGCCCGACCGCCGCGCTGCAGGTGCTGCTGGAAGGCACCATCTTCGACGCGCAGGAAGCGCTGCGCCTGGGCGTGGTCACGCGCGTGGCGCCCGACGATCAGGTCGCCTCCGAAGCCCAGGCCGCCGCCCGCCGCATCGCCGACGGCGCGCCGCTGGTCGCGCGCTGGCACAAGAAGTTCATCCGCAATCTGGTGCAGGGCAAAGCCCTGACCGACGCCGACCGCGACGAAGCCTTCGACTGCTTCGACACCGAGGATTTCCGCACGGGCTACCAGGCCTTCCTGGCCAAGGCCAAGCCGCAATTCAACGCCCGCTGAACCCCATGCAAGGAGGACTCATGCATAACGATACCCAGCGCCCCGCCGGCGCCCTTTCCGGCATGCGCGTGATCGAGCTGTCGCAGATCATGGCCGGCCCGACCTGCGGCATGATGCTGGCCGACATGGGCGCCGACGTCATCAAGGTCGAGAAGATCGACGGCGGCGACGATTCGCGCCAGTACCGGGACCCGCAGATCAACGGCATCTCGGCGCCTTATCTCATGCTCAACCGCAACAAGCGCGCCATCGCGCTGGACTTGAAGCATCCGGAGGGCAAGAAGGTCCTGCTGCGCATGATCCGCGACGCCGACGTGGTGACCGAGAACTTCCGCAAGGGCACGATGGAAAAGCTGGGCCTGGGCTACGACCGGCTGCGCCAGGAAAACCCGGGCCTGATCTATTGCGCGGTGTCGGGCTATGGCACCACCGGCCCCTATGCCGACAAGGGCGGCTTCGACCTGGTGGCGCAGGGCTTCTCCGGCCTGATGGCGATCACCGGGGAACCTGGCGGGCCGCCGCTGCGCACCGGCAATTCCGTCGCGGACATCAACGCCGGCTTGCTGGCGGCTTTCGGCGTGCTGGCGGCCTACCAGCACAAGCAGCGCACGGGCGAAGGCCAGATCGTGGAAACGTCATTGCTGGAAGCCAGCCTGCAGCAGCTGTACTGGCACGCCGCCATCTACTTCGGCAGCGGCGTGTCCCCCGGCCCCACGGGTTCGGCGCACGTGCTGAGCGCGCCCTACCAGGCCTTCCCCACCGCGACCGACTGGATCATCATCGGCGGCGCCAACGAGAAGAACTGGCAGCGCATCACCCAGGCGCTGGGCAAGCCGGAATGGGCCGAGGATGCCCGCTACGCCCGCAATCGCGACCGCATGCAGAACCGCGATCAACTGGTAGAGGATATGTCCGCCATCCTCAAGACGCGCAGCGCGGAGGAGTGGCTGGACGTATTCGACACGGCCGGCGTGCCTGCGGGCCCTGTGCATTCCATCGCCCAGGCGCTATCGCATCCGCAGACGCTGGCGCGCGGCATGGTGGTGGAACAGGAGCACCCGGTCGCGGGCACGGTGCGCACGGTAGGCATGCCGGTGAAGCTGTCGGCCACGCCCGCGCAATACCACCGCGCGGCGCCGCGGCTGGGCGAGGACAGCATCGCGATTCTGGGAGAGTTCGGCTACGGCGCCAAGGAAATCGAAGCGCTGATCGATGCCGGCGTGGTCGCGGCCGTGGACCGTGAACGCGCGCCGGCTTAGGACGTTTTTGGCTGAATTGCTGACGTTCGGTTTTGTACGGCTGGGGTTCTTGAGTCGCCGGCGTCTGCCCACGAACGGGTCCGAAACCAACGCATTAGGCGACTGCCAGCCGAGGCGGCCCGGAGCCATCCGAAGCGCAGCCCCATTGGGGCGAGCATCGGAATGGCGCAGGGCAGCCTCGGCGGCTAAAGAACCCTGACATCCGCAAGCTCGAAGCCCTGCCGCTGCGGCTTTGTGAGGCTGGGTTCTTTTGTGCGGCAGGGTTCTTGAGCCGCCGGCGTCCGGACTGCGGGATTCCGATGCTCGCCCCGGTGGGGCTGCGCTTCGGATCCCTCCGTCCGGCCACCGGCTCACGATGTCTGCCCATGAACGGGGTCCAAAGCCAGCGCATTAAGCGACTGCCAGCCGAGGACCCCGGAGTCATCCGAAGCGCAGCCCCGCCGGGGCGAGCATCGGAATGACGCAGGGCAGCCTCGGCGGCTCAAGAACGCTGGCATCGGCAAGCTCGAAGCCCTGCCGCGCCCGCCCCAAGATCCCGGCCGCGCCCTACTCGGACTCGCCCAGATAGGCCGCCCGCACCTTGGGATCGTGCAGCATGTCGCCGGCCGGACCAGACAGGATGATCTCGCCCGATTCCATCACGTAGCCGCGATGGCTGTTTTCCAGCGCCAGGCGCGCATTCTGCTCGATCAGCAGGATGGTGACGCCTTCGCTGGCGATGGTGCGTACCACCTCGAAGACCTTCTCCACCATCAGCGGCGCCAAGCCCATCGAAGGCTCGTCCAGCAACAGCAGCTTGGGGCGCGCGATCATCGCGCGGCCCATCGCCACCATCTGCTGCTCGCCTCCGGACAGCGTGCCGGCCGCCTGCTTGCGGCGCTCCGCCAGGCGCGGGAACAGCGTGAAGACGCGGTCGGTGTCCTGGCGGATCTGGGCCGCATCGCGACGGATATAGGCCCCCATCGCCAGGTTTTCCTCGATCGTGAGCTGGCCGAAGATGCCGCGCCCTTCCGGCACCATCACCAGACCGCGGCGCACCAGCTCATGCGACTTCTGGCCGCCGACGGACTGGCCGCCGTAGACCACTTCACCGCCCGCCAGCGGCACCAGTCCGCAGATGGCGCGCAGCGTCGTGCTCTTGCCGGCGCCATTGGCGCCGATCAGGCAAACCAGTTCGCCCTGGTCCACGCGCAGGTCGATGCCGCGCACCGCGCGGATGCCGCCATAAGAGACCTGCAGGCCCCGCAATTCCAGTAGGGGTTGGGATGCTGCCGTCATGCCGGGCGCTCCTGATGAATCTGCGGATCCTGCGCGGCGCCTGCGCCCAGATACGCTTCAATGACCTTGGGATCGCGCTGCACCTGGGCGGGTTTGCCCATGGCCAGCACCTTGCCGTATTCGAGCACCAGCACGCGGTCGCACAGGCCCATGACGAGCTTCATGTCGTGCTCGATCAGCAGCACGGTGATGCCGTCGGCGCGGATCTTCTCGACCAATTTGCGCAGCACCACGGTTTCCGATGCGTTCATGCCGGCCGCCGGTTCGTCCAGCGCCAGCAGCTTGGGATCGGTGGCCAGCGCCCGCGCGATCTCCAGGCGCCGCTGGTCGCCGTAGGGCAAGGAACGCGCCACGTCGTTGGCGCGATGGCCGATGCCTACGTAGTCCAGCAGTTCCTGCGCCCGCGCTTCGGTGGCGGCCTCTTCGGCCCGCGTGCCGCGCGTGCGCAACACGGCGCCCAATACGCCCGACTTGGTGCGCATGTGGCGGCCGATCATCACGTTCTCGATCGCGCTCAGGTTGGCGAACAGGCGGATGTTCTGGAAGGTGCGTGCCAGGCCCGCATAGGCGACTTCATGCGGCTTCTTGCCGGACATGGACTCGCCGTTGAACGTGCAGCTGCCCTCTTCCGGGATGTACAGGCCGGTGAGCACATTGAACAGCGTGGTCTTGCCCGCGCCGTTCGGCCCGATCAGGCCGTAGATCTCGCCTTGCTCGATGTCGAAGCTGACGTCCGACAGCGCCTGCAGGCCGCCGAAGCGCTTGCCCAGTCCCTGGGCTTGCAGCAGTTTGCTCATGCTCCGCCTCCCTGGGTCTTGGTTGCAAGTTCACGCTTGCGCACCGCCGACGGCCACAGGCCGGCCGGACGGAACAGCATCACGCACACCATGGCCAGGCCGAACAGCAGCATGCGTATGCCCTCGGGGTCCAGCACCACGGCGCCGAACAGCATGTGCTGCACCGGTTCGACCACCGCGCGCAGGAACTCGGGCAGCGCAGCCAGGATCAACGCGCCCAGGATCACGCCCGGGATGTGGCCCATGCCGCCCAGCACCACCATGCACAGGATCGAGATGGATTCCATCAGCGAAAAGCTCTCGGGGCTGACGAAGCCCTGCATCGAGGCGAACAAGGCGCCCGCCACGCCGCCGAAGGACGCGCCCATCGCGAACGCCAGCAGCTTGATGTTGCGGGTATTGATGCCCATGGCCTTGGCCGCGATCTCGTCTTCGCGGATCGCTTCCCAGGCGCGGCCGATGCGCGAATTCTGCAGGCGCACGCAGACCACGATGATGATCAACGTCACCGCGAGCAGCAGGTAGTAATACTTTTCGGGTCCCGTCACGCGCAGGCCCAGCAGGCTTTCCGTGCGGCCGAAGGCGAACTCGCCGACCTTGAAGGTGTCGATGCGGTTGATGCCCTGCGGTCCGTTGGTGATGTTGACCGGCGCGTTCAGGTTGTTCAGGAAGATGCGGATGATCTCGCCGAAACCCAGCGTCACGATGGCCAGATAGTCCCCTCGAAGCTTGAGCGTGGGCGCGCCCAGCAGCACGCCGAACAGGCAGGCCACCGCCAGCGCGATCGGCAGGATCGCCCAGAACGGCAGGTGCAGGCCGAAATGCGGCGATGCCAGCAACGCCCAGGTGTAGGCGCCCACCGCGTAGAACGCGATGTAGCCCAGGTCCAGCAGGCCCGCGAAGCCCACCACGATGTTCAGGCCCAGCGACAGCATCACATACAGCAGCGCGAAGTTCAGGATGCGGACCCAGCTCTGGCCGGCCATGCCGATCACGAAGGGCAGCACCGCCAGCACCACGCCGATCAGCGCGATGCCGATCAGGTTGCGGGTGGAGAACCCGCTGCTTTTCAGGGTTGCGTTCATGCCCGGTCTCCCACGCGCTCGCCCAGCAGGCCGGACGGACGGAAGATCAGCACCAGCACCAGCACGAAGAACGCGAACACGTCCTGATAGTGACTGCCGAGGAAGCCCCCGGTCAGGTCCCCGATGTACCCGGCGCCCAGCGATTCGATGATGCCCAGCAACAGGCCGCCCGCCATGGCGCCTACCAGATTGCCGATGCCGCCCAGCACCGCGGCCGTGAAGGCCTTCAGGCCCAGCATGAAGCCCATGGTGTATTGCGACACGCCGTAGTAGGTGGCGACCATCATGCCGGCCACCGCGGCCAGCGCCGAGCCGATCAGGAACGCCGCCGAAATGACCGTGTTGATGTTCACGCCCATCAGCCCGGCCACTTCGCGGTTCTGCGCGGTGGCGCGCATCGCCGTGCCCAGGCGGGTCTTGTGCACCACGGCCAGCAGTCCGCCCATGATCAGCGCCGCAATCACCACGATGGCAATCTGCAGCGAGCTCATGCGCGCGCCAGCAATCTCGAACACCTGTGGCGACAGCACCTGCGGGAAGTTCAGGTAGTTGCGGCCCCAGCCCATCATCGCCACGTTCTGCAGGATGATGGACACGCCGATCGCGGTGATCAGGGCAGCCAGGCGCGGCGCGCGCCGCAACGGCCGGTAGGCCACGCGCTCGGCGGTCCAGCCCACGGCCATGCACAGCGGCACGGACACCAGCAGGCCGACGCCCAGCACCACGAAGGCGGACGTGGAAGGATCGCCGCCCACCAGCGAGATGGCGATGGTGGTCGCCGCCATCGCGCCGATCATGACGACGTCGCCATGGGCGAAGTTGATCAGCCCAATGATGCCGTACACCATGGTGTAGCCCAGGGCGACCAGGGCGTACACGCTGCCTAGCGTGACGCCGTTAATCAGTTGTTGAATGAAGATATCCATAGGGGCCGCTGAATAAGCCTGGAAAAATCGCGCGGACCTTGCGGTGACGGCCCTCGGGCCTGCCACGGCGCCGCGCGTGGCGCGCGCCTGACGGCGCGCACGCTGCAATACGGGCGGGACGCGGCGCTCAGCCGCCTCCCCGCCCCGGTCCAGCCGCCTTAGTTGGCTTGGCTGACCATCGTCTCAACCATCTCCCACTTGCCGTTCTTGACTTCGTAGATGGTGACCGAGATTTCCTTCAGGTCGCCTTTGGCGTCGTAGGAAATGTGCTCGCTGGTGGCGCCCTTGCGGTTCAGCTTGGCCAGGGCCGGCAGGTACTTCTCGGGCTTGGCCGAGCCGGCCTGCTCGATGGCGGCGATCATGTTCCAGGCGCCGTCATAGGCGTAGGGAGCATAGACGCCGGGGGCCTTCTTGAAGCGGGCCTGGTAGCGCTGCTCGAAGTCCTTGCCCGCGGCCATCTTGTCCAGCGGCACGCCGGCCAGCGAGGCGTAGGTGCCGTCGGCGGCGTCGCCGGCCAACTTGATGAAGGTGTCGCTGCGCGTCATTTCGCCCGAAACCAGCGGCGCCTTCAGGCCCAGGGTAGCCAGTTGGCGCTTCATCGGACCGGATTGCGCGTCCAGGCCGCCGTAGAAGATGGCGTCGGGCGCCGAACCCTTGATGTTGGTCAGGATGGCGGTGAAGTCGTTGGCCTTGTCGGTGGTGTACTCGCGGCGCACGACCTGGCCGCCAGCGGCCTTGACCGCCTTCTCGACCTCGTCGGCCAGGCCCTGGCCGTAGGCGGTGCGGTCGTCGATGATGGCGACCTTCTTGGCCTTCAGGCTTTCCACCATGAACTTGCCGACCGCGGCGCCCTGCTGGGTGTCGCTGGTCATCATGCGGAAGGTGGTTTCGTAGCCTTGCTTGGTGTACTCCGGCGAGGTCGCCATGGCGATCTGGGGCAGACCGGCTTCATGGTAGACGCGCGAAGCAGGGATGGTCGTACCCGAGTTGAAGTGGCCCAGGATGCCGACCACGTCCTGGTCGACCAGCTGCTGGGCAACCTGCACGCCGACGCGCGGATCGGCCTGGTCATCGCGCGACACCAGCACGAACTTGGCGGTTTCGCCGTCGACCTTGATGCCCTTCTTGTTGGCTTCTTCCAGGGCCAGGTTCAGGCCGTTCTGCATGTCCTCGCCATAGTGCGATTGCGGACCGGTGAGCGGCGCGGCAAAACCGAACTTGACGTCGGCAGCCTGCGCGGAGGCGGCCATGCCGGCGGCGGCGATGCTGGCGGCGAGAAGCTTCAAAGTGGTGCGGAACTTCATGGGTATCCTCCGAGTGTCGGACTTAAGACCTTGTTATACCTGAGCTTTTAACCAGGCTTTTGGTTTTTCACTACTAGCAAGTCCGATATGGCGGAAGCTTGCGTGTGCATGTTCTGCAAAATCCGGAAGCCGGGTTGCGACTTCCGGATTTGAGGTGCGACCGAATTTTCGTGCCAGTGCAACCTCTGCCGATATTGGAGATAACCCTTGGATACCCAAGGGTTGTCCTATACCAGGCTCAACCTATGGTCATGAGGCTGGCGTTGCCGCCCGCCGCCGCCGTATTGACGCTGACGGAGCGCTCCGCCAACAGGCGCTCCGGCACGTAGCCGGCGCCCGCCGCGATCGCGTCGGGGGTCAGTCCATGCACCGACAGGATGGCGCCCGGACGCTGCGCGATGCGCTGGTTCAGCGCCTGCAGCGCGTCGCCATCACCCTCGAACAGCACGGCCTGGTAGTCCGCCTGGTCGACCTCGCCGTCGGCCAGGATGCCCGCCTGTTCCGGCTGGCCGGCGTCCAGCGAGGCCAGCAGCGCCTGCGCCGCGGGCGTGTCCGCGAACCAGGCGTGGTTGCCGGTCAGCTTGGCGACGGACCACTGCGCCCGCGCCCCGGCCTCGGTGGCGGCCACGCAATATACGGCGCCGCGCGGCTCGACCACATAGGTATTGGTCTCGCCGGTCGGCCCCGGCAGCGCAATGCGCTGCGGCAGCGCCGCCGCCGCGTCCAGCGCCGGCGGCAGGCCCGCCGGACGCGTGCCCAGCAGGCGATACATGTAGAGCGGACCGCCGGCCTTGGGGCCGGTACCGGACAAGCCTTCGCCGCCGAAGGGCTGCACGCCCACCACCGCGCCCACGATATTGCGGTTGACGTAGACGTTGCCCGCATGGACCTGGCCGGTCACGTGCGCGATGGTCTCGTCGATGCGGGTATGCACGCCGAAAGTCAGGCCGTAGCCGGTGCCGTTGATGGCATCCAGCAAGGCGTCCAGTTCGTCGCGCTGATAGCGCACCACGTGCAGCACGGGTCCGAACACTTCGCGCGTCAGCTCGCTGACGTTGTCGATTTCGATGATGGTCGGCGGCACGAAGGTGCCGTGGCGGCATTCGCCGTTGAGTTCCACCTGGTCCACGCGATGGCCCGCCGTGCGCATCGTTTCGATGTGCCGCTGGATGCCGTTGCGCGCTTCCGTATCGATCACCGGGCCCACGTCCACCGACAGGCGGTCGGGGTTGCCCACGCTCAGCTCGCGCATCGCGCCGCGCAGCATGGTCAGCACGTGGTCGGCATTGTCTTCCTGCACGCACAGCACGCGCAGCGCCGAACAGCGCTGGCCCGCCGAGTCGAAGGCGGAGGTCAGCACGTCGAACACGACCTGTTCGGACAGGGCCGAGGAATCCACCACCATGGCGTTCTGGCCGCCCGTCTCGGCGATCAGCGGAATGGTGTGGCCGGCGTCATCCAGGCGATCCGCCAGCGTGCGCGCGATGATGCGCGCCACGTCGGTGGAGCCGGTGAACATCACGCCGCGCACGCCGGGGCTTGCGACCAGTTGCGCGCCCACGGTTTCGCCGCGGCCCGGCAGCAGCTGTACGGCGCCGGCAGGCACGCCGGCAGCGCGCAGGATGGCCACGGCTTGCGCGGCGATCAGCGGCGTCTGTTCGGCGGGCTTGGCCACCACCGTGTTGCCGGCGGCCAGCGCGGCCGCGACCTGGCCGGTGAAGATGGCCAGCGGGAAGTTCCAGGGGCTGATGCACAGCACCGTGCCCAACGGACGATGCGTGTCGTTGCTGAATTCCGTTTCGGCCTGGTCCGCGTAATAGCGCAGGAAGTCCACGGCCTCGCGCACCTCGGCGATGGCGTTGGGCAGAGACTTGCCGGCTTCGCGCACGATCAGGCCCAGCAGGGTCTGCATCTGCTCTTCCAGCAGTTGCGCGGCGCGGCGCAGGCACTGCGCGCGTTCGGCCACCGGCGTGGATTGCCAGATGGGAGCGGCATTGGCGGCGGCGCGCAGCGCGGTCTCGGCCTCGTCTGCCTGCGCTTCGACCACGTGGCCCACCACGTCGCGCAAATTGGCGGGGTTGCGGACTTCCATGGCGCGCGAGGCGTCCCAGGCGCCGTCGCCCTCGCCCAGCATGGGGCCGGCGCGCCACGGCATGGCGGCGCTGGCCAGCAGGGCCGCGGACAGCGAACCCAGCCGATGTTCGTTGCTCAGGTCCAGGCCCGCCGAGTTGGCGCGGGCGCCCTCCTGCGGGTCGCCATAAAGTTCACGCGGCAGCGGAATCTTCTCGTGCGGCGCGCCCAGCGGCGTGATGCGCGCAGCGGCTTCCACCGGGTCGGCCACCAGTTGCTCGACCGGAATGCTGTCGTCGCCGATCAGGTTCACGAACGAGGTGTTGGCGCCGTTTTCCAGCAGGCGGCGCACCAGGTAGGCCAGCAGCGTCTCATGCGTGCCGACCGGCGCGTAGATGCGGCACGGACGGTTGAGCTTGCCCTGCGACAGCGCGCCCACGACTTCGTCGTACAGCGGCTCGCCCATGCCGTGCAGGCATTGGAATTCGTACTGGCCCGGGTAGTAGTTCTGGCCCGCCAGCTGGTAGATCGCGGACAGGGTGTAGGCATTGTGCGTGGCAAACTGCGGGAACACCGCTTCCGGCGCGCCCAGCAGCTTGCGGGCGCAGGCCAGGTAGGCCACGTCCGTGTAGACCTTGCGGGTATAGACCGGATAGCCTTCCAGGCCGTCGACCTGGGCGCGCTTGATCTCGCTGTCCCAGTACGCGCCCTTGACCAGGCGCACCATCACGCGATGGCGGCTGCGGCGGGCCAGGTCGATCACGTAGTCGATCACGAAGGGAGCCCGCTTCTGGTACGCCTGGATGACGAAGCCGATGCCGTTCCAGCCGTCCAGCTCGGGCTCGAAACAGAGCGCTTCCAGCAAATCCAGCGAAATTTCCAGGCGGTCGGCTTCCTCGGCGTCGATGTTCAGGCCGATGTCGTAGCTGCGCGCCAGCACGGTCAGCGCCTTCACGCGCGGCAGCAGCTCGGCCATGACGCGTTCGCGCTGGGCGCGCGAATAACGCGGATGCAGCGCCGACAGCTTGATCGAGATGCCCGGTCCCTCATAGATGCCGCGGCCGGCCGCGGCCTTGCCGATGGCGTGGATGGCCTGCTCGTACGAGGCGTAATAGCGGTCGGCGTCCTCGGCCGTGGTCGCGGCCTCGCCCAGCATGTCGTAGGAATAGCGGAAGCCCCGTGCTTCCATCTTGCGGTTGTTGGCCAGGGCTTCGGAAATGGTCTGGCCCGACACGAACTGTTCGCCCATCATGCGCATGGCCATGTTCACGCCCTTGCGCACCAGAGGTTCGCCGCCCTTGCCGATCAGGCGGGTCAGCGCCTTGGACAGCGACTGCTCGCTGCTCACGGCCACCAGCTTGCCGGTGATCATCAGCCCCCAGGTGGCGGCGTTGACGAACAGGGATTGCGAGCCGCCCATGTGCGACTTCCAGTCGCCGCGGGCCACCTTGTCGCGGATCAGCGCGTCGCGCGTGGCGCGGTCGGGAATGCGCAGCAGCGCTTCGGCCAGGCACATCAGCGCCACGCCTTCCTGGCTGGACAGCGAGAACTCCTGGATCAGCCCTTCCACCCCGCCGCCGCTGCGCTTGCCGCGCAGCTTCCGGACCAGGTCGGCGGCCATGGCGTGGATCTTTTCCAGATTGGGCATGCGGGCCTGGCCCAGCAGCAGCGGCACGCACTCGGGCTCGGGGCGGCGGTAGGCGGCGGTAATGGCCGCGCGCAACACCGACTGCGGCTGCACGTCCTGACCGAATTCGTAGAACGGCGGCGTCGGCGCGGAATGGCCTTCGCCCGCCTCGTCCTCGCCGCCCGCGTCCATGCCCAGGTGCGACATCTCGGCGGGCAGGTGGCCGCGCTCGATCTTGTCCAGGTAGGAAAGGATCGCTTGCTTGTGCAGCCAGTGCGGCGTGCAGTTGAGCTTTTGCGCGGCGGCCTTCAGCCGGTCGCGGAGCGCGTCGTCGACTTTAACGCCTAGGGTCGTGCTGGCCATAAGAGATTGCTTCCTGTCGCATGGCAAAGGTAGTACCGGGCCCCGACGGGACCCGGCATGGGTAGGACCGTATGCTAGACAGGTTGCAACTTGGTTTGCACTATGGTTAACCCTAGGTTAACCATTTGAGATCAGGCGGAATTTTGGCCCAGGGCTATCAATCCTTAAGCGCCGCGCAGCCCAGCATCTGCACCGAGGCCGATCCCGCCGGGGTCTGCCCCCGTATGGCCGAGGCCATGGCGCCGGCCAGACTGACCACTGCGCGCTGCTGGGCAGCGATCATGGCGGGCACGCCCTCTTCCGCCACCGGTTCCGTCACCACGCTGCGGCACAGCAGGCCGGAACCCTTCATGTTGACCGGCCGCACGCGCCAGGTCGCATCCAGCTGGGCCATGCGGCCCGGCTCCAGCTCGAAACGCTGTACGTCGGTCTGGACCCGCCAGACCGCAGCGCCGGGGCCTGGCTTGACCAGTTGCACATCCAGCGCGCCCAGTTCCCGCTTCAGCGCGTCCGACAGCGCGCCCCGCAACTCGTCGCCCAGCGGTGAGCTCCAACGCTCGGAATACAACGCGGACAGACTGCCTTCGCCGGTGCGCACCATCAGTTGGGGCTGATCCGCCTGCGTCGAGATATTGACCGGTTGCACCTCGATCAGAAAGCTGGCCGGCGCCACCGCACCGCCCGGAGCCTGGGCCGCCGGCGACTGCAAGGTGTGATAGTGCACGGGCGAGGACGCCCCGCAGCCGGCCAGCGCCGCCGACAAGGCCAGCAAGGACAGGACCGGGCGCAGACGGGGCGTCAGCCTGCCCGCGGATTGGGGCTGCTCGGAACTCGGGGCCGCCTGGCGGGCGTGGGGGGACGGGCGTCTATTCATCATGGGATTCAGTTCCTGACAGGACCGGCGCCGGGGATCGGGTCTGGGCCGCGGCCGCGCAACAAGGCCTCGGGATTGGCTTGCAGGAAATCGGCCAGGGCGCGCAGCGAACGGGCCGCGCGACCCAGCTCCTGCATCGCCTTTTCCGTATTGACCGGCAAGGAAGCATCGGACGCCAGCAGCGCGTTGACCTGCGCCATGGACTCCTTGGCCTGCTTGAGCATGTTCTGCGCTTCAGGCGCGACCTGCTTGTCCAGGCGGTTCATCAGCTTGGAGGTGCTGGCCAAGGTGGTGCGCAGGTCCTCGCCGATCTTGTCGAACGGAATCTTCTCGATCTTGGCGACGATGTTGCTGATCTGCTGCTGCAACTGATCCAGGTTGCCTGGCACCGTCGGGATCAGCGCCGGATCCGAGGGTTTGAATTCAACCGGCTTGGCGTTCGGGAAGTCGTCCAGCGCCACGTACAGCTGGCCGGTCAGCAGGTTGGCGGTGCGCAGCTGCGCGCGCAGGCCGTGCTTGATCATGCCGCCCAACAAGCGGTTGCCGGCAACGTCGCCGTCCTTGGTGGCGCGATCGCGCACTTCGTCGAACACGCGGCCCAGACGTTCCGGATACAGGGTTGCATCCACCATCGAGTAGAAACGCTTGGCGACCGGATCGAAGTCCATGTTGATCTGCGTGACGTTGCCCAGCGTGATGCCGCTGAAGTCGATCGGCGCGCCCACCGTCAGGCCGCGGATCGACTGGTCAAAGCGCATGCGGATCGGGAAGGCCTCGCCGTCCGGATTGGCCTTGGCTGCGGCCTCGGTCGCGTACAGGTCAAATTGCGCGTCGGCCTGCGCCTGCTTGCCGGCATCGCGCGCGCTGATGACCGGCTCGAAGGCCACGCCGCCCACCGCCATCGACACCAGCGATTGCGTGCGCACCTTGAGGCCGTCCGCATTGACGCTGAAGTCGACGCCGCTGGCATTCCAGAAGCGCGTGCCCTGGGTCACGAACTTGTCGTTGGGCGCGTCCACGAACACCTCGACGTTCACGGCCTTGCCGGTTTCATCCAGCGCGTAGCCGATCACGCGGCCCACGTTGATGCGGCGGAAGTACACGGGAGAACCGATATCCAGGGAGCCCAGGTCGGACGCCTTGAGCTTGAAGCGCTTGCCGGCGCGGTCATGCGTGACCGCGGGCGGCACTTCCAGCCCTTCGAAATGCAGTTTGGTGGCCTTCTTGGAACCGTCCTTGCCTTCGGCCGCGTCCACGCCGATATAGGCGCCCGACAACAGCGTGCCCAGGCCGGACACGCCGCTCACGTCCAGACGCGGGCGCACCACCCAGAAGTTGGTGCCTTCGCGCGCCAGATCGGAAACATCCTTGGACAGTTCGGCCTGCACCACCACCTTGGTGCGGTCTTCGTTGAAGCCGATCGACTTCACGGTGCCGATGTTGACGTCCTTGTAGCGCAGCTGGGTCTTGCCGACTTCCAGCCCTTCTGCGGTATTGAACGAAATGGAGATGTCGGGCCCCGCCTGCATCCAGGTTCGCACGACCAGCGACAAGCCCATCAGGGCCGCCACGATGGGCACCAGCCAGATCCATGAAATCCGGCTCTTCTTCTTGCGCGAGATCGCGGGTGACGCAAACTTCTCTTCACCGGATCCGGGTGCTTGCTCGGACATCTACTCTTCCTTGTTCGTGGACGGAAGCCGCGGCGCTTCCTAGCCCATTTCCTTGCCGGCGAGAGACGCCGGCTGGCGCCCGCCTCCCACTGGCGGCGATTCTATTTCACTTTGTCCTTCCAGATCCCAACTGCGGCGCAGGTCGAAACTCATGGCCGACAACATGGTCAGGATCACTGTCAGCCCGAACGCCGCCGCACCCGCGCCGGCGCTGATTTCCATCAAGCCCTGGAAATCCGCCAACGCCGCCAGCAATATAACGACAAAAACATCCAGCATCGACCATTGGCCGATGAACTCGACCATTTGATACAGGCGCGTGCGCGGACGCAGGTTGGTGGTGCTGCGCCATTGTTCGGTCAACAGCAACAGCATGAGCGCCAGCAGCTTGGTCAACGGCACCGCCACGCTGGCAATGAAGACGATCAGCGCGATATCCCAGGAACCCATTTCCCAGAGTTCGACCACGCCGCCCAGAATGGTGTGGGCGCTGTCCCCCAGCACCGACCTGACCTGCATCACTGGTAGCACGTTGGCGGGGATGTAGAACACCACGGCCGCCAGCAACAGCGCCCAGGTGCGCGCCAGATGATCGGGCTTGCGGAAATGCACCAGGGCGTCGCAACGCACACAGCGGTGATGCTCTTCCGGATCGGCCGCGCGGGGCAACGCCTGCACCTGGCCACAGACATGGCATCCGGTCAGAACCGTGTCCGGCGCAGCCTGGGGGATATGCACCGGCACCACGCCCACGCTCTCGGCGTAGCGCCACAGCACATGCGGCGACAGCCGCCCCAGCATCGTCAACAGAATGGTCAGGATGCCGAATGCCGCCAACCCGATACCCGGAGTCACGGCGGCCATGCCCGCCAGCTTCACCACCGCCACCAGCACGCCCAGGAGGAACACCGGAACCATGCACCAGGGCCGCAGAATGCCCAACAAACGTATCGCAGTACGAAAGCCCAGGGGTTCCCGGCCGCGCGACAGCGGCCCCAACACCCACAGCAACACCGACAGCTGCAGCATCGGCAGCGCAAAGCCGGCCATGCCGGTCATGATGGCGACGACCCAATGGTCCTGGCGCCAGGTGATGGCAATAGCGTCCAGCAAGGATGCCTGCTGCACCATGCCCTGCACGGACATGGAAGCGACGGGATAGGCATTGGCCACCCCGAACACGATCAGGGCGGAAATGGCGAGCGCCAGCCAATTGGACAAAGTAAGCCCGCTGTAACGCCACAGAGTGGCGCCGCAGCGGGCGCAATTGGCGGTCTCGCCAGGTTCAAGCTGATGCCGGCGATAGATGCTCGCGCAGTGTTCGCACTCGATCAGCGGCTGGCGGTCCGCGGTCATTGAGAGCCTTAATCGACCAGTTCGACTTCCTGCTTGTCAGGCGCATCCGACGAGGGCGGCTTGCCGTTCTCGTCGAAGTCCAGCTTGACCTTGCCCTCCTCGTCCAGGTCGACCGTAACCGTGCCGCCATCGACCAGCTTGCCGAACAGCAGCTCGTCGGCCAGCGCGCGGCGGATGGTGTCCTGGATGAGACGCTGCATGGGGCGTGCGCCCATGAGCGGATCGAACCCTTCCTTGGCGAGATGCTCGCGCAGCCCCGTGGTGAAGATGGCTTCCACGCGACGCTCGTGCAGTTGGTCTTCCAGCTGCATGAGGAACTTGTCCACCACGCGCAGGATGATTTCGCGGTCCAGCGGCGCGAACGGGATGATCGCGTCCAGGCGGTTGCGGAACTCGGGCGTGAACATGCGGCGGATTTCCGCCATTTCGTCGCCCACCACGCGCGAATTCGCGAAACCGATCGACGGACGGTTCAAGGTTTCAGCGCCCGCGTTGGTCGTCATGATGAGGATGACGTTGCGGAAGTCCGCCTTGCGGCCGTTGTTGTCGGTCAGCGTGCCGTGGTCCATGACCTGCAGCAAGATGTTGAACACATCCGGGTGCGCCTTTTCGATTTCATCGAGCAGCAGCACGCAGTGCGGCTGCTTGGTGATGGCCTCGGTCAGCAGGCCGCCCTGGTCGAAACCGACGTAGCCCGGAGGCGCGCCGATCAGGCGCGACACCGCATGCCGCTCCATGTATTCGGACATGTCGAAACGCAGCAGCTCCACGCCCAGCGTGAACGCCAGCTGGCGCGCGACCTCGGTCTTGCCCACGCCGGTGGGGCCGGAGAACAGGAAGGCGCCGATCGGCTTTTCCGGCTTGCCCAGGCCCGAGCGCGCCATCTTGATGGCGGCGGACAGGGCTTCGATGGCGTTGTCCTGGCCGAAGACCACGGTCTTCAGGTCGCGGTCCAGCGTCGCGAGCTTGCTGCGGTCGTCGTTGGAGACGGACTGCGGCGGGATGCGCGCGATCTTGGACACGATGTTCTCGATGTCCACCTTGCCGATCACCTTCTTTTGGCGCGAACGCGGCAACAGGCGCTGCGCGGCGCCGGCCTCGTCGATCACGTCGATGGCCTTGTCCGGCAGATGGCGGTCATTGATGAAACGCGCCGACAGTTCGGCCGCGGCCGACAGGGCGGCGGACGAGTAGCGCACGCTGTGATGCTCTTCGAAGCGGCTCTTCAGGCCGCGCAGGATCTGCACGGTCTGTTCGACGCTGGGCTCGGCCACGTCGATCTTCTGGAAGCGGCGCGACAGCGCGTGGTCTTTTTCAAAGACGCCGCGGTATTCGGTGTAGGTGGTCGCGCCGATGCACTTGAGCTGCCCGGAAGACAAGGCGGGCTTCAAGAGGTTGGACGCGTCCAGCGTGCCGCCGGAAGCCGAACCGGCGCCGATCAGCGTATGGATTTCGTCGATGAACAGGATGGCGTCGGGGTTGCCGCGGATCTGCTTGAGCACGCCCTTCAGGCGCTGCTCGAAATCGCCCCGGTACTTGGTGCCCGCCAGCAAGGCGCCCATGTCCAGCGAAAAGACCTGGGCGGCCTGCAGGATCTCGGGCACTTCGCCGCGCGTGATGCGCCAGGCCAGGCCTTCGGCGATCGCGGTCTTGCCCACGCCGGCCTCGCCGACCAGCAGCGGGTTGTTCTTGCGGCGGCGGCACAGCACCTGGATCACGCGTTCGACTTCGTGCTCGCGCCCGATGAGGGGATCGATGCGACCCGCCAGCGCGGCGGCGTTCAGGTCGGTGGCGTACTGGTCCAGCGGCGACTGACGCGATTCGCCCTGCTCTTCACCATTGGTCTGCTGCTCTTTCTGCACGGCGGCGGACTCCACCTGGGGCTGTTTGGTAATGCCATGCGACAGAAAATTGACGACGTCCAGCCGCGTCACGCCCTGCTGTTGCAGGTAGTACACAGCGTGCGAATCCTTTTCGCCGAAAATGGCCACGAGCACATTGGCGCCGGTAACCGGCTTCTTGCCGGTGCCTCCCGCGGATACGTGCATGATGGCGCGCTGGATCACGCGCTGGAATCCCAGCGTGGGCTGCGTGTCGACCTCGGCGCCGCTCGGGATCACCGGGGTGTTCTCCGAGACGAACTGGCGCAGATTGCGGCGCAGGTCGTCCAGGTTCGCGGCGCAGGCGCGCAGCACTTCAACGGCCGAAGCGTTGTCGAGCAACGCGAGCAGCAGATGCTCGACGGTAATAAATTCATGCCGGGCCGAACGGGCCTCGACGAAAGCCATATGCAGGCTGACTTCAAGCTCTTGAGAAATCACGCTTCCTCCGTAACGCATCGAAGCGGGCAAATACACGATTCATATTCTATGCCGATCATGGCGTAACGCCAGAGATTTCAAAAACCACTCTGTCGTGGCGGCCTTGCGCATCCATGACGGTAAGCGTATACCGGCCGTCCATGGCCAACACTAATTTAAACGGATGACCCGACGCGCCATGGCCAACCACGCGCCCGTCCAGCATCCACCATACTTCGCCTTCAGTTCCCTGCACATCCACATCCAGCGCCACTTCGCGCCCGCCCGGCACGGGCCGCAGCACCGAGCCGCTGGCCACGCCGCCCAGACGCAACGGTCCGCGCGAGGCGTCGGCGTAGCCGGCAAAGGACGGCGGCGCCGTTTCATTCAGCACCCAGGCCGCGCGCTGCTCCGGACATTCGCCGGACGGCACGCTGCCGAGCTTGTAACCCAGGGGCCAGCATGTCACCGCGGCCTGCACCGTTTCGGGCCTGACGCGGACCTGCTGAGCGCCTTCGGGCAAGGCCGCCACGATATCCTGCAGTAGCGGCGCCGCCACGTTGGCCCCGAAAAATCCGGGGTTGGGCGTACCGTCCGGACGGCCGACCCAAACGCCCATCGTCCACCTGTCGGTCACTCCAACGGCCCAGGCGTCCCGGAATCCGAAACTCGTCCCGGTTTTCCAGGCCAGCTGCCGCGCCGGACTGCCCGACTGGTAGAACGGCCGGTCGGGATGGCCGCCGCTCTCCAGAATGTCACGGACGATCCAGGCCGCCCCAGGGCTCATCATACGGGACTCGACCCGCGGCTGCTCCGGCCGCAGCCGGGGCCGCCCTGAGACGCCGCCGCGGGCCAGGGCCCGGTAAGCGCCCACCAGTTCTTCCAATGTGGTGCCACCCCCGCCCAAAATCAAGCTCAAATTCGGTTCCGCGCCCGCGGGCAAACGTAACCGTACCCCGCCGGCCAGCATGACCGAGGCGAAACTGCTGGGCCCGACGCGGTCCAGCAGATCCACCGCCGGCACGTTGAGCGAACGCTGCAGAGCCTGGGCGACGCTGATCGGGCCGGCGAACGCGGCCTGGAAGTTGCCCGGCGCGTAGCCGCCAAACGACATCGGCGCGTCGATCAGCAGGCTTTCGGAATGGATCAGGCCTTCGTCGAGCGCCTGCGCATACAGAAAAGGCTTGAGCGTGGAGCCCGGCGAACGCACGCCGCGCACCATGTCCACGTGGGCCGCCCGGCTTTCGTCGGAGAAATCGGCGGAGCCGGCATAGGCCTTGACCTCCAGCGTATCGTTGTCCATCACCAACACGGCCATCGACACTTTAGGCGGCAGGCCGTCCACCCGATCCTGCAGCATGCGCTCCACCGCCGCCTGCATGTCCGCGTCCAGGGTGGACGTGACCACCGCGGGCCGCTCGCCAGGACGCCGGCCCGCCTTGCGCTGGCTGCCCGCCTCCTGCAGCAACCGCTGCGCGGCCAGGGGCGCCAGCCAGCGCGCCCGCAGCGGCGGCGCAACCACGTTCTCGATCTTGGCGTCGGCCACCTCGGCCGGGGTCCAGCGGCCCAGTTCGACCATGCGGTCCAGCACCTTGTCGCGCGCGGCCTGCGCGGCCTCGGGGTGACGATCCGGCCGCAGCCGCGATGGCGCCTGCGGCAAGGCGGTCAGCATCGCCGCTTCGGCCGGGCTCAGATCGCGGGCGGGCTTGCCCAGCCACAGGCGCGAGCCCATCTCCACGCCCTCGACGATGCCGCCCATGGGTGCGTGGGTCAGATACAGCGACAGGATCTCGTCCTTGCTGTAGTGCATTTCCAGCTGGATGGCGCGCCAGGCCTGCCGCAGCTTCGCCGACATCGAGCGCGAGGGCTTGCCGGCCAGTTCCGGATCGATCAGCCGCGCGACCTGCATGGTCAGGGTGGACCCGCCCGACACGATGCGGCGGTTGGTGGCCCACTGCCAGCCGGCGCGCGCCATCGCCACCGGGTTGACGCCCGGGTGCCAGTAGAACCAGCGGTCCTCGTAGGTCAGCAACGTTTCCAGATAGCGCTCGGACACCTGGTCGGGCTTGACCGGATAGCGCCAGATGCCGTCGCGGCTGGGATAGTTGCGCAGCGGCGTACCATCGGCGGCCACGACGACGGCGGCGCCGCCCGAATCCACGGGCGGCAAGGGATAGAGGCGGTCCAGCGTGAATAACAACGCGGCCAGCGCAAACAACGCGCTGGCCGCGAAGATTCCTCGCCGCCGCCAGCGGCGGGCGCGCGAGGCGCCCGCCACCGGGGTGGCGGCGGGGTTCAAGGACGCTTGGCGCCGCGGTCGCGGATCTCTACCGTGCTCCATTGCTCGCCTACGCCCCGGATTTCAGGCCGGTACATGTCTTCGGCCACCGTCGACGGCACCGCATAGCGGCCCGGCGTCACCACGCGCACCAGATAGAACACGTCCACCTTGCCGCGACCCAGCGACACCGCGGCCACATAGCGGTCGTCGCGGAACTCGCGGTGCTTGATGTTGGGATCGGACATGGCTTCGGCCACGCGGCGTCCGCCGATCGTCCATTCCTGCATCTCGGGGCTTTGCGACAGGTTCAGGTTTTCGACTTCAAAACCCGCCGGCACGCGGTCCACCAGCAAGCCATCCGGAATGTTCTGGTTGGCGCTGGCCTGCACCCACACCACCAGCATGTCGCCGGTCTGCAGGCTGCCGCCATCCCACGGGCGGCCGTCCGGACGGTACCAGCCGCGCTTGAGCTGGATCACGTCATTGCGCGGCGCAGGCGTGGTGGTCGGACTGCCCTGGATGTCGTATTCGACGAACAGGGACTGGTTGCCGGTGTTCAGCAACTGCACGCCGGCCAGGTCGGCCGCCGACAGCGACACGGTCTGGTCGCTGGTGCCGCCAGCGAGCGCCTTGGTGGAACCATTGACGGTCAACGTGGCGGACCAGGGCGTGGCCTTGTCGCCGCCCATAGCGCGGGCGGCCAGCAACAGCGACATCTGTTCCTGCGTCGACAGGTACGAACGGTTGCCCAGACGGCTGGCCAGCTGCGTCAGCAGGTTGTCCAGGCGCTCGTGGCGCAGCTCGTACTTGTCCGCGATCGCAAAGGCCAGCGCGTAGTCGCGCACGCCGCTGCCGTAGTCGCCCAGCCATTCGTCGTAATAGCCGGAGTTGCGACGATTGTTGAGACCGTACTCGCGCGCCACGGCCTGGTCGAGCGCGCTCTTCATGCGCCCCTCGTCGCCCATGAGCTTGAACGCGGCCGCCAGCTGGATCAGCGGCAACGGCGAGCGCGCGCGCTCCTGGTAGTTGTCGTACAGCTGACGCACCGTGGACAGCGGCGCCTTCTTGTCGCGCGCCAGCGCCAATGCGGCAGTGGCCAGGCCGGCGAAGCGACGATGGTCCTCACGCAGGATGTTGGCGTCGCTGGAGTCGTAGCGACCGGATTCGACGCCGCGCTTCAGGTTGGCCGACCAGGTGCCGAACGCGCCCGAACTCTGCTGCACCTGCTCCAGCAGCCACTGGCGCGAACGGTCCAGCGATGCCTCGGGCACTTCGAAACCGTTGTCGCGGGCGTCCTGCATGAAGCCGACGGCGTAGGCCGTCAGCCACACATCGCGCGAGGAAGAGCTGCTCCACAGGTTGTACGAACCGACGGCGTTGCGCATGCCCGCCAGGCGGCCGATCGCGCCGGCCACCTTGGCGTCGCGCTCGGCCTTGGTGCGCGGCTTGAGGCCGAACTGCTTGGCCGCGGCCTCATCCAGCATGACCCACGGCAGGGTCGCGCTGATGGTCTGCTCGGTGCAGCCGTAGGGATAGTTGAGCAGCCCTTCGACCAGGCGATTGACGTTGATCGGCGGACGGTTCGATACCGTCATGCTGACCGTGGTCGAGTCCGGGTAGTAGGACGCCACCCACGACGCCTGCGGCGCGTTGGCTTCGCCCGGATTCAGGCGCAGGCGGCGCACCTGGCGCTCGGCCGCGTAGGCCGGTTGCACCTGCAGCACCGATTCGCGCACGATGCGCAAGGGCTTGCCGCCGCCCTGCCCGTCGACGGTCAGGCGCATCAGGCCCAGGCCGTACGAACCGGTGGTGGTGGCGGTGAAGCGCAGCGTGGTGCGCTGCTTGTCCTTCAGAGTCACGGTCTTGACGCCGTCGACGATGGCCAGCGGGTCCAGCGCTTCCAGCTTGACCGTCACCTTCTGCTCGGCGCCGCTCAGGTTGGTCACGTCCAGCGCAATCGCGGCCTGGTCGCCCGGGGTGATGAAGCGCGGCGTGTTCAGCTCGGCCACGATGGGCGCCGCCACCACCATTTCGGTGTCGGTGCTGCCGTAGTTGTCGGGCGTGAAGGCCACGGCCATCAGGCGCAGCGTGCCGTTGAAATCAGGCAGGTCCAGCGGGATGTCCGCCTCGCCCTGCTCGTTCAGCTTGACCGGACCGGAGAACAGGTCCACCAGCTTGACCTTCTTAGGCAGGCTCTTGCTGTCGCCGCGCATGGCGGCGTCGCCGCCCCACTTCAGCTTGCCCTTCGTGCCGTCCATTTTCTCGATCAGCTTGCCGTACATGTCCAGCAATTCGGGCGCGTAGCGGTGCTTGCCGAAGAAGTAGTCCAGCGGATCGGGGGTCTTGTACTGGTTGATGTTGAGGATGCCCACGTCCACCGCCGACAGGGTCACGGTGGCCTGCTTGCCCTGGGCGCCGTCCACCTTGACGCGCACGGTCGCCTTGGTCTCGGGCACCGCCTTGGGCGGCGCCGTCAGTTTCACGTCCAGCTTGCGGTCAGCGCTGGCGATGGGCAGGAAGGTCAGGCCCAGCGCGCGCGCCGGCGTCACGCGGTCGCCTTCGCTGCCGGGACGGAACACGGCGGCGGCGATGTACAGGTCGTGGCGCTTCCAGCTCTTGTCGACCGGGATCTCGACCTGCGTGCCCGTCGCTTTCACGGCCACCCAGGTAGACCACAGCATGCGGTCGCCTTCCACGGTGATGAGCGCCTGGCCGTCATGCGGCGGCGTCAGGGTCAGCTTGACCGTGTCGCCCGGCTTGGCCGGCACGCCTTCAAGCTTCATCTGCACGCGGTCGGGACGATTGCCCATGGCGTCGGAGTCCTGCGCGTTCCAGCCCGCGTAGAAGCGGTAGCGCAGGGTCTGGCCGGTTTCGGGATCGGCGATTTCCAGGCGGTAGCGGCCCCACTTCACGGGCACGGTCAGCTGGGAGCGGTCGTTCAGCGCGATCTCGCGCGAATCCAGCAATTCCTCGGTTTCGGTGTAGCCGCTGTTCCAGCCGCGCTGGTCGTCGAAACGCCAGTAGTACTGGCGATCTTCGCGGTACAGGCGCATCTGCGCCTGCGCCAGCGGCGCAATCTTGCCCTGCGCATCCACGCGCAGCACTTCAAACCCGGCGGGCGCGCCTTCGCGGGCCACGTCGCCGTCGAATTGCGGACGCACGGCGATCAGGCGGTCGGCGGGCCAGACGCTGCGCTCGATCGAGCGCACCACCGGACGGCCGCCGGATTCCAGCAGGCTGGCCGACACCCGCACCTTCATCGGCGAACGCGTGCCGCCGGTGCGCGGATCGACCTCGAGCTGGCCGCGGCCCTTGTCGTCCAGGGCCGTTTCGGGCAGCTCTTCGAAATGGCGGCGGGCATCGTCGGCAACGTCGCCGAAGATGAAGCCGGGCCATTGCTGGGGCAGCGCAAAACGGTCGCGCTTGACCTGGAAGCTGGACAGCAGGCGGTTGCCAGCGGCGGGCGCGCCGTAGAGATAGTCGCCCTGCACGTCGACAGTCAGCGTTTCCTCCGGCGACAGCACCTCCTGGTCGGAGGTCAGCGCCATCTTCATGCGTTCAGGCAGGAATTCCTCGACCTGGAACTTCCAGGACGCGTCCGGCGCGCGCGACGCGGGGTCCACGCGCAGTTCCAGCAGCCACGTGCCGGTCTGCGCATCCAGCGGCAGGTCGATGCTGCGCTCGATATAGCCGGGCAGATCCTTCTGGGGCTGCCACAGGGTGCTCAGCACCGTGCGGCCGTCGGGGCGCTTGATGGTCGCGGTCAGGGGCGACGGCGCCAGCATGCGGCCGTCCAGATCGCGCGGCAGGACCGAGACGTTGAAGGTTTCGCCGGGGCGGTACAGATTGCGGCCAGCGTAGACGAACAGGTTGTTGGGGCGGGAAACATGGCCGCCCGTGTCGAATTCAGACAGGTCCAGGGCGGGTTCGCCCAGGGCCAGCACCGTCATTTCCTTGTCGCGCGAGGCGCGGATGACGCGCGCATTGGCGAAGCTGCCGTCAAAGCGGACATGGCCCTGGCCGTCGGCCGCGGCCTTGGCCAGCGACTTGCCGGCGCCGTCCACCAGTTCGAACACGGCGCCCGAGATGGCGGTGCCGCTCTTCAGGGATACCGAATAGGCTTCGATGCGGTCGCTGTAGCGGCGCGCGTGCAGGCCGATGTCGCTGACGTAGAAATACGTCACCTGGTATTCGTAGCGGAAACGGCCGGGCTGGCTCATCACCGCGATGTAGATGCCGGGCTCCTGCAATTCCTTGATGCCTTCGACCGGCAGGAACGTGACATGGCGGCGGTTGGGCTTGTCGTCGGTGACGAAGCGGCCTTGATAGACGCTGGTCGTCAGCGAGTTCAGGCGGTCCAGGTCCCAGTTGCTGACCGAGCCCTTCAGGCTGCGGTTGTCGGAATAGCGCCAGTTGTCATCTTCGTCGCTGCTGTCTTCTTCTTCGCCAGAGCCGGTGCTGCGGCCGATGCCCAGCACGGTGTCGAACAGTTCAGGCACGCGCTCAGGCGATACGCGCAGGAACTGCACGTCCACTTCGGGCACGTTCACCGTGGCCACGGGCAGGCCGCCATTCTGGCCGGCCGGCAACACCACGCCGCGGCTGGCGAAATAGAACGACGGCGGCATGGCCTGCGTGTTCACCTCGCAATTCGACGCTTCTGCCAGCTTGATGCCGCCCGCGCCGGGCAGCCCGGCACGCACGGAGATCGCGTAGGAACGCTGCGGTTGCACGTAGGGGAAATAAACCATGCGGGGGTTGTCGCCCACCACCCAGTTGCCCTTCAGGATCTTGCCCTTGGGCGCCGAGTCGCCCGGCCGGACCGAGGCGGGCTGGTCACCGTTGCTGGCGGCCGATTCGCTGTCCTTGTCGGAGGCCGAACCCGTGTCCGTCACCTGCAGAAAGCTGTCCAGGTCGGACTTGGCATCCACCGGCTGCGTGAAGGTCACGGCCAGCGCCAGCGTATCGTTGTACTGGCGCGGCTGGCAGGAAAGCGCGGCAAACGGGTCGGCCGCGCCGACCACCGCGCTGGCGGGCAATGCCGGCTTGGCATCTCCGCCGCCCGCCGGGGCAGCAGGCTGCGACACGACGGCTGGCGCCGGATTGGCGGGCTGACGTTCCTTGCCCATCCACCAGCCCACGCCGATGGCGCCGGCCAATACAACGACCCCGGCTGTCGCCAGCCAGGCCTTGCTTATCTTTCCACTCACGGTAAATCTCCCGCTTACTCAAATGCAGACGCACCGCTCCTAAGCGGCGGAGCTGCCGACCTGATCATTCCGCGCGCTTCTCGGGTACGCGGATACTGCTTGTCAAAACAAAATAACCGGACAACACAACGCCGCCATGACAGGCGGCGCATTGATTCTGGGGTTCAGACGGGTTCCATCACGCATTGCAGGGGGTGCTGGCGCGCCCGTGCGTATTGGGCCACTTGCGCGATGCGCGTGGCGGCGAGGTCCCGGGGATAAACCCCGCATACACCACGCCCTTCGTGATGCACCTGCAACATGATCCTCGTAGCCTCTTCGTGATTCTTATTGAAGAACTTTTGCAGTACTTTCACGACGAACTCCATCGGGGTGTAGTCGTCGTTCAGCAGCAGGACCTGGTACATCGGAGGCGGCGCGGCGCGCGCCGGAGCCTTCTCGACGGCCAAATCATGCTGGGTATCCAAGGTAGAACTCATAGGGCCGCTATTCTATTTAAACGGGGGACGGCTAGCGTGTAACTTACGGAAAATTACACGTAGAAATGCGTAGTTTCCATACTTGACGCCGCAAAGAAAAGCGGCGCATTATCCACGCATTCTGGGGTTTTCAAAGCACCGAAAATCTGCCAGGAAGCCGGAGGGGGGACAGGGGTCTAGGCCGCGATGCCCTTCGTCAACATACGATTCAATGAGGCAGTCCGCATGTCTGATACGACCGCAACCGCCGTCCAAGGGGACAATCCCAAATCGACGGGCACCGTCAAATGGTTCAACGACGCAAAGGGGTTCGGCTTCATTACGCCCGACGACGGCGGTGAAGATCTGTTCGCCCATTTTTCGTCCATCCAGATGAATGGTTTTAAAACCCTGAAGGAAGGCCAGAAAGTGGCCTTCGAGATTATCCAGGGGCCCAAAGGCAAACAGGCGCTTAATATCACAGCTGCCTGAGTTACCCTTAAAGCGCAACGGTAAGGTTGCGCCATTATTCAGGCGGGGCTTTCGAGCCCCGCCTTGTTATTTTTCATTCATTGCGCCAGGTCATGCCCAAGAACGCCGTTTTAAATCCTGTCAGCCTCACGTTGTTCAAGACAGCGTTCTTCAGAAACTTCCTGCCGAAAGCCCTGGCAGCCATCGCCATGGCCCTGCCTCTGGCGGCCAGCGCACAGCAAACCGGACCGCAAGCCCCGCTGCCTACCACCCAGCTTTCGGCCGGCATCCATATTATCCGCGCAGAAGTCGCGAACACGGAAGCGACCCGCCGCGACGGCCTGATGTTCCGCAAGGAGCTGCCCGGCAACGACGGCATGCTGTTCGTCTTCGAACAGCCCGACGTGCAGTGCTTCTGGATGCGCAACACCATCCTTCCGCTCTCGATTGCCTTTATCGCCGACGATGGCACGATCGTCAACATTGAAGACATGGCGCCGCAGACCGAAGACCCGCACTGCGCCAAGAAGCCGGTGCGCTACGCGCTGGAAATGGCCCAGGGCTGGTTCGAACAGCACGGCATCAAGGCCGGCAAGAAGCTGGACGGCCTGCCCTGAGGCGAGCCCGCCGGCGGATATGAAAAGGGAGCCTGCAGGCTCCCTTTTCGTTCCTGCGCGCAGCAAGCCGCTGCGCGCCAGCCCGATTACACGCGTTCGATGATCAGCGCGATGCCCTGGCCCACGCCGATGCACATGGTGCACAGCGCGTAACGGCCGCCGGTGCGGTGCAACTGATTGATCGCGGTGGTGGCCAGGCGTGCGCCGCTGGCGCCCAGCGGATGGCCCAGGGCGATCGCGCCGCCGTTGGGGTTCACGCGCGGGTCGTTGTCGGCGATGCCCAACTGGCGCAGCACGGCCAGGCCCTGGGCGGCAAACGCCTCGTTCAGTTCGATGACGTCCATCTGCGCAAGCGTAAGGCCGGTCTGGGCCAGCACCTTCAGCGTGGCGGGCGCCGGGCCGATGCCCATGATGCGCGGTGCGACGCCGGCCGTGGCCATGCCGACCACGCGGGCGCGCGGGGTCAGGCCATGGCGGGCGGCGCCCTTTTCGTCGGCCAGCAGCAGCGCAGCCGCGCCGTCGTTGACGCCCGAGGCGTTGCCGGCGGTGACGGTGCCGCCTTCGCGGACCACGCCCTTCAACTTGGCCAGCGCTTCCAGCGTGGTTTCACGCGGGTGCTCGTCCTTGCTGACGATGATCGGGTCGCCCTTTTTCTGGGCGATCGACACCGGCACGATCTCGGTGTCGAAGAAACCTTCCTTCTGCGCGCGCGCGGTCTTCTGCTGGCTGGCCAGCGCGAACAGATCCTGGTCTTCGCGGTTGATCTTGAAATCGTCGGCGACGTTCTCGGCCGTTTCGGGCATCGAGTCCACGCCGTATTGCGCCTTCATCAGCTTGTTGATGAAGCGCCAGCCGATGGTGGTGTCGTAAATCGCGGCATTGCGCGAGAACGCGCTGTCGGCCTTGCCCATGACAAAGGGCGCGCGGCTCATGCTTTCCACGCCGCCGGCCAGCATCAGGCCGGCTTCGCCAGCTCGGATGGCGCGGGCAGCGCCGCCGATGGCGTCCAGGCCCGAACCGCACAGGCGGTTGACGGTGGCGCCGGGCACTTCGATCGGCAGGCCGGCCAGCAGCGTGGCCATGCGGGCCACGTTGCGATTGTCTTCGCCCGCCTGGTTGGCGCAGCCCATGATGGCGTCGTCCAGTTCTTCCCAGCGCACGCCAGGATTGCGCGCCACCAGCGCCTTGATGGCTACGGCAGCGAGATCGTCGGGGCGCACGGAAGCCAGCGCGCCGCCGTAGCGGCCGAAGGGAGTGCGGATCGCATCACAAATAAAAGCATGCACGGTCATGGGAGGCTCGAAGTCAGTGAGAAAAAATCCGGATCGGGCGATCTTAACGCAGCGCTTTCGCGCCAAGTTGGTGCGCCTGCGGGATGTCCGCTGCACGGACAGTGTCCAATGGCTGTTCACCCTGCCTGTGCGCGCCCCGTGCACCGCGCCGGGGCGCGGGCGCGGCTTATGGACTCACGCCGGCGGCTTGGCGGCGCGTCCGGCATCGACGATGGCTTGCCGGCGGAAACGCCCCGCAGCCAGGTGGTAGAAGGGTTGCGGGCAGAATTGGCGCGACACGCCGGAAGCCAGCAGAGAGCCGACCAGCAGCCAGAACAGCATGGGCTGGCTGCCCGTCATTTCCATCACCACCACGCTGGCGGTCAGCGGCGCCTGGGTCGCGGCGGCCAGGAACGCGGCCATCGAGATCAGCACCAGCACGCGATGGTCGACGCCCTCTCCCGCCAGTTGCCAGATGTGATGACCGATGCCGGCACCGGTGGTCAGGGCCGGCGTGAAGATGCCGCCCGGTATGCCCGCCCAATAGGAGGCGACCGTCGCGGCCAGCTTGGCCAGCCCGAAGCTCGCGGGTGCAGTGTCCTTGCCCGACAGCAGGTCCGCGGCCACGCCATATCCCGTGCCGTAGACGCTGCCGGCGGTAGCCAGCCCGATCATGGCCAGGATCAGGCCCATGATGAAGGCGGTCCAGATCGGATGGGCGCGGATCCAGGCGCGCCAGGACTGTGGCGCGCTGCCAGCAGCCCCCTTGCCGAGCAGGCGGGCGAATATGCCGCCCAATGCGCCATTGAGCGCCGCGCAGATGGCCACCCACATCACCATGCCATGCGTCAGCGGCGCGCCGCCGAACACGCCGAAATAGGGGTTGTTGCCGACCACGGCCACGACCAGGAAGCCCGAGGCCAGCACGCCGATCAACACCAGCCGCTGCCAGCGCAGCACCGTGCCGCGCCCAAGTTCCTCGATGGCGAAGATGACGCCGGCCAACGGCGCGTTGAAGGCGGCCGCCAGGCCGCCCGCGGCGCCGGCGGCAATCAGTTCGTTGGCGTGAAAGCCGCGCAGCTGCACGCCGCGACGTTTCCAGAAGTCGCCCCAGGCCAGCATCAAGGCCGCGCCCACCTGCACGGACGGCCCTTCGCGGCCGATCGAGGCGCCGGCCAGCATGCCGCCGAACGCAAGAGGAATTTTCCAGAGAGTCTGCCCCAGCGCCACCAGGCTGTTCTGGCTGGCGCCCGGCGGCAGCGACAAGGCGCCGATGACCTGCGGAATGCCACTGCCGGACGCATTGGGCGCGAAGCGCAAAGTCAGCCAGCGCAAGGCCGCCAGGCTCAGCGGCAGGACCAGCAAGGCCAGCCAGCCGTTGTAGGCGACCCACTCGCGGTTCCATTCCAGCGCCTTGTCGGCCAGATAGGCAAAGCCCAGCGACATCAGCGCCACCAGGCCGGCGCCCCCCAGCAACAGCCCCATCTGCACGCTCTTGCGCGACAGGCGGTTGATCTGGCGCACCTTGCGATGCGCCCATCGGCGCGGGCCGGCCAGCAGCCGGCGTAGAGGGTCGGGCAGGTTCATGGGCAGAAGCCGGCGCGGTTGAAAGTGGCTAACCTTACCACTCCCACCTGACCGCCAGCCCACAGCGCAGGATCAGAACGTCGACCAGTCGTCGTCAGAGGCCTGCGCCAGCGCGGGACGCGCCACCGGCGCGGCCGGCTTGCGCGGCGCCGCAGGCACCGCCTGCACCAAACGGACCTGGGCTTCACGGGCCGATCCGCTGCCGGCTTCGACCTTGAAGCGGCGCACTTCCTGCGCCAGGCGCGTGGCCTGTTCCTGCATGCTGGCCGCCGCCGCTGCCGCCTCTTCCACCAGCGCGGCGTTCTGCTGCGTCACGGTGTCCATCTGCGCCACGGCCTGGTTGACCTGGCCGATGCCGGCGGACTGCTCTTCCGAAGCGCTGGCGATTTCGCGCACCAGCGTGGCGACCTGGCGCACGCTGTCCACCACTTCGCGCATGGTGCGGCCAGCTTCGTCGACCTGGCGCGTGCCGCCCTCGACGCGCGTGACCGACTCGTCGATCAAGGCCTTGATCTCCTTCGCGGCCACTGCGGAGCGCTGCGCCAGCGTGCGCACCTCGCCCGCCACCACGGCGAAGCCGCGGCCCTGCTCGCCGGCGCGCGCCGCTTCCACGGCGGCGTTGAGCGCCAGGATGTTGGTCTGGAAGGCGATGCCGTCGATCACGCCCGTGATGTCGGCAATGCGGCGCGAGCTGTCGGAGATCGCGCTCATGGTCTGGACCACGCCCTCCACCACTTCGCCGCCGCGCACGGCCACGCTGGAAGCCTGGTTGACCAGCCGGTCGGCTTCGCTGGCGTTGTTGGCGTTCTGCTGCACGGTGCTGGTCAGCTGCTCCATCGACGCCGCGGTTTCCTCCAGCGACGAGGCCTGTTCCTCGGTGCGCTGCGACAAGTCTGCGTTGCCCTGCGCGATCTGCGAGGACGCCGAGGCGATGCTCTCACAGCCGTCGCGCACGTCCTTGACGATGCGCGCCAGGCTTTCGTTCATGGTCTTGAGCGCGCCCATCAGGTCGCCGGTTTCGTCGCGCGTGGCGACCTGGATGTCGGTCGTCAGGTCGCCGGCCGCAACCTGGCGCGCGGCCGTCACGGCCTGTTCCAGCGGAAGCACGATGCCGCGTGTCACCAGCCAGCCCAGCAACATGCCGACCGCCACGCCGATCACGGCCAGGGCGACCATGACGGCGCGCAACGTTTCATACAGATCCGTGCCGCTCTGCACGGTCTGGGCGGCGGCGTTTTCCTTGGTCTTCGCCAAGGTCGTCATGAGGTCATCCAGCTTCTGCGACGAAGCGATCACACGCGCCTCGATTTCGGCAACGCGCGGATCGGCCTGGGTCAGCGGCCGCGCCTGGGCGGCGGCGAAGAAGGCCGCGGACTCGCGCTTCCAGACCTGCTCGGTCTCGGTGAACTGCGCCAGCGCGCGCTTGCCTTCTTCGGAATAGAAGTTGGCCGCAGCCTTTTCACGCAGCGCGTCCATGTTGGCGACGGCGTCGTCGAACTGCTTGCGCAGGGCCTGGCGTTCCTGGTCGGTGGACGCGGCCAGGTAGCCGTTGCGGGCGCGGCCCGCATAGATCAGATTGATGTTGGCTTCCTTGACGTCCGAGATGCCGCGCAGCTCGGTGTCGTAAAGCCGGTCGTTCATTTCATTGATGCGCGCCAGGCCCCAGACCCCGAAGCCGCCAATCGCACCGCCTATCACCGCCACCAGCAAAAACGCGCCCGACAGGCGCGCGCCGATGCGCAAACCCGAAAATAACCGCAACATGCTTCCCTTCCCTGTAAGTACCACGGTTTATGGCGGGCATGCCGCGGCCGTGGACCCCGTGGTTCAGTCGCCGACCGGGGCCAACGATAGTGGCTGGCAAACCTAGGGATTACCCGGAAGAAAAGCCGGTTTGTTCTTCATTTCCCCGCAATGAATTCGACAATCGACAGGGATTTCGCAGGCTGAATTTTTCCTGAACAAAAAAGAAAACCCCACGCTTGCGCGAGGGGTTGATCAGCAGGAGCCGCGACGCTGACGCCGCGGCGGGCCTGGCTTTGCCTATCAGGCGAAGTTCTTGGCCGCGAATTCCCAGTTCACCAGCGCCCAGAAGTTTTCCAGGTACTTGGGACGGGCGTTGCGGTAGTCGATGTAGTAGGCGTGTTCCCACACATCACAGGTGAGCAGCGGCTTGTCGGCCGTGGTCAGCGGGGTGGCGGCGTTGCTGGTGTTGACGATGTCGACCGAGCCGTCGGCCTTCTTGACCAGCCAGGTCCAGCCCGAACCGAAGTTGCCGGCGGCCGACTTGTTGAAGGCTTCCTTGAAAGCGTCGAAGCTGCCCCACTTGGCGTTGATGGCGTCAGCCAGCTTGCCGGTCGGCGCACCGCCGGCCTTGGGAGCCAGGCTGTTCCAGTAGAACGTGTGGTTCCAGATCTGGGCGGCGTTGTTGAAAATGCCACCCGAGGACTTCTTGACGATGTCTTCCAGCGACAGCGTTTCGAATTCCGTGCCCGGGATCAGGTTGTTCAGGTTCGTGACGTAGGTCTGGTGATGCTTGCCGTAGTGGAACTCCAGCGTTTCCTTGGAGATGTGCGGAGCCAGCGCGTCCAGTTCGTAAGGCAGGGGGGGAAGAGTATGTGCCATGTGAGGTTCCTTCTGTTGAGTGCACGATCAAGCCGTTCAATTGTATCGGCAACTACTGAGGATACCTCGTTAACCCCCCGCCCGCGCGGGGTTAAGGGACGCATCTGCTTATGACTGGAAGCATGTGTTCATGACAGCAGCCCCAAGCGCGCGCGACCGCCCTCTTTCAGGAAGCCTCGCGCGTCTCGCGGCTGCGCGTGACCGCGACTTCGGCTCCGCCCTGCGAGAAGCTCAGGTCCAGCGCCTGCCCCGCCGTCAGCGCGGTCCCGTCCCGCACGATGCGGCCCTGTTCGTCGCGCGCGATGGCGTAGCCGCGGGCCAGTGTGTTGCCCGGATCCAGCGCGCGCAATTGCGCCGTGGCGGCGGCCAGCCGGTTGCGCCGCTGCACCAGCAGCCGCGCATGCGCCTGGCCGAGCTGCCGCGCCGCGCCGGCCAGCCGGTCGGCCGCGCGGCCCGTGTCGGGTACGCGATGCGCCAGACGCTGCGTCAGCAGATTGACGCGCGCGGCGCGGCGCTCCTGGGGACCGGACCAGGCGGTGGCCAGGCGGAAACGCAGGCTGTTCAGGCGCTCCCGCTGATGTTCGAGCCGTTGGGCCGGAGACACCAGTTGCGCGGCGGCGCGGTCCAGCCGCTGGGCAGCGCGTTCCAGGCGGCGCTGCTGACCGCGCGTCATGGCCTCTGCCGCCTGCATGACCCGGCCCAGCAATTCCGAACGCGGCACGCAGGCCAGTTCGGCGGCTGCGGTCGGCGTCGGCGCGCGCACGTCGGCCACGAAATCGACGATGGTGAAATCCGTCTCGTGCCCCACCCCGCTGATGACGGGGATTGCGCTGGCCGCAACCTCGCGGGCCAAGGCTTCGTCGTTGAAGCTCCAAAGATCCTCGATGCTGCCCCCGCCGCGCACCAGCAGCAGCGTATCGACCTCGGCGCGCTGGTTGGCCATGCGCACCTGGGCGGCCAGCCGCCCGGCGGCGTCCGCCCCCTGGACCGGCGCGGGGTAGATGAACACGGGCACCTGGGGTGCGCGGCGCGCCAGCGCCGACAGCACGTCCCGCAACGCCGCGGCATGCAGGGACGTCACCACGCCGATCGCCCGCGGCAGGCGCACGGGTTCGCGCTTGGCGGCGGGATCGAACAGGCCTTCGGAAGCCAGTTGCTCCTTCAGGCGCAGAAACGCCTCGTACAGATTGCCTAGTCCGGCCCGCCTCATGGCGTCAGCCTGCAGCTGATAGTCGCCACGGGGCTCGTAGAGCGACACGCGGGCCCGGATTTCGACCTGATCACCGGCCCGCGGCGTGAAACCCACCGCACTGGCGCGGCTTCTGAACATGACTGCCCGCACGGAGGCCCGGCTGTCCTTGAGCGTGAAGTACCAATGCCCGGAAGCCGCCGCCGTGAAGTTGGAAATCTCTCCACGCACCCATAGCGCCGGGATGCTGCGCTCCAACAACTGCCCCACAGCTTGATTCAGCTGGGCAACCGTCAGGATATCCCGCGCAAATACGTTGTTTGTGACTGTAGATTCAATTGTCATGGGGCTTTCCGATGCGTACCTGTCCACAGGAGCCGCGTAGCGGGCCGCAATCATACCGCGTCCCAGCAGATTTTCCCCAACCGGCCCGAAAGCCAGCAAATTCGAACTAAATCATTGATTTTTATATAACTTTATTGAAAACAAAGCTGCTCGAAATTGAAGCAAACAAGTGCAAGCCCTGTGCCCACAAGCACTTCCGGGAAGTTTTGCACAGAATTATCCACAAGATCTGTGGATAGATTGGGGGTCGTACCGACTTGCCACACCCCCGCCGCACCGTTACAGTTTCGGCTTGATCAGATGCCGGTTCGCGCCGCTTTGCGCACCGGTCCCCCGGGAGTTGAACGCTTTGCTTTCCATACTGCGCGAGGCCGGCTGGCCGATATGGCCCCTGCTGGCGACATCCGTCCTGGGCCTGGCGCTGATCTTCGAGCGCTTCCTCTCCCTGCGCCGCGGCCTGGTCATGCCGCGCGGCCTGAGCGACCAAGTGGCTGAAATGCTGCGCAACCGCCAGGACACTCCCGACGCGATCAACCGCCTGGAGCGCAACTCGCCGCTGGGCCGGATCCTGGCCGAGGTGATGCGTCACCGCCACCTGCCGCGCGAGGAACTGCGCAACGTGGTCGAGGATACCGGCCGCGCCGTCGCCCACGACCTCAGCCGCTACATCTCCGCCATCGGCACCATCGCCGTGGTCGCGCCCCTGATGGGCCTGTTCGGCACCGTGGTCGGCATGATCGAGATCTTCGGCTCCTACACCCCCGGCGGCGGCGATCCCGCGCAACTGGCGCGCGGCATCTCGATGGCGCTGTACAACACCGGCTTCGGCATTCTCATCGCCATTCCCGCCATGATCGCGCACCGCTATCTGCGCGGCCGCGTGGACGGCTACCTCAGCGCCATGGAACAGACCGCGTCGCGCCTGGTCCGCGCCGTCTCCCCCGGGTCCGCCATGCGCGAGGGCCGTTCATGAATTTCCGCGGCCCCCGCGGCGAGCGCGATGAGCTGGATATCAACCTGATTCCGCTCATCGACGTGCTGCTGGTCATCCTGATCTTCCTGGCGGCAACCACCTCCTTCGCGCGCTTCACCCAGCTGAAGGTGACGCTGCCCCAGGCCTCGATGGAACAGGACACGCCTCCGGCGCTGGAAGTCGCCGTCAGCCAGGACGGGCGCTACGCGCTCAACGGCACGCTCATCGACGTCTCCACGCCGCCCGAAATCGCCGAGGCCTTGCGCCAGGCCGCCGCCGGCAAGACCGAACCGCTGGTCGTCATCAACGCCGACGCCCAGGCCACCCACCAGTCCGTGATCAACATCATGGAAGCCGCCCGACTGGCTGGCATCGGCCGCGTCAACTTCGCCGCGCAGACCACCCGGTGACCGCCAAGCGCGCCTCGACGCTGCTGGCGCGCCAATGGCAGCACGGCGGCTGGCTCTCCAATCTGCTGCTGCCGCTGTCCAGGCTGACCGCCTGGGAAGTGGCGCGCAAGCGCCAGCGCTACCTGGACGGCACCCGCCGCTCGTACCGCGCCCCCGTTCCCGTCGTGGTGATCGGCAATGTCTATGTCGGCGGCACGGGCAAGACCCCCATGGTCATCGCCACCGTCGAAGCGTTGCGGGCCCGCGGCTACACCCCCGGGGTCGTCAGCCGCGGCTACGGCGTCAAGGTCGGGCCGCACGCCCGCGTCGGGCTGGGCCAACTCGAAGCCGCCCGCTTTGGCGATGAACCCGCGCTGATCGCCCGCGCCACCGGGGCGCCGGTTTCCGTGCACCCGAAGCGCGCCCTGGCCGCCCAGGCCCTGCTGCAGGCGCACCCCAAGGTGGACGTGATCGTGTCGGACGACGGCCTGCAGCATCTGGCGCTGGCGCGCGACATCGAAATCGTGGTGCAGGACGAGCGCGGCGTGGGCAATGGCCGCCTGCTGCCGGCGGGCCCCCTGCGCGAGCCCGCCGAACGGCTCCGGGAGGTTGACGTGGTCGTGACGAACATCGGCACCCCCGACGGCCAGCCCCAAACCGGGGGCAGCGTCCGGCCGCGGCAAGTCCGCATGTGGCTGGAACCGGGCGATACGCGCCAGGTCTCGGGCCGCGGCGCGCGCCCCCTGGCCGCCTTTGCCGGCCAGCCGCGCATCGCGGCGGTGGCCGGCATCGGCAATCCGGAACGCTTTTTCACCACCCTGCGCGGCGCCGGCATCCAGCTGGAAACCGCGCTCGCCCTGCCCGATCATCACGATTACGCCGAGTCGCCCTTCCAGGCGCTGACAGCCGAGGCCATCCTGGTCACCTCCAAGGACGCGATCAAATGCGCCGCCCTGGACGATCCGCGGCTGTGGGAAGTGCCCGTGCGCGCCGGCTTCTCCGATCCGCAACTGTTCGACTGGCTGGCGCAGGCGCTGCGCCAGCCAGTCCGGACCTAGCAAACCGTCCGCCTGGCAGCGCCGCGCGGCCCGGCCCCCGGCAAACTGCTTTAGAATTCCGGTCATGGAATCCCGCCTACTCGACATCCTCGTCTGCCCGCTGTGCAAGGGCCGCCTCGAACACGACCGGCAGCAAGCCGAACTGGTTTGCCGCGCCGACCGCCTGGCCTTCCCTGTGCGCGACGGCATCCCCGTCATGCTGGAATCGGAAGCCCGCGCGCTGGACGACGCCCCCGCTTCCCACTGAACCGCCGAGCATGAGCTTCATCGCCCTGATCCCGGCGCGCACCGCCTCGACCCGGTTGCCCGACAAGCCGCTGGCCGACATCGCCGGCAAGCCCATGGTCGTGCGCACCGCCGAACGCGCGGCGCTGTCCGGCGCTTCCCGCGTCTATGTGGCCACGGACGACGTCCGCGTGCAACAGGCGGCGCAGGCGCACGGGCTGCAGGCGCTGATGACCCGCGCCGACCACGCGACGGGCACCGACCGCCTGGCCGAAGCCGTGGAGCAACTGGGCCTGCCTGACGACGCCATCGTGGTCAACGTGCAGGGCGACGAGCCCCTGATCGAACCCGAACTCATCGACGCGGTCGCGGCCAAGCTGCAAGCCAGCCCCGAGGCCGACATCGCGACCTGCGCCTGTCCCCTGGCCAACGCCGAGGCCCTGTTCAACCCCAACGTGGTGAAGCTGGTCTGCGCCGCGAACGACCGCGCGCTGTATTTTTCACGCGCCCCGATCCCCTGGGCCCGCGATGCGCTGGCCTCGGGCGAACGCGTGCTGGCCGACGGCCTGCCGGCCTGGCACCACATCGGCCTGTACGCGTACCGGGTGTCGTTCCTGCGCCGCTATCCGTCCCTGCCGCAGGGCGCGCTGGAACGTTTCGAATCTCTGGAGCAGCTGCGCGCCATGGAACACGGCCACGTCATCGTCGTCCATCGGACGTCCAACCCTCCTGCCGCAGGCGTAGATACCCCGGCAGATCTGGAACGCGTCCGACTGGTCTACAGCAAGCAGATATAAGGGTTATTTCCTATGGCGCGGCTCCGCATCGGCTGCTGCATTGCGGCATAATTCCCCGGATCACAAAAAATACACCCCTTCAGGAGCACTCATGCGTCTCATCTTGCTCGGACCTCCCGGCGCCGGCAAAGGCACCCAGGCCGCGTTTCTCACCCAACACTTCGGCATTCCCCAGATTTCCACCGGCGACATGCTGCGCGCCGCGGTCAAAGCGGGCACGCCGTTGGGCATTGAAGCCAAAAAGGTCATGGATGCCGGCGGTCTGGTTTCCGACGAGATCATCATCGGCCTGGTACAGGACCGTCTGAAGCAGCCCGACTGCGCCAACGGCTACCTGTTCGACGGTTTCCCCCGCACCATCCCGCAGGCGGACGCGCTCAAGAGCGCCGGCGTCAAGCTGGACTACGTGGTGGAAATCGAAGTCCCCGAAGAAGACATCATCGAACGCATGAGCGGCCGCCGCGTGCACCAGCCCAGCGGCCGCAGCTACCACGTGCGCTTCAACCCGCCCAAGGTCGAAGGCCGTGACGACGTCACCGGCGAAGAGCTGATCCAGCGCGACGACGACCGCGAGGAAACCGTGCGCAACCGCCTGGCCGTGTACCGCGACCAGACCCGCCCCCTGGTCGACTACTACTCGTCCTGGGCGCAGCAGAATCCCGCCGACGCGCCGAAGTACCGCAAGATCTCCGGCGTCGGCGCGGTCGAAGAAATCAAGGCCCGCCTGTTCGAAGCCGTCCAAGGCTGATCGGCGCCTCGATGGCTCACAGGCCTTCGGCGCTGGCACCGGAACGCAACGCGTCCGGCCGGCCCCGAAGGCCTAGTCATATCCGGCGCCTGCCGCGCCGCTTTCATCCCTAGAACTACTGGTGGTAGACACATGGAAATCGCGAACAAGGTATTCATCGTCACGGGCGGCGCGTCCGGACTGGGCGCCGGCACGGTGCGCATGCTGGTCGAAAACGGCGCCAAGGTCGTCATCGCCGACGTGCAGGACGAGCCGGGCTCGGCCCTGGCCAAGGAACTGGGCCAGCGCTACGTCCACTGCGACGTGACCCAGGAAGCCGACGGCAAGAACGCCGTAGCTGCCGCGCTCGAGCTGGGCTCGCTCTTTGGCCTGGTGAACTGCGCCGGCGTCGCGCCCGCCGCCAAGATCGTGGGCAAGAACGGCGCGCATCCGCTGGAACTGTTCCAGAAGGTCGTGTCGATCAACCTGATCGGCAGCTTCAACATGATGCGCCTGGCCGCCGAGGCCATGAGCGCCAACGCGCCCGAACCCACCGGCGAACGCGGCGTGATGATCAACACCGCCTCCGTCGCGGCCTTCGACGGCCAGATCGGCCAGGCCGCCTACGCCGCCTCCAAGGCCGGCGTGGCCGGCATGACCCTGCCCATCGCGCGCGACCTGTCCAAGACCGGCATCCGCTGCATGACCATCGCCCCGGGCATCTTCGGCACGCCCATGATCTTCGGCATGCCGCAGGAAGTGCAGGACTCGCTGGCCGCCAGCATTCCCTTCCCCGCCCGCCTGGGCCGCCCGGAAGACTACGCCAAGCTGGTCCACAGCATCATCACCAACGACATGCTCAATGGCGAAACCATCCGCCTCGACGGCGCCATCCGCATGCCGCCGAAATAATGCCCCCACGCTTCGCCCGCTGCGCGGGCTCTCTGCCCCCCGAGGGGGCTCTTTTTCCCTTGGGGCGGCCCAAGGGAAAAAGGCGCTCCGGCGTAGAGAAAAAACGTAGGGCGAAGTGTTGCCCCATTCAAGGGGCAATGTTGGTTATGGGGCCTGCCGGCCCCCTTTTTACGTAGTCCTCCATGAGCCTGTTTCGTTCGGCGGCCACGGTCAGCAGCTTCACCCTGCTGTCCCGCATTTCCGGCCTGATCCGCGACATCCTGGTGGCCCGCGCTTTCGGCGCCGGCCCCATCACCGACGCCTTCTGGGTCGCTTTCCGCATTCCCAACCTGCTGCGCCGCCTGTTCGCCGAAGGAGCCTTCGCCCAGGCCTTCGTGCCCATCCTGGGCGCCGCGCGCAACAACCGTTCCGAAGCCGAAGTCCGCACCCTGCTGGACCGCGTGGCGCTGCTGCTGACCGCGGCGCTGATGCTCATCACCCTCATCGGCATCGTCGCCGCGCCCTGGGTGGTATCGGCCATGGCCAGCGGCCTGCGCGGAGCCGCCCGCGACACCGAATTCGGCGCCGCGGTCTGGATGACGCGGGTGATGTTCCCCTATATCTTCTGCATGTCGCTGATCGCGTTCGCCTCGGGCGTGCTCAATACCTGGCGGCGCTTTGCCGTGCCGGCTTTCACGCCGGTGCTGCTCAACCTGGCGATGATCGCGGCCTGCATCTGGCTCGCGCCACGCATGGACGTGCCGGTCTACGCGCTGGCCATCGGCGTCATGATCGGCGGCGTCGCGCAACTGGCTGTGCAATGGATCGCCCTGGCCCGGCTCGGCCTGACGCCACGCTTCACCCTGCGGTTCCGCGAGGCCTGGGGCGACCCCACGGTGCAGCGCATCCTCAAGCAGATGGCGCCCGCCACCCTGGGCGTCTCGGTCGCGCAGATCTCGCTCTTGATCAACACCAACATCGCCACCTGGCTCACGCCGGGCAGCGTTACCTGGCTGTCATTCGCCGATCGCCTGATGGAATTCCCCACGGCGCTGCTGGGCGTGGCGCTGGGCACGGTGCTGCTGCCCAGCCTGTCCGCCGCCCATGCCCGCGACGACCACGGCGGTTACAGCGGACTGCTGGACTGGGGCCTGCGCCTGGTGCTGCTGCTGGGCCTGCCGGCGGCGGTGGGCATGGCGCTGCTGTCCGACGGCCTGGTCGCCACCCTGTTCCACTACGGCGCCTTCGCCGCCCAGGACGTAAGCCAGACCCGGCTGGCGGTCATTTCCTATTCCGCCGGACTGATCGGTCTGTTGGCAGTGAAGATCCTGGCGCCCGGCTTCTACGCCAAGCAGGACATCCGCACGCCGGTGAAGATCGCGATCGGGGTGCTGATCATGACGCAGTTGATGAACCTGGTGCTGGTGCCTCTGATGGCGCATGCCGGGCTGGCCCTGGCAATCGGCCTGGGCGCCTGCCTGAATGCGCTGGCGCTGCTGATCGGCCTGCGCCGCCGCGGCGTCTACCAGCCCGGCCCCGGCTGGGCGGCGTTCGCGCTGCGCCTTTTGCCCGCCTTGGCGGCGCTGGCGGCCTTGCTCTGGTATGCGGACGGACGCATCGACTGGATCGCCCTGCAGGCCCACTCCGGTCAGCGGGTGGCCTGGCTGGCTGGCGTGCTGGCGGCCAGCGGCGCGGTCTACTTCGGAATGTTGTTACTGTTTGGCTTCCGCCCTAGGGACTTCGGCCGACGTCCGGCGCGCTAAGTTCGGACAATCTGCCTATATACACGTCAAAAGCCGGTCTAGTACCGGCTTTTTTTGCATTAGATTCGTCAAGAATTGACAATCAGCCGGTAATCTTTGGTAAAAAACCTTTATTATTTACAAATTGCCATCGAAAGGATCCCCCTTGAAGCACTGCGGGGACATGAAGTGAAGTACGCCCAAGGACAACCCATGGCGGACCAGGTAATCAATTGGCTGCTGTTATTGCGCTCCGGCAAGGCGACCGCCCAGGACTATAACGACTTCCTGGCGTGGCGTGCTGCCGACCCAGCCCACGAGAACGCCTGGCAGCAGCTGACCGGCTCGCTGGAAGGATCGACGTTCGGCCGGCTTGGCGACGCCTATCCCGCCGGCTACGCGACCACCGGCCCGGCCATCCCGCATCTCGCGGCCCCTTCCGGCCCCGCCATTGCGCCCCCTCGCCGCCGTTTTCTGGCCGGCGCGCTGGCGCTCGCCGGTACCGGCGCCTGCGCCGCCTACGTGGGCAATGCCTTCTATCCCCTGGGTAACGTCGCGGCGGATGCCGCCACGGCCACGGGCGAGCGTCGCCGCTACGTGCTGTCCGACGGCAGCCAACTGCTGCTGGACGCGCGCAGCCGCGTCAACCTGGACTTCACTCCCGCGTATCGCCAGGTCCGCCTGCTGGACGGCGCCGTGACGGTGTCGGTGGCTCCTGACGCGCGCCGCCCTTTCCTGGTCCAGACGGCAGAAGGCACGGTCCGCGCGCTGGGCACCCGTTACATGGTGCGCCAGCAAGCCCAGCGCACCCTGGTAGTGGTGCATGAGCATGAGGTCGAGGTCGAAACCATGTCCGGGGCCCACGGCACCGTCCGCGCCGGCACCGGCGCCCGGTTCGACGCGGCCCGCATGGACACCCCGCGCGCCGAACTCATGGCCGAAGCCGCCTGGGAAGCCGGCTGGGTCGAAGCCCGCGGCCGCCCGCTGGCCGAAGTGATCGCCGCCCTGCGCCCCTACCGCAGCGGCACGCTGCGCGTGTCCATGGCCGCCGGCGGCCTGCCGGTATCCGGCCACTTCCCGCTGGACGACACCGACGCCGCGCTCGATACGCTGCGCGACATCATGCCCATCCACGTCCGCCGTTTCACGCCCTGGTTCGTCTCCATCAGCGTCGCCACCTGACAACGCCGGCATTCGCCCCGTGTCGCCGGAGCGGCTTCGTTGTATACTAAGCACGGTGTTTTTATCCAGTAGGCGCCACGGGTTTTCCTCAAACGCATGAGGACCATCCGCAAGGGCTCTCCAGCCCAGGGAATTCCTCCCGCAGCGCCCCCCGCCCGGTTGACGGGCGCTCCATCGGCTGATCAAACATTAAAAGCTTGCATTCCCGTAGGGACTTGCTACAATGTTCGACTTTGCCGAATTCAACTTATATAGCAACATGGCCAATACCGCCCAAGCCCGCAAGCGCGCTCGCCAATCCGTTGAGCGCAACAAGCACAATTCCAGCCTGCGCTCGATGCTGCGCACCGCCATCAAGCGCGTTCGCCAATCCATCGCCGCTGGCGACAAGGCTGCGGCTGGCGAAGTGTTCCAGAAGGCCTCCAGCGTGATCGATCGCGTGGCCGACAAGAACATCATCCACAAGAACAAGGCCGCTCGCCACAAGAGCCGCCTGGCTGCCGCCATCAAGGCGCTGGCCTAAGCCATTCTGCCGCCCTGTTTTCAGGGCGTCACGAATACGGCAAATGAAAAAGGATGCCCATGGGCATCCTTTTTTGCGTTTCGGGCCGCCGCAAAGCCTCTATTTTGCGGCGTCCATATACTCCCCTTTGCCCCTTGCGCCCGCCGCGGCTATAACTGCGCCGCGATCCGCTCGGCGAAGAAATCGATGAACGCGCGCACTCGGGCAACCTCCGCCGATCGGGGCGGCCATAGCAGCGAAACGCTGCCCCGGTTTTCGGTGTAATCCTCGAGCACCGGCCGCAGCCGCCCCGCTGCCACGTCTTCCTTTACCAGGTAGCTGGGCGCCTGCACGATCCCCAAGCCGCCGATCGCCGCGGACGCCAGGGCCTCGCCATCATTCAATATGCTGGAGGGTTTGAATACCCTGCCCGACGGCTCTCCCTTGAAAGCCCAGGTTTCCGTCCTGCCAGTCGTTGGAAATCGATAGTAGATACAGCAATGCTCACTGAGATCCGCAGGCGTGCGCGGCGTGCCGCGCTGGGCCAGGTAGGCGGGCGAGGCGCAAGTCGTGAACGCGTGCGGGCCGATGTTGCGGGCCTGCAGCCCTGAATCCTCCAGTTCGCCCAGGCGCAATACGAGGTCGTATCCGTCCTCGATCACGTCGACGATCAGGTCGTCCAGGTTGATGTCGACCATCACCTCGGGAAAGCGCGCGTGGAAGTCGCTGAGCGCCGGCAACACGATCCTGCGGCCCATCACCGTGGGAACACTGATCTTGAGCCGGCCGCGGGGCGCGTTCTGCACCAGCTGCAACTCGCGCTCCGCCTCCTGGAGATCCTTCAGGATCTTGCTGACATAGCGGTACAGGACCTCGCCTTCACCGGTCGGCCCCAGAGAGCGCGTACTGCGATGCAGCAGCCGCACGCCCAGCTTGAGCTCCAGCCTTTCAACCGCCTTGCCCGCCGCGGACGCGGACAGGCCCAGCTTGCGCCCGGCCGCAGCGAAACTGCCGGACTCCACCGTGGCCGCGAAGGCCACCATTCCACTGAACGATTCGATCGAAAAGGTTCCGGACATATGTTCGCGACTCTAAAGACCGCCACCCGTCTTCTGTCGGAGGCGGTACCGATGAATGATGCATCCCAATGGGATGCCGGGCTGAACGCTGGCTACAGCTGATCCGATCAGCCGTCGATGCGCTTGAACCTCCGATCCTGACACAAGGCTGGATTTTTAGAGGAGACCACAATGAATACAGGACTACGCCACCCTTCGGCGTCAGAAAATTCAGACTTTCAGCACGCTGCCTTCGACATCATCGTGGTGGGAGGCGGTTCGGCGGGCGCCGTGCTGGCCAGCCGCCTGAGCGAGGATCCCGCCCGCCGGGTACTGCTGCTCGAGGCCGGCCAGGCCTATCCGCCCCACGCCTACCCGGACGCCGTCCGCGCCCAGAACATCATCGGCGGCGACGCCAAACACGACTGGGGATACGTGTCCCAGCCAGGCTGGGGCGGAAAGTCCTTCCTGGTTCCGCGGGGCAAGGTGCTGGGCGGCTCCTCGGCCGTGAATGCCGGCGTCTGGATGCGCGCGCCCGCAGCCGACTTCGAGCGCTGGACCCGAGCAGGACTGCCGCATTGGTCCATCACCGACGCGCTGCCATTCTTCCGCGGCAGTGAATGGACCGCCTCGGGCGCGGACCAATGCCATGGCCGCACCGGCCCGGAGCCGGTGCACCAGTTGCAGGACGACGAAATCTCCGACATGCAGCGCGCGTTCCTGGTTTCGGCCCAGATGGCGGGCCATGCCCGCGTGCGGGACTTCAACAGCGACGCGCCTTTCGGCGTCGGCCCCTACCCGATGAACAACCGCATGGGCCAACGGCTGAACACGGGTATGACCTACCTGTCGGACGTCGTGCGCGCCCGACCCAACCTGACGATCTATAGCGAGACGCTGGCGGACCGCGTCGAGATTGAAAATGGCCGGGCGCAGGCCGTGATCCTGGCCGATGGCGAGCGGATCGCAGCCGGCGAAGTCGTACTCGCGGCTGGGACGTATGGATCGGCGGCCATCCTGCTTCGCTCCGGCATCGGGCCGGCGGCGGACCTCAAGGCCCTGGACATCCCCCTGGTCGCCGATCTTCCGGTCGGCCTGCGACTGCAGGAGCATCCCTTCTACTTCACGGTCTGGGCCGCGCATCCCGACCGGCTGGGGCTGCCCATCCCGCCGGTTGGCGCCATCCTGTGGACCCGGTCATCCCGGGCCGGGCCCGGCGACGGCGACCTGCATGTCAGCGCAGTGCATTATGGCGACCCCGCCGACTCGCCCACCGGCGCAATCTTCATGCTGGCCCTGGCGCTGACTCGCCCCAGCTCCATCGGCAGCCTCAAGCTGCAAGACCGCGATCCCCGCACTGCGCCGCTCATCGACCTCAACATCCTGGGGACTGCGCGCGATCGGAAACTGATGGTCGAAGGCATTCAATTGATCCGCCGGATCGCGAGCCAGGGCCCGCTGTCCGAGATCATCGCTCAGGAGCTCGTGCCGGGCCCCGCCGCAGCGGACGCTGCGGCGCTGGAAGCGGCCCTGCCGACAGCGTTGGACATCTATCACCACCCCACCTCGACCGCCCCCATGGGCGGCGACGGCGATCCTGGCGCGGTAACGGACTATCAGGGACGCGTGCGCGGCATCGCCAGACTGCGAGTCGCGGACGCATCCTGTTTCCCGGACGTCCCCTCCGTCGCCACCAATCCCACCGTAGTCATGCTGGCCGAACGCGTCAGCCACTGGATCAGGAACACGGAGGCCAGATCATGAAAGATGCCGAAAACACCGCCTGGACCCGCAAGGCCTACAACTGGATCGGCGGCGTCCAGCGCTCCGAAGGCGCCCTGAGGGAATCGATCGACCCTGCCACCTACAACATCATCGGCCACTACCCCGACAACGGCCTGGCGGCGGCAAAGTCGGCCGTCACGGCAGCCGTACGCGCCTTCCGCACGACGCCTTGGGCCCATGACCACGAACTGCGCGCCCGCGTGCTGGAGCAGTTGGCGCGGGCATTCGAGCGCAACCGCGACCGGCTGCTGGACATCCTCTCCCTCGAAAACGGCAAGATCAAGGGCGAAGCGGGCTTCGAGCTCGACATGATTCCAAGCAAGCTGCGTTACGCGGCCGCCGCCGCCCTGCTCGAAAGCGGCCGGGCGCTGACGCCCAGGCCCGGCAGCATTTCCATGGTCCTGCGCCAACCCATGGGCGTAGCGGCGGTGATCGCGCCCTGGAATTCACCGGCCGTGCTGACGATACGGTCGCTGGCGCCGGCCCTGGCGGCCGGCTGCACGGCGGTCGTCAAGCTGCCCGGCCAGGTGGCGCAAACAGCCAGCTTCATGGCCGAGATCATGGCCGAGGCGGAGGACCTTCCGGATGGCGTGATCAATCTGTTCTTCGAAAGCGGACCCGATGGCTCCGCCTATCTGGTGGACTCGCCCGAGGTTCCCGTCATCAGCTTCACCGGCTCCACCCGCACGGGCCGCGCGATCAGCGCCGCCGGCGCCAGGCACTTGAAGCGCTTCGGCATGGAACTCGGCGGCAAGACTCCCATGATCCTGTTCGATGACGCGGACGTGGACGCGGCGCTGCCCGTGCTTGAAAAGGCCTTGACTGTCTTCAGCGGCCAGTTCTGCATGACCGGCTCCCGCTTGCTGGTCCAGGACGGCATCTACGCCGAGGTTCGCGACGGACTGGCCTGCCGGCTGCGCAAGGTCAAGGTCGGCCCGGCTGCCGATCCGGACAGCGACATGGGGCCGCTGATCGACCGCGCCAGCGTCGAACGCGTCGACCATGCCGTCGTCCTAGCGATCGCCGCGGGCGCCACGGCAGTCGAGCGCGGCGGGCCGGTGGACACAGGCCCGCTGGTCGGCGGCGCCTTCTACCGCCCCACGCTCCTGGAGGTGACCGAAAACAGCCTGGCCATCGTCCAGCAAGAAACTTTCGGCCCGGTGTTGACGATCCAGCGTTTTGCCGACGAGGCCGAAGCCATACGCCTGGCCAACGACAGCGAATACGGCCTGGCCGCCAGCGTCTGGACCCGCGACGTCGAGCGGTCGCTGCGTGTCGCGCAAGCCATCGACGCAGGTTCGGTATGGATCAACGACTGGGCCAAGGTCTACGACAGCACCGAGGAAGGCGGCTTCAAGCAATCCGGGCTGGGACGCCTGAATGGCGTGGCCGCGCTGGAGGACTTCATCGAATACAAGCACATCGCGCTCAAATCCGGCCTCGGCTAATGCCGACCGGCCAGAACGTCCATTAGAAAAAAGGAGACTCCCATGCCGGATTCCATCGCCGCAAAGCTGATTGACGCGCTCCATGCGGGCGCGGATGTCCCGCCAGGCTGCCGCGTCAATCACGCGCGCGGACTGCTTGTGGAAGGCAGATTCCTTGGCGTGCCCCGGGCAGCGCAATTCTGCGCTTCGCCCATGTTCAACGACGCTGAGCAGCCGCTCCTCGCCCGATTCTCGGACTCCGGCCCCGACCCGCGGATTCGCCAGGACAGTCCGCAAGCCGAACCGCGCGGCCTGGCCGTGCGTATCGGACAGGATTCGCAGTTGGTGCTCGTAGGCCACTCGATCGAAGGTTTTCCCGCGCAAGACCCGCAGACGTTTCTTGCATTCATACAGGCCCTGAACAGGCAGCACACCGCCCCCGAGGCGTTGCAAGCCCATCTGGCGGCCAATGCGCCGGCGCAACGCTTCGGCCAACTGCAGCAAGACGCCCTGCCCACGGGCTACGCCTCCCGCAGCTATCACATGCTTCATTCCTACCGCCTGACCGCCGCGGATGGCGGGACGCGAACTGGCAGGTTGACGATCCGGGGCAGGAACGCCGATGGCGCTCACAAGGCGCTGACCGGTCGGAACTGTATGGACGAGGCCTTGCGCCATGCAATGGCGGCGGGCCCGGTGGCGCTGGAACTGGCGTTTACCCCGGAGCCGGAACGAGGCACGACGGACGACCCGTCCACGGGCTGGTCAGGACATGGCGGCTCGATGCTCCTGGGATATCTGATGCTGGAACGCCTTGCGCCAGATCAGGACGCACAGCGCACCCTGGTATTCGACCCTTCCATCCTGCCTGCCGGCATCGCGTTCGCGGGCGACCCGCTGCTGAAGGCGCGCTTGCAGGCCTACCGGCTGGCGGCAGAGCGACGACTGCGCGGCATTTCCTGATCCAGGCCAGACGCCAGGCGGCTCCGGGCCGCCTGCGCCGCCTCGCGCAACGACGCCATCAATGCATCCACCAGCGGATTGCCCGGCCGGTGCTCCGGAAACACCACGCTGACCCGGAACGGAAACGAGCGCGCCAAGGGGCGGATATGCAGGCCCCGGCCGGCAAAATCCAGCGCAGTCAGCGGGTTCACGATGGCCAGGCCCAGGCCCTGGCGCACGAAAGTACACACAGACACGGCAGTCGTCGTCTCGACGATGGACCGCCGCAGCACGCCGGCTTCGGCAAAGGCTTCGTCGATCTGGATACGATAGGGATCGCTGGAGGACAGGCTGACGAACGCATGGCCTTCGAAATCGGCCAGCTCGATGCGCTGCCTGCCCAGGAGTTCGTGGGCGTCGGGCAGCACGCAGACTTCGTCCACTTCCAGCAGCAGCTCCACGCGCGTGCCGGCCGGCGCCGCGTCGTGCTCGGTCAGGCCCAGGTCGTAACGCTGGGCGCTCAGCCATTCCTCCAGGAAGGGCGATTCCTGGGTTTCCAGCGCCAGGCTCACCCCGGGATGGCGCTCATGGAAACGCCGGAACGCGTCCGGCAGGATCGAATGGGAAAAGACCGGCAGCGCGATCACCGACAGTTGCCCGCCCTTGTAGGCCCGCAGGCGGGCCGCGGCCGAAGCGACCCGTTCCAGGCCGGCGTAGGACTGGCGGACCTCGTCGAACAGCGCCAGGCCCGGCATGGTGGGCCGCAGCCGCCCTGCCACCCGGTCGAACAGCGTGAAGCCTATGCCCTGCTCCATGCGCGCCAGCTCGCGGCTGACGGTCGGCTGGGAAGAGCCCAGCAGCTCGGCCGCCTTGGTCACGCTGCCGGCGATCATGACCGCACGGAAGACTTCGATTTGCCGGTGCGTCAGCATCGCCTACCCATATCAAAAATGAATTGATCAAGGAATTTTAAGCATTTTACTGGATGACCGAAGCCGGGCATCATGCCGCCTTGTTTTCACTTCCACCAACAAGGTTTCGCCCGCCATGGCCTTCGATCCGCGCCAACTCACCCAACTCGCCGCCGAGCACGGCACGCCGCTCTGGGTGTACGACGCCGCCGTCATCCGTGAACGCATTGCGCAACTGCGCCGCTTCGACACCATCCGCTATGCGCAGAAGGCCTGCTCCAACCTGCACATCCTGCGCCTGATGCGCGCCGAAGGCGCCGTGGTGGACGCCGTCTCGCTGGGCGAGATCGAGCGCAGCCTGGCTGCCGGCTTCCAGCCCCAGGGCGAGCCGGAAGGCATCGTCTTCACCGCGGACCTGATCGACCACGCCACGCTGGCCGCGGTGCTCAAGCACGGCATCACCGTCAACGCCGGTTCCCTGGACATGCTGGCCCGCGTGGGCCAGGCCTCGCCCGGCCATCGCGTCTGGCTGCGCATCAACCCGGGTTTCGGCCACGGCCACAGCAACAAGACCAATACCGGCGGCCCGCAGAGCAAGCACGGCATCTGGATCGGCGATGTGGCCGAAGCCATGGCCATCGTGCGCCGCCACGGCCTGAAGCTGGTCGGCATCCACATGCATATCGGCTCGGGCGTGGACTACGCCCACCTGTCCAGCGTGTGCGACGCCATGGTCGACGTGGTCGCCTCGCTGGACCATGACATCGAAGCCATTTCGGCGGGCGGCGGCCTATCCATCCCGTACCGCGAAGGCGATGCCCGTATCGACTGCGACCACTACTTCGAGCAATGGGACGCGGCGCGCCGCCGCATCGCCGAACGCCTGGGCCACGAGATCCGCCTGGAGATCGAGCCGGGCCGCTTCCTGGTCGCCGAGGCCGGCGCGCTGGTGTCGGAAGTGCATTCGATCAACCGCCGCCCGGAGCGCGACTTCGCGCTGGTCGATGCCGGCTTCAACGACCTGATGCGCCCGGCCATGTACGGCAGCTATCACCGCATTTCGGTGCATGCGCCCGATGGCGGCAGGCCGCAGGGCGCGGCGGAGACCCGCATCGCCGTGGCCGGCCCGCTGTGCGAATCGGGCGACGTGTTCACCCAGGACGCCGGCGGCGTCGTGTCGGATCAGTTGCTGCCGCAGCCGCGCATCGGCGACTTCCTGGTGTTCCACGACGCGGGCGCCTATGGCTCGTCCATGTCCTCGAACTACAACAGCCGCCCGCTGGCGCCCGAAGTGCTGCTGGACAACGGCGCGGCGCGGCTGATCCGCCGGCGCCAGACGATAGGCGAACTGCTGGCGCTGGAAGACGCCTGAGCGCCATCAGGTCGGGAACGCCTCGCGCAAGGCGAAGGTTGCCTGCTTGAACACGCCCAGGTCGGTGCCCACCGCCACGAAGTGCATGCCCATGTCCAGGTAGCGCCGCGCATCCGCATGCACCGGCGCAAGAATGCCCACGGCCTTGCCTTGGGCGGACACCCGCTGGTACAGATGGCGGATGGCCTCCTGGACTTCGGGATGGCCGGGATTGCCGATATGTCCCAGCGCCGCGGCCAGGTCGGACGGCCCGATGAACACGCCGTCCACGCCTTCCACCGAAGCGATCTCGTCCACCGCGGCGATGCCCGGGCGGCTTTCTATCTGCAGCAGCACGCAGATGTTGTCGTTGATGGTGTGCAGGTAGTCCGGCACCGTGCCATAGCGGTTGCTGCGCTGGGCGCCCGCCACGCCGCGCATGCCCTGCGGCGGGTAGCGCGTGGCGGCCACGGCCCGGCGCGCGTCCTCTTCGGATTCGATGAACGGAATCAGCAGGTTGTAGAAGCCGATATCCAGCAGCCGCTTGATCTCCACCGGATCGTTCCACGACGGCCGCCCGACAGCGGCGCTGGCGCTGCCCTGCAAGGCCTGCAGCTGCTGCAGGAACATCGGCACCTCGTTGGGCGAGTGCTCGCCGTCCAGCAGCAGCCAGTCGAAATCGGCCAAGCCCACGAGCTCGGCCGTGATGTGGCTGGACATGCACATCCAGAATCCGATGAGCCGTTCGCGCGCCAGGATGCGTTGGCGGAAACGGTTGGGTAGGGGTGAGTTCATTGCACTTTTCACTTCATCAAGAAAAACAGGTCAGGCCGGGCCAGCAAGCCCGGCCGCGCATTCAATCCACGCATTCAATCCATTTTCGCGCCCGAGGCCTTGGCGGCCTTGCCCCATTTCGTGATCTCGTTATCCACGAACGCCGAGAACGATTTCGGGTCGTCGGCCACCACCACGAACCCCACGCTCTCCAGCTTCTGCCGGATCTCGGGCGAGGATAGCGCCTTCACCGTCGCCTGGTTCAGGCGCTGGATCACGGCGGGCGGCGTCTTCGCTGGCGCCGACAAGCCAAACCAGGACTCGGCCGAAAAACCCGGATAGCCTGATTCCGCCACCGTCGGCGTATCGGGATAGGCGGGATTGCGCTTGGCGCTGGCCACGGCCAGTGCGCGCAGCTTGCCCGACGTGACCTGCGGCAGCAAGGCGTCCTGGTTCAGGAACAATACCGAGACACGGCCTCCGATGGTGTCGGTGATGGCGGCGGCGCCGCCCTTGTAAGGCACGTGCACCAGGTCGATCTTGGCGTCCTGTTTCAGCATCTCCATGGCCAGGTGGCCGGAGGAGCCGCTGCCCGAACTCGCATGCGTGTACTTGCCCGGATTCTCCCGCGCCAGCTTGATGAAGTCCGCGAAAGTCTTGCCCGGGAAGTCGTTGTTGGCCACCAGCACATTGGGGCCGGTGGCCAGCAGCGAGATATGCGCGAAGTCGCTGTTGCGGTATGGCATGTTCTGGTAGATCGCGTAGCTGATGGCGTTGGACCCCACGCCGGACAGCAGCAGGGTATAGCCGTCGGGCTCGGCCTTGGCCACCATGTCGGAGCCGATATTGCCATTGGCGCCGCCCTTGTTCTCCACCACCACGGTCTGGCCCAGTTCCTTGGACAGTTCGGCCGCCAGCAGGCGCCCCACCGAATCGGTGCTGCCGCCCGCGGGGAACGGCACCACCAGCTTGAGTTGCTTGGCGGGCCAGGCCGCGCCCTGCGCCATCAGCATGCCGGGCAGCATGGCCAGTGTCCCCGCCGCCGCCAGGATGGCCAGGCGCGCGCGCGCCGCCGGTTTCTTCTGTTGCATGGTTGTCTCCTCTATGGTTTTTTTAGTATGTGCGCCCGGTGTCCGGGTCAGTGGATTTCAGGCTCGCCCGCGGCCGGAGCGCGCGTTTCGGTCTGAAGAAAATCAAAATCGCAGCCCGTGTCGGCCTGGCCGATATGCTTGAGGTACAGCACGCCATAGCCGCGCTCGAAACGCGGCGGCGGCGCCTGCCAGGCGGCGCGGCGCGCGGCAAGCTCCTCGTCGGACACCAGCAGTTCCAGGCGCCGCGCCGGCACGTCCAGCGTGATGCGGTCGCCGTCCTGCACCAGCGCCAACGGGCCGCCCACATAGGCCTCGGGCGCCACGTGCAGCACACAGGCGCCATAGCTGGTGCCGCTCATGCGCGCATCCGAAATGCGCACCATGTCGCGCACGCCCTGCTTCAGGAGCTTTTGCGGAATCGGCAACTGGCCCCATTCGGGCATGCCGGGCGCGCCCTGCGGCCCCGCGTTCTGCAGCACGATGACGCTGTCGGCATCCACGTCCAGGTCGGGGTCGTCGATGCGCGCCGCCATGTCGTTGTAGTCCTTGAAGACCACCGCGCGGCCCGTGTGCACCTGCAGATGCGCCTCCATCGCGGGCGGCTTGATCACCGCGCCGTCGGGCGCCAGGTTGCCGCGCAGCACCGCCAGCCCGTCACGCTCGATCAGCGCCTGCGCGCGCGGCCGGATCACGTCTTCATTGAAGATCCGCGCGCCCGCGATGTTCTCGCCCAGCGTGCGGCCGTCCACGGTGCGCTGCGTCGTGTCCAGCAGGTCGCCCAGCTGCACCAGCATGGCGCGCAGGCCGCCGGCGTAATAGAAGTCTTCCATCAGGTACTTGCCGGCCGGCCGCAGATTGGCCAGCACCGGCGTGGTGCGCGCCAGATGGTCGAAGCGGTCCAGGTCCAGCCCGAAGCCGCTGCGCCGCGCCATGGCGATCAGGTGCACCACGGAATTGGTTGAGCCGGACAGCGCCAGCACCGTGCGCACCGCATTGTCGAACGACGCGGCGGTCAGCAGGTCCGACGGCTTCAGGTCTTCCCACACCATCTCCACGATGCGCTTGCCGGTCAGGCTGGCCATCTGCGCGTGGCGCGAATCCGGCGCGGGGATCGACGAAGCGCCCGACAGGCACAGGCCCAGCGCCTCGACCGCGCCCGTCATGGTGGACGCGGTGCCCATCGTCATGCAGTGGCCGGGCGAACGGGCGATACCGTCCTCCACGCCCTGCCAGTCTTCCTCGGTAATGTTGCCGGCGCGCAGCTCGGCCCAGTATTTCCAGGTGTCCGAGCCCGAGCCCAGCGTGTTGCCGTTCCAGTTGCCGCGCAACATGGGGCCGGCCGGCATGAAGATGGTGGGCAAGTCCATGGACACCGCGCCCATCAGCAGCGCGGGCGTGGTCTTGTCGCAGCCGCCCATCAGCACACAGCCGTCCGCGGGATAGGAGCGCAGAAGCTCTTCGGTCTCCATCGCCAGCAGGTTGCGGTAGAGCATGGTGGTCGGCTTCTGGAAGGGTTCCGACAGGCTCATGGCGGGCATTTCCACCGGGAAGCCGCCCGCCTGCCAGATGCCGCGCTTGACCTCTTCCACGCGCTGCTTGAAGTGGCTGTGGCAGGGGTTGATGTCGCTCCAGGTGTTGATGATGGCGATCACCGGCTTGCCGGCGTAGTCCGAGCGGTGATAGCCCATCTGCGCGGTGCGCGAACGGTGGCCGAACGAGCGCAGGTCGCGCACGCCATACCAGCGGTGGCTGCGCAGTTCTTCGGGTTTCTTGCGCTTGTCTGAATTGCTCATGTCTCTGTTCCTGTGCTCTTGGGCAAGGGTTTATAGGGAAAACGGAATCACGCCGGGTCCAGCAGATAGGGCGTGCCGGCGCGCTCGCATATGGCGCGCAGGCGTTCGGCCAGCGCGGCGGAAATGGGTATGCCTGCGCGCAGCCGGCGCGCGCGCTCGGCGGCTTCGGGCTCGCCAGCCACCAGCACCGGCTCGTCCGGGTTGGCGGGCGGCGTGTCGTGCATGGCGTCGATCATGTCGTCCATGTCGGACTCGAACGAGCCCGCCGCGCGGAAGGCGTCGGGGTTCAAGGCCAGGAAGAAATGGCCCACATCGTCGGGTTCGCCCGGCCGGCGCGTCGGTGCGCGGCGCGCGGCGAAGGCGCTGCCGCTGAGCGTGCCGCCCAGGATCTGCGCCATCATCGCCAGGCCGTAGCCCTTGTGGCTGCTCATGGCGGCAGTGCCGCCCAGCGGGGTCAGGCCGCCCTCGGGATGCGTGAAGATGAATTGCATGGCGGCCGCCGCATCGGTAACCGCGCCGCCCTGCCCGTCCACCGCCCAGCCTGGCGGCAAGGGCTGATCCAGGAAGTCGTAGACCTTGACCTTGTTGGCGGCGACGGTGGTGGTCGCCATGTCCAGCACAAAGGGTTCGTTGTAGGCGGCCGGCGCGCCGAAGGCGATGGGATTGGTGCCCAGCATGGGCATGGCGCCGCGCGTGGGCACCATGATGACGCCGTTGGCGCTGCTGGTCACCAGCCCGACCACGCCGCGCTCGACCGCGATGCGCGCATAGACGCCGGCCGCGCCGAAGTGATGCGAATTACAGACCGACACGGCGCCCACGCCGTGCTCCAAAGCCTTGTCCACCGCCAGGTTCATGGCCTGCGCCGCCACCGGATAGCCCAGGCCGCCCATGCCGTCGATCAGCGCGCTGGCGCCGCCGTCGCGCAGGATCCGCGGCCTGGCGTCCAGCCGCAGGGCGCCGGCGCGCAGCTTGTCCTCGTATGCCGGCAGCATGGAGATGCCGTGCGAGTCGATGCCCAGCAGGTCGGTGCGCGCCATCAGGCCCGCGGTGATGTGCGCCAAGTCCTGCGCCATGCCCCAGGCCATCAGCACCTGCAGGATCTGCTCGCGGACCTGCTCCACCGGCACTTCCGCCGCGATATTCCCTTGCACTCTGGTCTCCTGTAGTTTTGGTTTGATCGCAGCGGGCGGACGGAAGGGATCAATCGCGCTCGCGGTCCACCAGCCGGTGACGGGCCTGGCCCAGATGGAACTGCATGGCCACGCGGGCGCGCTCGCTGTCCTGTTCGCGGATGGCGTCCAGGATCGCGGCATGCTCGTCCACCACGCGCTGCGCACGCTGGCGCGAACCGGTGCGGGTCAGGTTCAAGGTCAGCCGCATGAAGCCGCTGATGGATTCGTGGATGCTTTCCAGCACGCCCAGATAGAAGTCGTTGCCGCTGGCTTCGGCGATGCTGGCATGGAAGGCCAGGTCGGCCTCGGCCGACACCTGGCCGCGCGCCAGGCTGTCGGCGAAGGCCGCATGCGCATCGGCGATCTTCCTGAGCTGCTCGTCGGTGCGCCGCAGCGCCGCCAGGCGCGCGGCGTCGCCCTCCAGCGCCACCCGGACCTCCTGGGCCCGCAGGTAGGCGCTGACGTTCTGCACGTCGTTGAAGGTCTTCAGGCGCGGTGCGGGCGCATGGCTGACAAAGGTGCCCAGCCCCTGGTGCGCGGTGATCAGGCCGTCGGCGCGCAGCCGCAGCAGCGCTTCGCGCACCACCGGACGCGAGACGCCGAAGCGTTCGGATATTTCGTTCTCGGAAGGCAGCTTGTCGCCCACGTTCAACCCGCCAGAGACGATCTGCTCGAAGATCTGGCCGTACAGCTGATCCGCCAGCCGCACCCGGTGCCCGCGTTCGAGCACCAGCGCGCCCGAGGCATCGTGTTCGGCGGGCGCCTGGGGCGCTGGCGCGGGTGTTGCTTTGGGTCGGGCCACGAAACCTCCTCGATGCTATGGCGCTGTCCGCGATGGCGGGACAGCGCTCATCGTACCGTCAATGCGCGGCGCCAGTGCGCTCACGCAGCAGCCGCCTCCCGGTCCCAGGCCGCCAGGGCGCGCGCCACCGGCGCCACCCGCTCGCGCTCGGCGGCGGAGATGCCGGTCAGCAGGGGCAGCATCGGCCCCATGTCCGCCACGCCCGACAGCGTCACGGCATCGTGCAGCACGCGGATGGGACTGATGCTGTCGCGGCAGTCTTCCAGGCCCAGGTACTGCTGGCGTACAGCCTCGGCTTCGTCATAGCGGCCGTCGCGCAACAGATGCAACAGGCGCATCGAACCGCGCGGCGCCACGCAGACCGAGCCGGAGGTGAAGCTCTTCAGGCCGAAATCGCGGTAGTGCACGATGGCCGGACGTTCGCCGATGCCACTGACGATCCAGCGCGCGTCCACCGCCTGCAGCAGCGATGACAGGTAGGCGTCCTGCGACGGATCATCGCGCACGACGGCGTACTTGAAGGCCACGATGCGGCCCTCTTCGATCAGGCGCGCGGCGCTTTCCGGCGCCAGGTAGCCGGACGACTTGATGTAGATCACCGCGGGCTTGCCCAGCGCGTCCGTGAAGCGGCGCACGCCTTCGGCCAGGCCCGCGTCCGTGTAGGGAAAGGACATGGGCAGCAACATGGCCGTGGGAAACGCACGCGTACGCAGGATCGCCGCCTGATCCATCATCTTGCCGTAGTCGGGCCCCACGGAAGGCAGGATCCACGTATCCGCGCCCGCCAGTCCGGCCAGCATGTCGACGATGCGCGCGTACTCGCCCACGCCCACGTTGTAGAAGTTGGCGTTGCCGCCATACATCACGTTGCGCACGCCGCCCGCTTCCAGATGGCCGAGCAAGGCCTTGTTGGCCGCCTCGTTCAGGGAAAGATCGTCGTGGCGCGCCAGCGGCGGCACGGCGATGACCGAACGCTGCAAATCCTGCGCGGTGACCGGGGAGGTTTTCATGGACGGGGCTCCTGGCTGATCCTGCTATCGGGTGTGGGGGTTCGAAAAAGTATACTTGGTTGACAAGCACAAGCTCAATACATATATTTGTTTTACAAGTAGTCCGGCAGCAAAACGCAGGGCGCCGCGGGGCGCCATGCGGCGTCAAAGCCTCGGGCCATGCCAGGGGCGGAATACCCCCAGAAACGATGCGCGGCCACGCGCACACCGAGGAGACGAATTCCATGCATGCAGCCCCCGCGCGAGGCCGGTCCGCCTTGGCCGTTCTTTGCAGCGCCGCCCTGGCGGCGGCCGCCTTCCTGTCGCCGGCCGCGCCGGCGCGGGCAGACTACCCGGAACGGGACGTCAAGATCATCGTGCCCTTCCCGGCCGGCGGCACCACCGACATCGCGGCCCGCATCGTCGCCGCCGAACTCGGCAAGACCTGGAACAAGGCCGTGGTGGTGGACAACAAGGCAGGCGCAGGCGGCAACGTCGGCACGGCCGAAGCCGCCCGGGCCGCGCCGGACGGCTACACGCTGCTGATGGGAACCGTCAGCACCCATGCGATCAACCAGTCGGTCTATGCCAAGCTGCCTTACGACCCGGTCAAGGACTTCGTGCCGGTGACGCTGGTGATCCCCGTGCCCAACATCCTGGAACTCAACCCCGCGTTTGCCGACAAGCACGGCATCCGCACGGTGGCCGACCTGATCAAGTACCTGAAGGCCAATCCGGGCAGCGTCAACATGGCGTCCACCGGCAACGGCACCTCCACGCATCTGTCGGGAGAGCTGTTCCAGAACATGACGGGTACGCGCATGACCCACGTGCCGTACAAGGGCAGCAGCCCCGCGCTGACCGATGTGATGGCCGGTTCCGCCGATCTGATCTTCGACAACCTGCCGTCCTCCATGGGGTTCCTCAAGAGCGGCAAGCTGCGCCCGCTGGCCGTCACCAGCGCCCAGCGTTCACCCGCCTTGCCCGACGTCCCCACCATGGCCGAGGCCGGCGTGCAGGGCTATGACGCGTCCAGCTGGTTCGGCCTGCTGGCGCCCGCCGGCACGCCGCAGGCGGTGGTCGACAAGATCCAGCGCGACGTGGCCGCGGCCCTCAAGCAGGAATCCGTGCGCACGCAGTTGCAGGCGCAAGGCGCCACGCCCTCCGGCAACACGCCGGCCCAGTTCAAACAGTTCATGGCGCAGGAATCCGCCAAATGGGCGGAGGTCGTGAAGAAATCCGGCGCCAAGGTCGACTGACCCCAAGCCGATCCGGGTCCGTCCGCAACGCGTGGGCGGCGGGCTCTTCATCAGCACGCGAACCAGGAGACACCATGAATAAACTGATGAGCGCCGCGGCCGTCGCAGCCGCCGTCGCCGCAGGCGCCGTGCTGCCCGGGATGCCCGCGGCGCAGGCCGCCGGCTATCCCGACAAACCCGTGACGATGATCGTGCCTTTCGTGCCGGGCGGTTCTTCCGACATTACCGCGCGCTCGGTCACGCCGGGGCTGACGAAAATCCTGGGGCAGACCTTCGTGGTCGAAAACAAGCCCGGCGCCAACAGCGCCATCGGCGCGCAGGCGCTGGCCCGCTCCACGCCTGACGGGTACACCATGATGGTCGGCTCCATCGGCACCTTCGCCATCAACGAGGCGCTCTACAAGAACCTGTCGTACAACCCCAGCAAGGACTTCGAATACCTGACGCAGGCGGTGCGCAATCCCAACGTGCTGGTGGCAGCGCCGACGTTTCCGGCCAGCACCGTCGCCGAGCTGGTCGAATACGCGAAGAAGAATCCGGGCAAGGTGTCCTATGCCTCGTCGGGCACGGGTTCGTCGGACCACCTGTCCGCCGTGCTGTTCCGCCAGCGCACCCAGAGCACGGGCGTGGACGTCCCCTACCGCGGCGGCGGCGCGGCCATCGCCGACCTGATCGGCGGGCAGGTCAACGTGTCATTCCAGAACCTGGGCGCGGTCCAGACCCACATCAAGGCCGGCAAGCTCAAGGCGCTGGCCATCACGGGCGACGCCCGCGCCGCCGACCTGCCGGACGTGCCCACGCTGGCCGAGGCCGGCATCAAGGACATGGTGGTGTACTCCTGGCAAGGCTTTGCCGTGCCCAAGGGCACGCCCGCGCCCATCGTCCAGCAACTGTCCAAGGCCTTGCAGACCGCGCTGCGCGATCCCCAGACCGAGAAGACCCTGCAAGGCCTGGGCTTCGAGGTCGTGGCCAACACGCCGCAGCAGTTCACGGCATTCCAGCAGGCCGAGGTCAAGCGCTGGAAGGACGTCATCCAGAAAGCCAACATCCAGCTCGAGTAAGGTCGCGATCGGGACCCGGGATGCCCCTGGCGGGCATCCTGTCAGCCTGCATCAAGGCCGGATCAAGTAGCATCAACATTTTGCCACCCACCTGTACGACAACATGACCACCAAGCATCGCATCATCCAGGTCGGCTCGCTGGCCGGTTCCCCCTACGCCAACAAGACGCTCGCGGACCGCTACGACGTCGTCGAACTATGGAAGTACCCGGACCGCAAGGCGGCGCTGGCCGAGCATGGCAAGGGCGTCACCGCCGTCGTCACGTCCGCCACCTACGGCGCCAACGCCGAACTCATCAACGCCCTGCCCGACCTGAAGGCCATCTGCAGCTGGGGCGTGGGCTACGAGACCATCGACGTCCAGGCCGCCAAGCAGCGCGGCGTGCAGGTCAGCAATACCCCCGACGTGCTGACCGACTGCGTCGCCGATCTGGCCTGGGGCCTCCTGATCGCGGGCGCGCGCCACATGGGCCAGGGCGAACGCTTCGTGCGCGCGGGCCAGTGGGGCCAGGTGCATGGTGGCATCCCGCTGGGCCAGCGCGTCAGCGGCAAGAAGCTGGGCATCGTCGGCCTGGGCCGCATCGGCGAGGCCATCGCCCGCCGCGGCATGGGCTTCGACATGGACGTGCGCTACCACAACCGCCGCAAGCGCGATGACGTGGAATACGGCTACGAAGCCTCGCTCACCGACCTGGCCAAGTGGGCCGACTTCCTCATCGTGGCCACCGTCGGCGGTCCCAGCACGCGCCATCTGGTCAACCGCGAAGTGCTGGAAGCGCTGGGCCCCACGGGCATCATCGTCAACATCGCGCGCGGCCCCGTCATCGACGAGACCGCGCTGGTCGCCGCGCTGGAAGCCGGCAAGCTGGGCTGCGCCGCGCTCGACGTGTTCGAGCACGAGCCCAAGGTGCCCGAAGCGTTGCTCAAGACCGATCGCGCAGTGCTGCTGCCGCACATCGGCAGCGCCACGCTGGAAACCCGCGTGGCCATGGAGAACCTGATGCTGGAAAACCTGCAGGCGTTCTTCGAGACCGGCCGCGTGATCACTCCTGCGGAGTAAGGCCCGCCCTGCGCCGCAGCCGCGGCGCGCCAAATGAAAAAGCCTCTCGGCGCCCATACCGAGAGGCTTTCGACTTTCCGGCCCCCGCGGGAATCGGAAGTCGTTTGCGCAAAGGAACTACCGGGCGCTCAGGCCCTCAGTGCTTACTTCGCTGGAGCCGCTGCGCCGGAATGATCCGTCTTCGCGGCCCCGCCCGATTTGGCCGCCGCCGGTTTGGCGGAGGTCTTGTCGGACTTGTGATGCTTGTGCTGCGCCTGGGTCTTGGTTTCACCCGTCTTGGACGTGGCATCGGCGCCCGCCGCAAACGCCGAAGGCGCGGCAGCCAGACCGAGGCACAAGGCCGAGGTGGATAGGAACGCAGCAATACGGGAGTGAGTCGTCATTTCATGAACTCCTGAATGTAAAAGGACCGAAGTCCTTTTTTCGACACGGGGCGGCAACATCGCCGCTTTACCCGTTCCCGTTTGAACCGGCCCCATCCAGAAGGTTCAGCGCGGAACCAGAAAATTTCGGTCGCTAACGCTTCGAAATATGGCGCGGACGGTTCAGCTCTCGAACGCCAGCAGCGCCACGGTGGCGAACAGCATCAGTGCGAAGCAGGCTCTCAGCTTGCGTTCAGGCAGACGGTACGCAAGCTTCACGCCCACCGGCACGAACAGCAGGCTGCCTATCGCCAGCGGCGCGCCGACCAGCCAATCGGCCTGCCCCGCCCAGGAGTAGGTGATCAACGCGATGAAAGATCCCGGAATCACCATGCTCAGCGCCAGCGCCTGCGCCGTGGTCTGCGGCAACCTGAACACGGACGTGATGATGGGCACGGCCAGCACCGCGCCGCCCACGCCGAAGAAGCCGCCCAGCGTGCCGCACAAAATGCCCAGCACGCTGGCGCGGCGCGGCGTGAAGATCGGGGCATCGCCCTTGGCCGCCGGCTTGCGCGCCGCAACGGGACGCGAGGCGCGCCAGGTCTGCCACACATAGAACAGCGCAATGAAGAACAGGAACACGGCGAAGCTGCGGCGCAGGATGCCGGAATCTATGCCCAGCGCCAGTTGCGCGCCGACCCAGGTGAACACCACGGCCCCGGCCGCTCCCGCCAACGCCACGCGCTTGTCGATGCGGGTCTGCTGGTTGTACTTGCGCACCGCCATCATGATGGTGGGCAGGACCATGATGAGCGCCGTGCCCTGCGCCAACTGCTGCGACATGCCCATCAACAGCACCAGCGCGGGAATCGCGATCAGGCCGCCCCCGATGCCCAGCACGCCGCCCATGAAACCGATCAGGCCGCCCGCAGCCAGGCACGCGGCGATAACTAACAGACTCACTTCTTGCTCCAGCAGGCCCGGCCAGTGCAGGCCGGGCAATCAGAATGTCGATATGAAACCGCCGCAGGCCGCCGCTCTCGGCGTCAGCGCAGCTTGTCCAGCGCGGCGTCCAGCCGGTCCACCGCCCAGATCTCCAGTCCTTCGATGGGCTGGCGCGGCGCGTTGGCCTTGGGGATCAGCGCAATCGAAAAGCCCAGCTTGGCCGCTTCGCGCAAGCGTTCCTGTCCGCGCGGCGCGGGCCGGATCTCGCCCGCCAGGCCGACCTCGCCGAAAGCGATCAGGCCGCGCGGCAGCGGCTTGTCGCGCAGCGAGGACATGATGGCCAGCAGCACCGGCAGGTCGGCCGCGGGTTCCGTGATGCGCACGCCGCCCACCGCGTTGACGAACACGTCCTGGTCAAAGGTGGACACGCCGGCGTGCCGGTGCAGCACCGCCAGCAGCATCGCCAGGCGGTTGCCCTCCAGGCCGACCGTGAGCCGGCGCGGGTTGGGCGCGTGCGAACTATCCACCAGCGCCTGGATCTCCACCAGCAGCGGGCGCGTGCCTTCCTGCGTGGCCATCACGCAGGATCCCGCGACCTGCTGTTCATGCTGCGACAGGAACAGCGCGGAAGGGTTGGCCACGCCGCGCAGCCCGCGGTCCGTCATGGCGAAGACACCCAGTTCATTGACCGCGCCGAAGCGGTTCTTGAAGGCGCGCACCAGGCGGAACGAGGAATGCGTGTCGCCCTCGAAATACAGCACGGTGTCCACGATGTGCTCCAGCACCCGCGGCCCGGCCAGCGCGCCGTCCTTGGTGACGTGGCCGATCATGACGATGGCGATGCCCGTCTGCTTGGCCAGGCGCGTGAGCTGCGCCGCGCATTCGCGCACCTGCGACACCGACCCCGGCGCCGCGGTCAGTTCGCCGCTGTACAGGGTCTGGATCGAGTCGATCACCGCCACAGTGGGCTTCTGCTCCGACACCGCCGCCTGGATCGACTCCAGCCGGATCTCGGCCAGCAGGTTGACGTTGCCCGTCTGCAGGCCCAGGCGGCGCGCACGCAGCGCCACCTGTTCGGCGGATTCCTCGCCCGTCACGTACAGCACGTTGGTGACTTCGGACAGCGAGGCCAGCGCCTGCAGCAGCAAGGTGGACTTGCCTATGCCCGGGTCGCCGCCGATCAGCACCACGGCGCCGGCCACCAGGCCGCCGCCCAGCACACGGTCGAATTCTTCCAGCCCGGTAGGCTGGCGCGGCGTTTCGCGGGCCTCGATTTCAGACAGGCTGCGCACGGGGCTGGCGGCCGCCAGCGGCGCATAACGGTGGGAGGCGGCGGCCGGCGCCGACGATTCCACGGTTTCTTCCAGCGTGTTCCAGGCGTTGCAATGCGGGCATTTGCCCTGCCACTTCGGGGTAGTGCCGCCGCAATCGGAGCACACATATACGGTTCGGGATTTGGCCATGCGCGAAAGTGTACCGGCAAGCCAGGGCGGCATGCGCGCGCACACGCGCGCTTTCGTCCTTGCACGCCCCATGATGGGGCGGTATCTGTCATTCTGCTTTCAAAAACAGGGACGTGCTGAAGTTACATGATGCAAACTCAAGAAATTCTCTGGCGGATTTCTCCAAATCGCGCATAATCATCAGGTGCAGCGCATTGACGAACCGCCCGGCCCAGGGCGGCATACCTGCAGCCAGACGCCCTCGGGGCGCGGCGGCGGGAATCGCGGCGCAATCACCCGCGGCTTTCCAGGAAGCCGCCTAAACCGGAACAGGACCCGAGCTACGACGAGACCGCCGGACCACCGGCGCGGCGTGCGCAGAGGTCAGACGCGGATGCGCCTTGCCACCAGGCGCATGTGCGAGGAGTACGCGCATGAGCATTACCTACCGCCCCCCTTTCGACGAAGACGATGAACGGGATCTGCGCGCCTTGTATCGCAGGCACGGTCCCGGCGCCAATCCCGAATTGGACGCGGCAGTGCGCCGCCGTTGGCATCCCGGCCATAGCTGGCACCCCGCCTGGGGCGCTGCCGCTTGCGCGGCCATGGTCTTCGGCCTGTTCGCCTGGACCGAGATGCGCGAAGCCCAGGACTTTCCCGAGCAGAACACGCCTGTCATCACCCCCCACGAAATAGGGACAAGCTCGGAACGCGCGCCCGCGCTGCTGTCCACGCCTGCGCAAGCGCCCGCCGAACAGTCCGCGCCCGTCACCGAACGCGTGGCCGCGCCGCCGCAAGAAACGGCGCCGCAAGCCGCTCCTGCCCAGGAAGCCGCCCCCGTCGCTCAGGAAACCTCGCCCGCGGAACAACCAGCCGCCGAGCCCGCCACGCCGGAAACGCCCGCCCTCAGCGATCAAGACATCGAAGCCCGCGTGACCCACATCCGGGCGCTGGTGCGCGAGGAACAGCAGGAAGAGGCAGTACAGGCGCTGCGCGAATTGCAGCAGGCCGCCCCCGACCTGACCCTGCCCGACGACCTGCAGGAACTGGCCCAGCAGAACCCCGCCTGATCACCGCCACCCATCGGCGCCGCGCCCGGCGCGGACCGATGGGCGCGCGCGTCCGATTTCGCTGCGGCGCGGCCCGGCTTCTTGCTAACATAGCCGCCATGAGTCCGAGCTTCCACCACCGCAATCTCCCCCATCTGCTGCTCTACGCGCGTGAAACGCTGATGGCGCACTTCCGCCCCATCCTGCACGCCGCGGGCGTCACCGAACAACAATGGCGGGTGCTGCGCACGCTGAGCGAAGTGGGCTCCATGGAACCCAACCAGATCGCCCGCACCTGCCAGATTCTCAGCCCCAGCCTCACGCGCATGCTGGCGGGCATGCAGGAACAGGGCCTGATCAAGCGCACGCGCTCCAGCGCCGATCAGCGGCGCCAGGAAATTTCGCTGACGCCCAAGAGCAACAAGCTGATCGACCGCATGCGTCCGCAAGTGGACGCGAAGTACCAGGAAATCGAGGCCCGGATCGGCAAGGAATTGCTGGACCGCCTGTATCGCGACGTCGACACCATGGTCGAACTGATCAAGCGCGAGCCCGCCGACGCGCGCGCCTCCGAAGAAGAATGATCAGGCCGGCACCGGGAAGATCGCGTTGATCTGCCCCGTGCCGGAACTGGCGAAGTAATCCGTCACGATCTCCACCGGCTGGTCGTAGCCGTCCCAGCCCAACAGGCCCAGCAGCATCGCGGTATCGTGCATGCCGCCCTCGCCCACGCACAGGTCCGCGTATTCGGGCAGCATGGCGCAGAAGGCCTTCCAGTCGCCCTGGCGCCACAACTCCACCACCCGCAAGTCCACCTGCCGGAAGAACTCGCGGCTGATCTGGTGCATGGCGGCCTCGGGGCTGCCGTTGTCGTTGAAGCGATGCGACAGCGAACCGCTGGCCAGCACCGCCACGCGGCTGTCGCTGGCCTCGATGGCCTGGCGCAACGCCGCGCCGAAGCGGCGGCTTTCGTCCAGCGAGTGCCAGGCGCACCAGGCGGCTACCGACACCACGTTGAAGCGCCCGTCGCCATTCATGTAGCGCATCGGCACCAGTGTGCCGTACTCCAGTTCCAGGCTGTCGATTTCATGCGAACGCGTGCCCACGCCCGCGGCGTTGGCGCATTCAGCGATGCGGCGCCCCAGTTGCGGATTGCCGCGGTAGGCGTAATCCATGTCCTTGATGAAATGCGGCAGCTCGTTGCTGGTGTAGCGGCCCTTGAAGCCGCTGTTGCAGTTCACGTGATAGCCGCCGTTGACCAGCCAGTGCACGTCCAGCACCACGATGCTGTCCACGTCCAGGTCGCGGCAACGCTGGCCGATGATGCGATGTCCCTGGATCGCCGCCTCCCTGCAACCCTGGTGCTTGCCAGGCAGTTCCGAAAGATACATGGACGGCACATGCGTTACCTTGGCCGCCAGCGCGAGCTTGCCCATGATGCTAGTCTCCTCGTTCTTGTGGTCGGGGCCGGATTCAGACGCCCCATCTGGGGATGTGGTGGCTGCCCATGGACACGCACACGTTCTTGATCTCGGCAAAGACCTCGTAACTGTATTCGCCGCCTTCGCGTCCCGTGCCCGATTCCTTGGTGCCGCCGAAGGGCTGGCGCAGGTCGCGCACATTCTGGCTGTTGATGAATACCATGCCCGCCTCGATGCCGCGGGCCAGTCGGTGCGCCCGCCCAATGTCGCGGGTCCAGATGTAGGACGCGAGACCGTACTTCACGTCATTGGCCAGCGCCAGGCCCTCGGCCTCGTCCTTGAATGGCAGCAGGCAGGCGACCGGTCCGAAGATCTCTTCCTGCGCGCAACGCATGCGGTTGTCGACATCCGCCAGCACCGTAGGGCTGACGAAGTTGCCACCCGCCAGATGGGCCGGCAAGCCTGCGGGCCGGTCCGCGCCGCCCGCGAGTATGCGCGCGCCTTCCTGCTCGGCCAGGCGGATGTAGCCCGTGACCTTTTCCCAGTGCTGGCGCGTGATCATCGCGCCCACGTGGGTATTGTCATCGGTGGGGTCGCCCACGGCCAGGCGCTGCGCGCGTTCGGCAAACCTGCGCACGAAATCGTCGTAAATGGATTGCTGGATGAAGATGCGCGAACCCGCGGTGCAGCGTTCGCCGTTGAGCGAAAAGATGGTGAAGAGCGCCGCGTCCAGCGCGCGCTCCACGTCCGCGTCGTCGAAGATCAGCACGGGCGACTTGCCGCCCAGTTCCATCGAATACTTCTTGACGCCGCCAGCGCTGGCCAGGATCTTCTTGCCGGTCACGGTGCCGCCGGTGAACGAGATTGCGCGCACGCCGGGATGCCGCACCAGCGCATCGCCAGCGGTGGCGCCGTAGCCCTGCACCACGTTCAGCACGCCGGCCGGAATGCCGGCCTCCAGCGCCAGCATCCCGAGCTGGTCCGCCGTCAGCGGCGAAAGCTCGGACATCTTCAGCACCGCCGTATTGCCCAGCGCCAGGCAAGGCGCCGTCTTCCAGGTGGCGGTCATGAACGGCACGTTCCAGGGCGACACCAGCGCGCACACGCCCACCGGCTGGTACAGCGTGTAGTTCAGCATCTGGTCGTCCACCGGATAGGTGTGGCCGTTCATGCGCGTGCAGACCTCGGCGAAGAAATTGAAATTCTCCGAGGCGCGCGGGATCAGCTGCTTGCGGGTCTGCGAGATCGGCAGCCCGGTGTCGCGGGTTTCCAGTTCGGCCAGCTGCGGCACGTTCTGGTCTATCAGTTCGCCCAGCCTGCGCATCAGGCGGGCACGTTCCTTGGCAGGCGTGTTGGCCCATTTGGGGAAGGCCTCGGCGGCTGCCGCGACGGCCGCGTCGATCTCGGTCTGCCCGCCCGCGGCCACCTCGGCGATGGGTTCGCCCGTGGCCGGGTTGCTGGTGATGAAGCGGTCGCGGCTGTCGACCTGCTTGCCGTTGATCCAGTGCTTGATGCTCACGCGCGGCTCCTCGTCCTGTCCGCGCCGGACCGTCCGGCGCAAATTTAATTAACAAGTTAACGTTATGCTTGCCGGAACGCGCTGTCAACGTCGGGAAACCCCCAGGCGGAACAGGCCCTGGCAACCCTATGGCCGATTGTTGCCATCGCAGTTTTTCATTAAACTAGTTAACATGATAATTACATCATGCGGAGCAAGGCCATGCCCCATATCTGGATCGAATACTCAGGCAATCTGGCCCTGGATACGCAGGCGCTGATGCGGACCGTGCAGGACGCCGCCGTGGGCGACGGCAGCCTGTTCCCGCTGGCCGGCGCGCGCACCCGCGCGCTGCGCGTGGATGATTGCCTGATCGTCGACGGCCATCCCGACAACGCCTTCGTCCACGTGGTGCTGCGCATCGGCCACGGCCGCAATGCAGAACAGAAAGCCGCCCTGGGCGAGCGGGTGTTCCAGGCGCTGACCGCCGCGCTGGCGCCGCAGATGGCGGCGCGCCCGCTCGGCATCTCGATGCAGATCGAGGAAGCCGACCCGGTGCTGAACTACAAGCTCAACAACTACCGCGAACACCTGGCCGCGCGCGCAGCCGCAGCCACGGCGCCGTGGCCGCGGACCGTGGTGGGCGCGGCGCTGAACACGCGCCAGGCGCTGGCCGCGCTGGGCGAGGCTGTGGACGCGCCCCCCTACAAGGCCGCGCCCAAGGCGCCCGTGCTCTACATCAAGCCGGCCAATACCTATGCCCGCAATGGCGACGTGATCGCCCTGCCCGCCGACGTGGACGAGGTCGAAGTGGGCGCCTGCCTGGGCGTGGTGTTCGCCCGCCGTGCGACCCGCGTGAGCGAAGCCGAGGCGCTGGACTATGTGGCGGGGTACCGCGTGGTGGCGGACCTGTCCGTGCCGCACGCCAGCTACTTCCGCCCCGCGCTCAAGCAGAAATGCCGCGACGGCTTCTGCCCCATCGGCCAGGATCTCGCCCCCGTGGCCGCGGTCGGCGACGTGGATGCCCTGGACATCGAAGTGCGCATCGACGGCCAGGTGGCGCAGCGCGCCAGCACCGCCGACCTGATCCGTCCCGTAGCGCGGCTGATCGCCGACGTGACCCAGTTCATGACGCTGGAAGCGGGCGACATCCTGTTGGCCGGCACGCCTCACGGCGCGCCGCGCGCGCGCGCCGGACAGCGCTACGAGATCAGCATTTCCCGGGTTGGCACGCTGGGCAATGCGCTGGCCGCCGCCCGATAAGCCCAGGAGCCCGCCATGAAACATGCCCGTATTTCCCTGGACGGCGTCATCCATGCCGCCACCGAAGCCGGCCCCGGCCAGGTCCGCCTGGCCGACGGACGCGTGTATGCCGAAGACGCGTTGCAATGGCTGCCGCCCTTCGAGCCGCGCACCACCTTCACGCTGGCCATCAACTATGCCGACCACGCCAAGGAACTGGCGTTCAAGGCCCCGGACGAGCCGCTGGGCTTCCTCAAGGCCGCCAACACCTTCGTCGGGCACCGCGCCCAGACCTTGCGCCCCGCCGACGTCGCCTTCATGCACTACGAATGCGAACTGGCGGTGGTGATAGGCAAGACCGCCAGCAAGGTCAGCCGCGCCCAGGCCTATGACTGCGTGGCCGGCTACACCGTGGCCAACGACTATGCGCTGCGCGACTACCTGGAAAACTGGTACCGCCCCAATCTGCGCGTGAAAAGCCGCGACACCTGCACACCGCTAGGCCCCTGGCTGGTGGACCGCGACGACGTGCCCGACCCCATGAACCTCAACCTGCGCACCACCGTCAATGGCGTGGAGACGCAGCGCGGCAATACCCGCGACATGGTGTTCGACGTGCCCGCGCTGATCGAGTACTTCAGCAGCTTCATGACGCTCTCGCCCGGCGACCTGATCCTGACCGGCACGCCCGACGGCATCGTCAACGTGCAGCCCGGCGACGAAGTCGTGACCGAGATCGAAGGCGTGGGACGGCTGGTCAACACGCTCGTCCCCTTCCCCAATTGATTCCACTCCAACTCCATGACACCTGGAACTCCGATGCTAGATAAAGATACCGTGCGCGCCATCGCCGCGCGCCTGCACGAAGCCGAACGCACCCGCCAGCAGATCCGCCAGATTTCGCTCGAGTACCCCGACATCACCATTGCCGACGCCTATGCCATCCAGCGCGCCTGGATGGACATCAAGCTGGCCGAAGGCCGCATCAAGCGCGGCCACAAGATCGGCCTGACCTCGCGCGCCATGCAACAGGCCTCGCAGATCGACGAACCCGACTTCGGCATGCTGCTGGACGACATGTTCTTCAATGACGGCGCGGACATACCCGCGGGCCGCTTCATCCTGCCGCGGCTGGAAGTCGAACTCGCCTTCGTGCTGGGCAAGCGCCTGCAAGGCCCCGACGTCACGCTGTTCCAGGTCTATGACGCGGTCGACTACGTGATCCCGGCGCTGGAAATCATCGACGCGCGCTCGCACAGCATCGACCCCGACAGCAAGCGCCCGCGCAAGGTGTTCGACACCATTGCCGACAATGCCGCCAACGCCGGCGTGGTGATGGGCGGACGGCCGGTGAAGATCGGCGAGCTGGACCTGCGCTGGATCGGCGCCATCCTGTCGCGCAACGCCGTGATCGAGGAAACCGGCGTGGCCGCAGGCGTCTTGAACCATCCCGCCAATGGCGTAGTATGGCTGGCGAACAAGCTGGCCGCCCACGACGTGGCGCTGGAAGCGGGAGAGATCATCCTGTCGGGCTCCTTCACCCGGCCGGTGCTGGCCCGCCCTGGCGATACCTTCAACGTCGATTACGGCGTGCTGGGTTCCGTCAACTGCCATTTCATCTGACCACGCCACCATCCATGGACATACTGACCAACACCTTCAAGCAGGCCCTGCGCAGCGGCAAGCCCCAGATCGGCCTGTGGGCGGGCCTGGCCAGCGCCTACTCCACCGAAATCATCGCTGGCGCGGGCTTCAACTGGCTGCTGATCGACGGCGAGCACGCGCCCAACACCTTGCAGACCACGCTGCAACAGCTGCAATCCATGGCCGCCTATCCGGTCGCTCCGGTGGTGCGGCCGGCCTGGAACGACGCGGTGCAGATCAAGCAGATCCTGGACACCGGCGCGCAGACGCTGCTGGTGCCCATGGTGCAATCCGCGGAAGAAGCCGCGGCCGCCGTGGCCGCGGTGCGCTATCCGCCGCAAGGCGTGCGCGGCGTGGGCAGCGCGCTGGCCCGTTCGTCGCGCTGGAACCGCATCCCCGACTACCTGCGCCGCGCCAATGACGAGATGTGCGTGCTGGTGCAGATCGAAACGCCGCGCGGCGTGGACGCGCTGGAAGAGATCCTCGCGGTGGACGGCGTGGACGGCGCCTTCATCGGCCCGGCCGACCTCTCGGCCAGCATGGGCTACCTGGGCCAGCCGGAGCATCCGGAAGTGGTCAAGGCGATCGACGACGCCATCCTGCGCATCGTGCGCAGCGGCAAGGCCGCCGGCATCCTGCATAGCGGCGTGGACCGCGCCAAGCACTATCTGTCGCTGGGCGCGACCTTCGTCGCCGTGGGCGTGGACGCAACCCTGCTGGCGCGCGCGGCCGAACAGCTGGCGGGCCAATTCAAGAACGCGGCCGCCCCCGTGGCGGCCAAGGGTCCCTACTGACCCGCAGGCCGGGGCGCACCGTCCCGGCCCGCCAGGAACTCGCGCACGGCGGTATTGAACAATAGCGGGCGCTCCAGGTGCGCGGCATGCCCGCAGTCCGGCAGCACGCACAGGCTGCCGTGGGTCAAGGCGGCGCGCAAGGCCAGCGCCGAGGGCAGCGGATGGCTGCGTTCAAGTTCGCCCGATATGACCAGCACCGGCGCGCGCACCGCCGCCAGCGCCTGCGTGTAGTCCACGCCCGCAACTGCCGCGATCATCGAGGCCGCGCCGGCCGCGCTCATGGTCATGCCGTCTTCCAGGCAGCCCGCGTAGGCCGGTGCCTGCTCCCCCTGCCGGAACCAGGCGCCCAGCACGCGCCTGGCGGTGGCCCGCGGGCCGTCCGCGCGCAGGCGCGCCAAGGTCTGGTCCATGGGCTCAAAGCGCGCGGCGCCATCTACCCTCAAGCCCGCGCCGTACAGCACGGCACGGCCGACGCGCCCCGGAACCGCGCACAGCAGCTGCTGCGCAACGAAGCCGCTGAACGAATGCCCCAATACGTCGAAGCTGGCGATGCCCAGTTCATCCGCCAGCGCGACGAGCGCGTCCGCGTAGGCCGGCAAACCCTGCAAGGGAGCCGCTTGCGCGCCGCGTCCGAAGCCCGGCCAATCCACGGCGATCACGTCATGCTCATCGGCCAGCGCGCCCAACAGGCCGCTCCAGATCGCGGACGATGAACAGAAACCATGCAGCAGGAACAGCGGGCGGCCTGAACCGCGGCGCGTGTACTTCATGTCCCGCTCCTCAGTTGTCCAGCACCACGCCGGATTCGCGCACCACCGCCTGCCATTGCGGCGCTTCGCGGCGCCAGGCCGAGGCGAACGACGCGGGCGTGTCCTGTCCCGGTACGAAGCCGCCCGCCAGGAACGCCTGGCGCACCTCCGGCAAGGCCAGCACCTCGTGCAGGACGTCGGCAAAGCGCGCCACGCGCTCGGGCGGCGTGCCCTTGGGCGCGGCAAAGCCCCACCAGTTGCCCTGCACCACGTCCGGCATGCCAGCCTCGGCCGCGGTAGGCACGTCGGGCAGGCCGGCAAAGCGCTCGGGAGCCGCCACCGCCAAGGCCCGCACCTTGCCCTGCGGCATGTAGGCCGCGGCGATGCTGTAGCCGCCGATGTACATCTGGATCTCGTTGGCCAGCAAGGCCTGCACCCCCGGCGAGGAACCGCGGTAGGCGATGTGCGTCATGCCCGCACCCATGGCATGCGACAGGCGGTAGCCGGAAAGATGCGGCGTAGTGCCCATGCCCGGCGATCCGTAGTTCAGCTTGCCGGCCTGCGCGCGCGCATACTGCGCGAACTGCGCGTAGTCCTGCGCCGGCACTTGCGCGCTGACGTAGACGAAGGCCGGCACGTCCGCCAGCTTGCCCACCGGCTCCAGGTCGGCCAGCGGATCGAAGCCCAGCTTGCGGTACAGGAACTGGTTGATGACGAAGTTGTTGGTCGCGCCCAGCACCAGCGTGTAGCCGTCGGGCTTGGCGCGCGCCACCTCCAGCGCGCCGATGTTGCCGCCGGCGCCCGTCTTGTAATCGACGACGAGAGGCTGGCCCAGACGCTTTTCCAGCAGGGGCTGGATCTGGCGCATGGCCACGTCGCCCGCCGCGCCCGGCGCGTACGGCAGGACGACGCGGATGGGATGATCGGGATACTGCGCCCGGGCGGCCAGCGGCGATGCCGCCAGGCCCCAGGCAAGCAAAACGGATACGGCGCAAGTCCGGTACGTCATGGTGTTCTCCCTGGCCGGCGGGCCGTGCCCGCGCGCGCCGGCCCGGCGGCCGGCAGGTTTTCCTCGCGGATGCTACAGGTCGATACGCATCAGATCATGGGCCAGCCGCAGCGGGCCCGAATAGTTCTTGCGGATGTCGGCCACGATCTCGTCCATCAAGTGCGGTCCCATCAGTTCCACCGGCAGATGCTTGGCCGCGGCGCGCTTGATCACCGGACTGGTCGAATCGAAATGGCCGAAGTGCGTCGCCACCAGGCTCTTGACGCCGGCGCGGCTGGCGATGATGCCAAGGTCCGTGGGGCTGGTGTGCGCATAGGTGCCCACGCCGGTCTTGGCGCGGTGCGCGATGAATGATTCTGGAAAGGTGCATTCATGGATCAACAGGTCTGCGTCCTGCGCCAGGCGCACCATGGCTTCACAGGGCGCGGTGTCGCCGCTGAACGCGATGACCTTGCCTTCGGCCTCCACCCGCACGCCGAAGCATTCGCAGACGTCGCGCGGAATGTGCTCCACCCAATCGACCGAAATGCGCACCCTGCCGTCGTCGAACACCGGCCCGGGGCTGACTTCCCGCACCTCGGGCCGCATGGCTTCCAGATTGGCCTGGCGCACCGGATAGGCGCTGCGCGCCTGGTAGTCGGTGTGGTAGGCGCCGTTCTCGAACAGGTGATCGACGAAATGGCGGGTGCCCTTCGGCCCCAGCACCAGCGGCGCGCCGGTCTTGTTCAACATCCAGCTGGAGATGACGAAGTAGGGATAGTCGCAGATGTGGTCGTGGTGCAGGTGCGTCAGGAACACGAAGCCGACCTTGGCCGGATCGACGTTGGCGCGCACCATCTGGCGCGTGGCGCCCTCGCCGCAGTCAAACAGGTAGTGGGTATCGTCATCCAGGGTCAGCAGGATGGCGGACTGGCCCCGGTCGGGATCGGGCAGCGCGGCTCCGGTTCCCAGCATCGTGATCTTCATGTTTTCCCCTTTTGCACAGGTCGGTTGAACTGCGATCCAGTATAGGGATGGGGTGCATACAATCTAATCAATTATTAGAATGCTGTGATAACCAACAGGAATTGCAAAAATGCCTGCCACACCCCGCATTCCCGAACTGCACCACATTGGCGGACGCCTGCGCATGCGCCACCTGGACCTGCTGCGCGCCCTCTATGCCCTGGGCAGCGTGCACAAGGCCGCGGCCGAGCTCGGCATGACGCAGCCCGCGGCCAGCAAGCAGCTGCTGGAACTGGAAGACATGTTCGGCGTGCCGCTGTTCCAGCGCACGCGCCGCGGCATCGTGCCCACGGGCTTCGGCCATGCGCTGGCGCGCAAGGCGGATGTGCTCTGGTCCGACCTGTCCGGCGCGCGCAACGAGATCGCCGCGCTGGCCGCCGGCGCCAGCGGCCGCATCCGCGTCGGCGTGCAGCAGGTGGCCCTGCCCGTGCTGGTGCCGCGCGCCCTGCAGCGCCTGCGCGCCGACCATGCCGGCGTCACCGTCATGCTGCAGGAAGGCGCGCACGACGCGCTGCTGGCCGGCCTGGCGCGCGGCGAACTCGATTGCGTACTGGGCCGCCTGATGCTGGACGCGACACAGCCCGTGTTCCGTACCGAGGTCCTGTACGAAGAGCCCATCTGCGTGGTGGCGCGCGTCGGCCATCCGCTGGCCAAGTCCACCCGTATCACCGCCGCTGCGCTGGCGCGGCAGGACTGGATCCTGCCGCCGCCCCAGGCGCCACTGCGCCAGCGCATCGACTCCTACTTCGCCGAACAGGGACTGACGCTGCGCGCGCCCATGGCCGAATCGGTATCGCTGCTGGCCAACGAGGTGCTGTTGCGCAGCAGCGACCTGCTTTCGGCCATGCCGCGCGCGGTGGCGCAGCACTATGCCGCGCTGGGCGTGCTGGCCATCCTGAGATTCCGCCCCGACTGGAACCTGCCGCCGGTAGGCGTGGTGCAGCGCGCGCAGGTTGAAGCGGCGCCGGCGCTGCAGCGCTTTCTGGACGCGCTGCGGGTGGAAGCTGGCGCGCTGGGCGCGTAGCGCCGCAGCCGCCTCCCGGTCTCAAGCGTATTGCGCGAGACCGTAACCGAAAGACCAGTTCTCTTTCGCCACCTCCACCAGGTTCACGAACACGTCCTCGGGCCGCAGGCCGGGATCTTCGCCCAGGCGCTGCGCGATCCGCTGGAACAGCGCCTTCTTCTGTTCCAGGCTGCGCGTGTTGTTCGCCGTGATCTGGATGTAGACGAGGTCGTCGCTGCGCGCCACGTCCATGTAGGTCGGGCTATAGCGGAAGTTCGACGCCTCATGCTCGGTCATGGTCATGAATTGGTCGTCTTCGGGAACATTGAACGTTTCGCGCATGGCCAGATAGATGTTGTCGAAGATGGCCTGGCGATAGGCTTGCGGCTTGCCAGCGCGCAATGAGACATGGACTAGCGGCATGGTGGTTCTCCGTTGTTGTGCCGTTCCATGTTAGCCATTCTGATAAGCTATGGCTCTATATTTCAATGATAAGCATCTGAAATGACTGAACGCCCACTGGATATCGCCGCGGTCAGGGCCTTTGTCCGCATTGCCGAACTGGGCAGCTTCACGCGCGCCGCCGAAGTCCTGCAGACGACGCAGGCCGCCATCAGCCTGAAACTCAAGCGGCTCGAGGACCGGCTCGGTTTCCGCCTGATCGAACGCACGCCGCGGTATGTGGAGCTTTCGGCCAGGGGCGCCGCCTTTCTTGGACAGGCGCGCGAACTGCTGGCGGCGCATGACCGTGCGCTGTCCGCGGCTGCCGAGGACAGGCAGCGCCTTGCCGTCGGCATCAGCGAACACGTGGCGGGACCGGAACTGCCGGCGCTGATCGCGCGCATGAACGCGGCGGATCCCCAGTTGCTGATCGAAATCCGGATTGCCTCATCCGGCGATTTGCTCCAGAGCTACGACCGGCGCGAACTCGATACGGTGATCGTGCGCCTGCATGCGGGACGCGATGACGGCCAAGTCCTGACCAAGGAAAAATTCGGTTGGTACGCGGCGCCCGACTGGCAGCACCGGGCAGGCGAACCGCTGCCCCTGGCCACCATGGCGCAACCTTGCGGCGTGCGCGCCATCGCCGAACAACTGCTCGACGAATCGGGCATACCGTGGACGGAAGTTTTTGTGGGCGGCGGCGTAATGGCGGTCGCGTCCGCCGTGATGGCGGGACTCGGCGTTGCGGCGCTGTCTCCGCGCATGCTGCCCTTCGGCGCGGTCGACGCGGGCCCGAGGATGGGACTGCCTGCCCTGCCGCAACTGCCGGTCTTACTGCACACCAGGGTCAGGGATGGCCGCGCGCGCGATGCGCTGACGGCCCTGGGCGCGGCGTTCCGCAGCGCAGTGAAAGGCTGAAAACAAGCCTGAAAACGTCAGGAACGGCCGCCCAGGCTGCCGCCGCCATCCACGCCCAGCACCTGGCCGGTGATGAAGCCGGCGTCGTCCGACAGCAGGAATGCAATCGCGGCCGCCACTTCGGCGGGCGTGCCCAAACGCTTCATGGGCACGGAGGCCAGCGCGCGCTTTTCGGCGTCGCTGCCGGCAGGCCGCGTGGCGCGGAACATCTCGGTTTCGATCGGGCCGGGGGCCACCGCGTTGGCGGTGACGCCGTATTCGGCCAGTTCCAGCGCCCAGGTGCGCGTGCAGCCGACCAGCGCGCTCTTGGCGGCCGAATAGGCGGTGCGCTCCAGGCCGCCGTGGATGGCGCGGCTGACCACGTTGACGATGCGCCCAGCGCGGCGCACCTTCATGGATTCGATGAAGGCCTGGGTGACTTGCACCGCCACCCGCACGTTCAGGTCGAGCACGTTGTACAGCGTGGCCAGATCGATCTCGCCCAGCGGCTGGGGCGAGACGATGCCGACGTTGTTGACCACGGCGTCGACCGGGAATTTCTCGCGGATCTCGCGCAGCACCTCTTCGGTGCGGCCGGCGTCCGCCAGGTCACAGGCATAGAGGTAGCCCGGGAAGTCCACGTCGGTGGTGTTGCGCGCGATGCCCACCACATGACAGCCCATGTCGGACAGCCGCTGAGTAAGCGCCCAGCCTATGCCTTTGGTGGCGCCCGTGACGAGCACGCATTTGTCCTTCATGGGTTGAAACCTCGCTTCTGTTTTCTTGGTAAAAAACGGGCGCTTGGGCGCCCGGTCTTCCAAGTAGACACCATCCGGCGCCACCTGTCTTGTAAATTGCGTAGCAATTCTTGCCTGCCGGACAGCCTGCCCGGCCGCAAGGGACCGGCCCTTTTCAGACGTCCCGGGTGACCGGAACGCGCGGCGCCAGGGCGCACAGCAGCTCGTAGCCGATGGTCCCGGCGGCCAGGGCCACCTCGTCCACGGAGGGGCCTTCCTCGCCCCAGAGCGACACGGGGGAGCCGACGCCGGCGGCGGGGACGGGCCCCAGATCGACGATCAGCATGTCCATGGAAACACGGCCCACCAATTGGGTGCGGATGCCGGCCACCACCACCGGCGTGCCGGTGGTGGCGTGACGCGGATAGCCGTCGGCATAGCCGCAGGCCACGATGCCGATGCGCATGGAGCGGTCGGCGCGGAAGATGGCGCCATAGCCCACCGAATCGCCGGCTTTCAAATCCTGCACGGCAATGATTTCCGATCGCAGCGACATGGCCGATTTCAGACCGAAGGAAGATGCTTCGGCGTCCGCGAACGGCGACGCGCCGTACAGGCAGATGCCCGGGCGCACCCAGTGCGCCTGGGTTTCCGAGGCAACCGCGATCTCCGCGAAGCGCAGCGTGGCAGCCGAATTGCAGACGCTGATGGCGCCCGGCATCTTATGCGTCACCGAATTGAATACCGCCAGTTGCTCGTTCACGCCCTGGGGGCCGTCGGCGCAGGCGAAATGGGTCATCTTGCCCACCGAGCCCAGCACGCCCTGCTGTTGCAGCAGCATGGCGCGCTCATGCGCCGCGGCGTAGGCGGCGGGGCTGAAGCCCAGGCGGTTCATGCCGCTGTTCAGTTTGAGCATGATGTCGACGCGGCGCGAGAAGCGCGCGCGGGCCAGCATGTCCAGTTGCTCGCGGTTGTGCACCGTGGTGCTCAGGTGGTAGCGGTCGACGATGTCCAGGTCGGAGGGTTCGAAAAAGCCTTCCAGCAGCAGGATGGGGCCGCCCCAGCCCGCCTCGCGGCAGCGCACCGCTTCGTCCAGGTCCAGCATCGCCAGGCCTTGGGCCTTGGAGAAGCCGGCCACGGCCTGCTCGATGCCGTGTCCATAGGCATTGGCCTTGATCACTGCCCAGATCGAGGGCGGCAGGCCGGAAGCCGCGGCGGCCGTCTGGTCCAGGTGGCGGCGCACGGCCGCAAGATTGTGCGCAAGCGCGGAAACGGAGACGGTGGCGGATATGGGACGCGGCATGGTGTGGGATCCTGTGGCGCTTAAGTCTAACTGATCCGCGTCCCGCACGGCATGGCGCCGTGCCGCCGGAATGCGACTACTCTAAAATGGATCGGTCCAGGCCTCCAGGCCAGATCCGCAATTCCAAATATGCCCATCGATCACTACGAGAACTTTCCCGTCGCCTCGCTGCTGCTGCCGCGCAGGCTGCGCGGCGCCGTGACCGATATCTACCGTTTCGCCCGCGCAGCGGACGATATCGCCGACGAAGGCAGCGCCACCGACGCGGAACGGCTGAGCCAGCTGGCCGCGTTCCGCGCCGAGCTGCACCGCATCGGCGCCGAACCAGGCGCCACGCCCGAACCCGGCTCGCCCGAACTGGCCGGCATCTTCGTGCCGCTCGCGGCCACCATCGCGCGCCACCAGTTGCCCATCACGCCGTTCTACGACCTTTTGTCCGCCTTCGAACAGGACATCAGCGTCAAGCGCTACGAAGACTACGCCACGCTGGCGGACTACTGCACCCGCTCCGCCAACCCTGTGGGCAGGCTGATGCTGCACCTGTTCGAAGCCACCAATCCGCATAACGTGACCGAGGCCGACGCCATCTGCACCGGCCTGCAGCTGGTGAATTTCTGGCAGGATGTACGGGTGGACTGGCACAAGCAGCGCGTCTACCTGCCGCAGGAAGACCTGCGCCGCCACGGCGTGACGGACGAGGACCTGGCCGCCTGCCGGTTGACACCCGCCTGGCGCGACCTGATGGCCTTCGAAGTCGAACGCGCCCGCGCACTGCTACACTTCGGCGCTCCGCTGGCGCGCCGCCTGCCGGGCCGCATGGGCCTGGAGCTGCGTCTGGTGGTGCAAGGCGGGCTGCGCGTGCTGGAGCGTATCGAGGCGGGCGGCTACGATGTATTCATGAATCGCCCCGAATTGGGCGCCAAAGATTGGGCCATCATGTTGTGGCGCGCAATTACCTGATATGACCCCTGACGAATATTGCCAGGAGAAAGCCGCCAAGAGCGGTTCCAGCTTCTACTACTCGTTCCTCTTCCTGCCGCCCGAGCGGCGGCGCGCCATCACGGCGCTGTATGCGTATTGCCGCGAAGTGGATGACGTGGTCGACGAATGCACCGACCCGTCGCTGGCCCGCGTCAAGCTGGCCTGGTGGCGCACGCAGGTCGACCAGATGTACAACGGCAATCCGGACCACCCGGTGACGCGCGCGCTGCAGCCGCACCTGCAAAGCTGTTCGATCACGCGCGAACGCCTGCTGGCCGTCATCGACGGCATGGAAATGGACCTGGACCAGACCCGTTACCTGGACTGGCCGGGCCTGCGCAAATACTGCTGGCACGCCGCCGGCGTGGTGGGCGAACTGTCGGCCGGCGTCTTCGGCTACTCCGACCCCAAGACCCTGGTCTACGCGGAAAAGCTGGGCCTGGCGTTCCAGATGACCAACATCATCCGCGACGTGGGCGACGACGCCCGGCGCGGCCGCATCTACCTGCCGGTCAACGACATGCAGCAATTCGAGGTCAAGGCCTCGGACATCCTGAACGGCGAGTACTCCGACCGCTTCAGCGCGCTGATGAAGTTCCAGGCCGAGCGCGCCCGCGGACTGTACCGCGAGGCCATGAGCAACCTGCCCGAGGCGGACCGCCGCGCGCAGCGCCCGGGCCTGATGATGGCGGCCATCTACCACGCGCTGCTCGACGAGATCGAGCGCGACAACTGGCAGGTGCTGCATCAGCGCATCTCGCTCACCCCTTTGCGCAAGCTGTGGCTCGCCTGGAAGACCTGGGTGGGCGGCGGACGCGGACTGGTCCGCCGGTTGGCGCGGTGAAGGCCGCGGTCATCGGCGCTGGCTGGGCTGGCCTGGCAGCCAGCGTCGCCCTGCGCGAAGCCGGCGCCAAAGTCACCGTCTTCGAAGCCGGCCATACGCCGGGCGGCCGCGCCCGGCGCGTCTTCCACACCGATTTCGACGCGCCGCTGGACAACGGCCAGCACCTGCTGTCGGGCGCCTACAAGCACACGCTGGCGCTGATGCGCCGCGTCGGCCGCAACCCGGACGCCTTGCTGATGCGCCGGCCGCTGCAGCTGGCCAGCCTGGACGGCCGCTTCCGCCTGGCCGCGCCGCGGCTGCCGGCCCCATTGCACATGGCGGCGGCGATCCTGCGCGCGCGCGGCCTGGCCTGGAAGGACCGCCTGGCGACGCTGCGCCTGATGCGCGGCCTGAAGACCATGTCCTGGACGCCGCCGCGCGAATGGACCGTCCTGCACCTGCTGCACTACCACGCGCAATCGGATGCGCTGATCCGCCAGGTCTGGGAACCGCTATGCCTGGCCGCGCTGAACACGCCAACCGCCACGGCCAGCGCCGCGCTGTTCGCGCGCGTGCTGCGCGACAGCCTGACCGGCAGCCGCGAAAACAGCGACATGCTGCTGCCCTGCACCGACCTGTCCGCGCTCTGGCCCGACGCCGCCGCGCGCCAGGTGACCATGCGCTACGGCAGCACCGTGCGCCAGCTCCGCCCGTCCGCTGAAGGCATCGACATCAACCAGGAACGGTTCGACGCGGCCGTGCTGGCGGTGCCGCCCGCCTTTGCCGCACGGCTGCTCGACGCCCCGCTGCGGGAAGCGGGCGCCACCGGGCTGCTGGATGCGCTCAAGGCATTCGATTACATGCCCATCGCCACGCTGAACCTGCGGCTGCAGGATCCCTGGCGCCTGCCCGAACCCATGATGATGCTGCGCGAGGAATCCGCCCGCGACCACTACGGCCAATGGCTGTTCGACCGCGCGCAGCTGGCCGGCGACACCAAGGCCGGCGAACTGGCCGTGGTGACCAGCGCGGCCACCGGCATCGCGGAACGCAACCGCCGGCAGGTCATCGAAGCGCTGATCGACCAGGTGGCCGAACAGGCGGCGCGCCATCCCGCGCGCCTGCCGGCCATGCCGGAAGTGACGGCCGCGGAACTGTTCATCGAGAAACGCGCCACCTTCGCGGCGGTGCCGGGCCTGACCCGGCCATTGAATTCCACGCCCTGGCCCACGCTGGCGCTGGCCGGCGACTGGACCGACACGGGCTACCCTGGCGTGCTCGAAGGCGCGGTGCGCAGCGGCCTGCAGGCCGCCCGCGTGCTGAATCCGGCAGCAGCCTGAACGCCGCCCGCAGGCCTTAGCGCAGCAGGCTGGCAGTGGCCAGCCCGGCCGCCGTCAGCAGCAGCGACCCGATCAGGCTGAACCCGGCATAGCCCAGCGCGCTGGCGTAGGCGCCGCGCTCCAGCATCGCCACCGTCTCGGCCGAAAAGGTCGAGAACGTGGTCAAGCCTCCCATGAAACCCGTGATCGCGCCCAACCGCACCCAGGCCGGCCATTCGGGATGCCCGGCCACCAGCGCCAGGACCAATCCGACCAGGTACCCGCCGGCCAGGTTCACCGCGAAGGTGCCCCAGGGCCAGGACTCCACGTTGAGCCACATGCTGACCAGCCAGCGGGTCCAGGCGCCGAACATGGCGCCCAGGCCCACGGCCAGGAAATTCAGGGGAATCAGGGTTTGGTATGCGGACATCGGATTTCAGGACGCCTTGTGCTGTTTGAGGCGGAAGGAAAAGACCAGCAGCAGTATGCCGAAAAACACGGCGTAGGCGCCGATGACCCAGACCAGCGCCAGCGCGCCCGCCCCCGGCTGCATGATCAGCATGCCGCCGAACAGGATGGACACCAGGCCCGAGAGGCCGAGCAACCACTCGTTGCGGATGTCCTTGCGGAAACGGATGGCGGCGACAACCTGGAATATGCCGGACACCAGCGCCCAGATCGCAATGATGTAGAGCAGGACGAGCGCGGTCAGGCCTGGATAGAGGAAGGTGACGATGCCGGCCGCGATCCCCAGCAGGCCCACGATGATGAGCGCCCACAAAGGTTTGCCGTTGTCGCGGATGCGCACGCCGGCGACCAGGGCCAGCACGCCGTCCACCAGCGCGAAAGCGCCCCACACCAGCACCAGCGCGGACAAGGTGATGGCAGGCATGAGCAAGGCCATGAGCCCGAACAGGATGGCGACGACGCCGCGCAACGCCACCCAACCCCAATGACGACCGATCTGATCCACGACTTGCTGTTCAAGCATGACGACCTCCGGTGTTTGTAACGGGTGGCCTATCTTATCGCCGCTGGCAGGCAGGCGCCACGACGCGCCCTTTTCTGCCGACGCTTGCCCCGAAACCAATTGAAATTTCCTTGGGCGGACCACGGAGGCATTTATAAGAGTCATTCTCATTAAATGTTAGAATCCGCGGGCTTTCACCCTATACCCCATGGACAGTCAACCCACTCCCCGCCGCCGGGCCTATTGGCTCAAGACGCTGCACCAATGGCATTGGATCAGCTCGGCGCTGTGCCTGCTGGGCATGCTGTTGTTCGCGGTGACGGGCCTGACCCTGAACAATGCCTCGCATATCGAGTCCCGGGCGGTCGTGACCAGCCGCGAGGCCCGCATGCCGGACGCCGTGCTGCAACAACTGTCCCCCCCGCCAGCCCAAAAAAAAGCGCCGCTGCCCGCGCCCGTCGCGCAATGGCTGGACCAGACGCTGGATGCCTCCGCCGCCGGCAAACCGGCCGAGTGGTCGGCCGACGAGGTCTACCTGTCGCTGCCGCGCGCCGGCGGCGACGCCTGGCTGTCCATCGACCTGGCCAGCGGCGACGTGGAATACGAACGCACCGACCGCGGCTGGATCTCGTACCTGAACGACCTGCACAAGGGGCGCAACACCGGCCTGGCCTGGAGCTGGTTCCTGGACATCTTCGCCGTCGCCTGTCTGGTCTTTTCGCTGACCGGACTGGTGCTGCTCAAGATGCACGCCGGCAACCGCAGCGCGACCTGGCCCATGGTCGGCCTGGGCGTGGTGATCCCCGTGGTGCTGGCCCTGCTTTTCATACATTGATTCCAACGATCCGCCCCTGGAGATTTCCATGCGCAAGCTGTTGCTGTCGGCCCTGCTGGCCGGCCTGATCGCCCGAACGGCCCAAGCGGCCGACATCGGCCTGTCCATCGAGATCCCGCGCCTGGACGTGGCGGAATACCACCGCCCCTACGTCGCGATCTGGATCGAAAACCCGGATCAGAGCGTCGCGACCGACCTGGCCGTCTGGTACGACGTGGCCAAGAAGAATAACGAAGGCACGGAATGGCTCAAGGACATGCGCCAATGGTGGCGCCGCAGCGGCCGCAACCAGCAGTTCCCGGTGGACGGCGTCAGCGGCGCGACCAAGCCCGTGGGCAAGCATGCGCTGAGCTTTGACGCGGCCAGCAAGCCGCTGTCGGGCCTGAAGCCCGGCCAGTACGCCGTGGTGGTCGAAGCCGCACGCGAAGTCGGCGGCCGCGAGCTGCTGCGCATTCCCTTCCAATGGCCGCCGCAAAAGGCCGAGCAATTGACCGCGCGCGGCGAACACGAACTGGGCGCCATCGCGCTCGACCTGAAACCTTGAGATCCCCTAGGAGCGCAACGATGAAATCCGCCGCCAAACTGGCCGCCGCCCTGGCGCTGTGCCTGCCCTTCGCCTCCCAGGCGCATGACGTCTGGATGGTGCCGTCCTCGACGGTGCTGTCGGGCACCGACAGCTGGGTCACCGTCGACGCCGCCGTCGGCAACGACAAGTTCTATTTCAACCACGCCCCGCTGCGCCTGGACGGCCTGGCCGTGACTGCCCCGGACGGCAGCGCCGCCGAAGCCGAGAACATCAACAAGGGCAAGCTGCGCAGCACCTTCGACCTGCAACTGAAGCAGGCCGGCACCTACCGCGTGGCCGTGGTCAACGACGGCGTGTTCGCGCGCTGGAAGGAAGACGGCAAGAACAAGCGCTACTTCGGCAAGCCCGAAGGCCTGGCGCAGGCCGTTCCGGCCAAGGCCGATGAACTGGAAGTCTCGCAAAGCCTGGGCCGCGTCGAAACCTTCGTGACCGCCGGCAAGCCTTCGGCCGTCAAGCCGGTCGGCCGCGGCCTGGAACTGGCGCCCGTGACCCACCCGAACGACCTGTTCACCGACGAGCCCGCCACCTTCCAGATGCTGCTGGACGGCAAGCCCGCCGCCGAACTGGAAGTCAACGTGGTGCCCGGCGGCAGCCGTTATCGCGACAAGGTCGGCGAAATCCAGCTGAAGACGGACAAGGACGGCAAGTTCTCCGTGAAGTGGCCGCAGCCCGGCCTGTACTGGATCGAGGCCGGCATGGAAGACGCCAAGGTCAGCGTGCCGCAAGCCAAGAAGCGCCGCCTGTCCTACGCGGGCACGGTCGAAGTGCTGCAGCCCTAAGCCGCCGCAGGCGCATGGCCAACTCTCCTTCCTACGCCCAGCGCGGCGCGCCGGCCGCGGCCGTGCGCGTCGCCTATGGCGCCATGCCGGCAATGCCGGCGGCGCCCGCGGCGTTGGCCGGCGCCACCATGGGCACCACCTGGTCGGCGCGCATGGCGCTGCCGGCCGGACGCACGGAAGCCGCGGCGCGCCATGCCATCCAGGCGGCACTGGACGAAGTGGTCGCCCAGATGAGCACCTGGGAAGCGGATTCCGACATCACGCGCTACAACCAGGCCGCGGCCGGCTGGCAGGAATTGCCGGCGGAATTCTTCCATGTGCTGAGCCACGCGCTGGCGCTGGCCGGGGACACTGGCGGCGCGTATGACCCCACGGTAGGACCGCTGGTGAACGCCTGGGGATTCGGACCGCACCAGCGCGCCTTCGAGCCGCCCGCGCCTGCCGCCATCGAGGCGGCGCGCGCGCGCTGCGGCTGGCGCCGCGTGTGGCTCGACACCGACCGCCACGCCGCGCTGCAGCCGGGCGGCGCCTATCTGGATCTTTCCTCCATCGCCAAGGGTTACGGCGTGGACCGCGCCGCGATGGCGCTCGATGCCCTGGGCATCACCCAATACCTGGTCGAAGTGGGCGGCGAATTGCGCGCGCGCGGCAAACGGCCCGACGGCCAGCCCTGGCGCGTCGCGATCGAAGTGCCGGACGCGAGCGACGACCATGCGCTGGCCCTGCCGCTATCCGACCGCAGCATCGCCACCTCGGGCGATTACCGCCGCCACGCGGGCAACGGCGACGAGCGCTACGCCCACACCATCGATCCGCGCACCGGACTGCCGGTGCGCAACAATCTGGCCTCGGTCACCGTGCTGCATTCCGGATGCATGCAGGCCGACGCGCTCGCCACCGCCCTGACCGTGCTGGGCGAAGACGAGGGCCTGGCCTATGCGCGCCGCCACGATCTGGCGGCCTTGTTCATCCTGCGCGAGCGCGACGCCTGGCGCGTCGTCGCCACGCCCGCATTCCAGGCGCTTGCCGCCATAGCCTGACGACATGCCAGCAACCCGGTTGATCGCGGCAGCATGCGTGGTGGGCGCCTGGCTGCTTCTGTGCGTCTGGGCCCGCCGCCGCGCCAAGCGCCATCAGGCGCAGCAGGAGCAGGCCTTGCAAGCCCTGCAGGCGCCCGTCCCTGAAGACACCTTGCTGGTCGCCTATGCCACGCAGACCGGCTATGCCGAATCGCTGGCGGCGCAGACCGCCGAATCCCTGCGCGCGGGCGGCCTCGCCGTGCGCGTGGCCTCGCTGGAACAGCTGGATGCCAAGCGTCTTGCGGCGTATCGCCGCATGCTGTTCGTGGTCAGCACCTATGGCGAAGGCGATCCGCCCGACGCCGCCGCGGCCTTCGCCGAACAGATGCAGCAGACGGTCCCGGCGCTGGCCGGCGCGCATTACGCGGTGCTGGCGCTGGGCGACAGCGAATACGCCCAGTTCTGCGGCTTCGGCCATCGCCTGGACGACTGGCTGCACGCGCAGGGCGCGACGCCGCTGTTCGACCTGGTGGAAGTCGACAACGGCGACCCCGCCGCCCTGCGCCATTGGCAACACCACCTGGGCCTGCTGGCCGGACGCAGCGACCTGCCCGACTGGCAGGCGCCGGTGTACGAATCCTGGCGCCTGGCCGCGCGCGAGCAGCTCAATCCACATAGCCAGGGCGGCCCCTGCTACCTGCTGACGCTGACGCCGCCAGCCGATGGCGTGCGCGGCTGGCAGGCCGGCGACATCGCCGAGATCGGCCCGCGGCGCGAAGCCGGCGGCCCCTTGCTCGCGCACCGCGAATACTCGATCGCATCGCTGCCGGAAGACGGTTCGATCCAGTTGCTGGTGCGCCAGATGCGCGGCGCCGATGGCGCGCTGGGCCTGGGCAGCGGCTGGCTCACCCACATCGCCCAGCCCGGCGACGCGATCGACCTGCGCGTGCGCGTCAACCGCAATTTCCACGCGCCTGCCGACGACCGTCCGCTGCTGCTGGTGGGCAACGGCACCGGCCTGGCCGGCCTGCGCGCGCTGATCAAGGCGCGCCGCGCCGCGGGCCGCCGTCGCAACTGGCTGGTGTTCGGCGAACGCAATGCGGCGCATGACTGGTTCTGCCGGGAAGAGATCGACGCGTGGCGCGCCGACGGCACGCTGGAACGCGTGGACGCGGTGTTCTCGCGCGATCAGGCCGACCGCCGCTACGTGCAGCACCATCTGCGCGATGAGGCCCAGGCCGTGCGCGCCTGGGCCGATGCCGGCGCCGCGATCTACGTCTGCGGCAGCCTGCAAGGCATGGCCGGCGGCGTGGACGCCGCCCTGCAGGACATACTGGGCGCCGCGCGCCTGCAGGCCATGCAGCGCGACGGCCGCTACCGCCGCGACGTGTACTGAGCTGCGTTTACTGCAGCTTGATATCGGCCTTCTCGATCACGGTCTTCCAGCGGTCGCGCTCGGCGCGGATCTGCTGGCCGAACTCGGCCGGAGTATTGCCCAGCGGGAACGCGCCCGTCTCTTCCATCTTGGCCGCGGTCGCCGGATCGCGCACGGCGCGGGCGAAGGCGTCGGCCAGCTTGTCGCGCACGTCGTCAGGCATGCCGGCAGGTCCCACCACGCCGTACCAGGCCGTCACGTCGTAATCCTTGTAACCCTGCTCCGCGAACGTCGGCACGTCCGGCAGACGCGGGTTGCGCTGGGCGCCGGTGATGGCCAGGGCGCGCAGGTGATTGCTCTTCAGATAGGGCAGCGACGACGGGAAATTGTCGAAGATCACCGGCACCACGCCGCCCACCGTATCGGTCAGCGCGGGCGCCGAACCGCGATAGGAAATGCTGTTCATCTTGCCGCCGATGATCTGCAGGAACCAGATCATGCCCAGGTCGTTCACGCCGCCCGCGCCGGCATTGGCATAGCCGTCCTTGTTGGGATTGGCGCGCACGTGCTCGACGAACTCGGCCAGCGTCTTGGCTGGGAACTGCGGATTCACGCTGAGGATGTTGGGGCTGGTGACCAGGTTGCTGACGGGCGTGAAATCCTTCACCGGATCGTAAGCCAGCTTGGGGAACAGGTGCGGCGCGGTGCCGTGCGTGCTGACGGTGGCCAGGCCCACGGTGTAGCCGTCCGGCTTGGCCCGTGCGGTGGCGGTCATGCCTATGGTGCCGGACGCGCCCGTGCGGTTCTCCACGACGATCTGCTGGCCCAGGATCTCGCCCGCCTTGGCGGCCGCAAGCCGGCCCACGATATCGGTCGGGCCGCCCGCCGGGAACGGCACGATCAGCGTGATGGGATGGTCGGGAAAAGCCGCGTGGGCGGCGGGTAGCATGGCGGCCAGCGCCAGGGCTACGCAAGTCTTGCGCATCATGGGTATGTCTCCTGTACGGATGGTTGGAATTCTTATGTGGCCGCGCCGGCGGCGGCTTGCGCCATTGTTTCACGGCGCAGGATCTTGCCGGGGCGGGCCATCCCGGGGCGGGCCATGCCGGGCCGCGCCATGCCGGCTTCGGCCGGGAAGACCTGCTGGCCGTTGACCAGCACGTGCTCCACGCCCGCGGAAGCCAGCGTCGGCGCCTCCCAGGTGGCGCGGTCCTCGACCGTGTCGGCGTCGAACACGACGATGTCGGCCCAGGCGCCCTCGCTCAGCTGGCCACGCCCGGCCAGGCCGAACACGCGGGCCGGCAGGGACGTCATCTTGGCGACCGCGGTCTCCAGCGTCATCAGCTCGGCCTCGCGCACGTAGCGGCCCAGCACGCGCGTAAAGCTGCCCCACAGCCGGGGATGCGGATGCGCGTCGTTGGGCAGGCCGTCCGAGCCCACCATGCAGCATTCGTGCTGGAAGATGCGCTGGACCTCGGCCTCGTCCATGGCGAAGTAGATCGCGCCCGCGGGACACAGCCGCTGCGCCGCGGTGGTCTTGTCGCAGCCCCAGCGCGCCGCAATGTCGCTGAGAAACTGGCCGCCGCATTCGGGATGGGGCGTGGACCAGGTGATGCGTATGTCCTCGATGGTCTCGGCGCGCTCTGGAATCAGGATGGTGGAGCTGCCGGGGTACGGGTAGATGTCCAGCGCCACCTCGACGCCCTCGCCACGCGCGCGGTCGATGTTGGCCAGCGTGGCGCGGCTCTTGCCCCAGTTCTGCGGCATCATGCATTTGTGGTGCGACAGCACGGTGGCGCAACCGGTGTTACGACCAACCGAGAGCACCTCGTCGACGGCCGCCTCGACCTCGTCGCCTTCGTTGCGGATATGGCTGGTATGCATGGCGCCGCGCGCCGCCGCCACCCGCGCAAGCCCCTCCAGTTCAGCGGGATGCGCCGCGCCGCCAGGCTGGTAGGCCAGGCCCGTGCTGAAGCCCACCGCGCCCGCGGCCAGGGCTTCGTCCAGCATGCGCTGCATGCTGTCCTGTTCTTCGGCCGTAGGCTGCGCCGCGGGGTCGCGCATGGCGGCCAGTCGCAGGTTGGCGTGCCCCACCAGGGCCGCCACATTGATCATGGGCTGCTGCGCGCGCAACTCGCCGAAATAGGCCTGCATGTCGGCGAACAGCGGCGTCTCCCCCAGCAGGGCCAGCGCCGCGGCCGTATTGCCCGGCAAGGGCGCCGGGGCGCCGCTCACGCCGCAATTGCCCACCACCACCGAGGTGATGCCCTGGGTGGTCTTCCATTCCAGGCCGGGCCGCTCAACGAACATCAGGTCGTCGTGGCCATGCACATCGATGAAGCCGGGGGCCACGATCTTGCCGCGCGCGTCCACCCGGCGCGTGGCAGTCCTGCCCGACAGGTCGCCGATGGCGGCGATGCGCTCGCCCGCCACGCCCACGTCGGCGCGCCGACGTGGGCCGCCCAGGCCGTCGATGACCCAGCCGCCTTCAATGATCAGATCCAGAGGTTCCTGCCGCATGGTGCTCCCGCCTTGAGGGTGTCGCCGGCGGATACGCCAGGCCAGCGGACGCCGAAAGGGTCTAGTATCGTCGGCCCGATCAATCTGGGAAAATTGTTTTTATTGATCCATCTATCGCTATTTGAAATGAATCGTCTGCCCAAGCACGTCACCCTGAAGCACCTGACCGCCTTCGTCGCGGTGGCCCAGGAATCCAGCTTCACGCACGCGGCCAAGCGCCTCTTCCAGACGCAGTCGTCGGTGACCAGCCTGGTGCGGCAGCTGGAAGACGCGCTCGCCACGCAACTGTTCGCGCGCACCAGCCGGCGCGTGCTGCTGACGGCGGCCGGCGAGGAATTCCTGCCGCGCGTCATGCGGCTGCTGGCGGATTTCGATGGGGTGATAGACGACGTGCAGCGCTATGGCGCGCTGGAGCGCGGTCGGGTCGGGGTGGCGGCAGCGCCGTCTGCCATCACGCAGATCATCGCGCCCGCCGCCGCGGCGTTTTCCGCCCGCTACCCGGCGGTGCGCCTGTATCTCAGCGATGACAACTCCGGCCGCATCCAGCGCAAGGTCGCCGCGCGCGAGGTCGACTTCGGCCTGACCAGCCGCTGGGCCGACGCGCCCGGCCTGCAGTTCGACGCCCTGCTGGAAGATCGTTTCGGCGTGTTGTACCGGGAAGACGACGCCAGCCTGCGCCCCGCGCGCGACGGCACGATGCGCTGGTCGGACCTGGCCGGCCGCAAACTGGTGGGGGTGGTGGACGAGACCGGCATCATGGCGCTCTTGCGCGCCCGCGCCGACCTGCCGATAGAAGCCGGCGCGCCATTCTACGAAGCGTCCAGCACCACCTCGCAGGCGGCGCTGGTCCAGGCCGGCCTGGGCGTGGCGCTACTGCCTGCGCTGGCCGCGCAGCGGGTAATGGAGCCGGGACTGGCCTACGCATTGCTGGCGCGGCCCACGGTCGTGCGCACAGTCTGCATCATCCGGCACAAGGAATACCCCTTGAGCCCCGCCGCGCAGGCGCTGATTCGCGCCATCCACGACTACCTGCGCAGCGCGCCGCTGCCGGCCGGCTGCAAACGCATGCCGGCCAAGGGTTTGAAAGCCTGAAAGACAGGCTCGGCGCGATCAGGCTCCGCGCAGCTTCTCATCCAGCGCCGCCAGCCCCGCCGCGAACACGTTGCGGCCCACGGCGTTGGCCACGTCGCTCAGCTCCGCGCCCTCGACGCGGAAATCCGCCCACCACTCCACCAGCGTGTGGCCGCCCTCGGTGACGGCATGCAGGGACACGCCGGCGATGTAATCGCGCATGGGCAGGTCGGTCTCGATGATGGAATAGCGCAGCGCCGTGCCCGGATCGTCCAGCATCAGCAACTGCTCGCGGACGAAACCGGAAGGCTTGAGCGACAGGTGCCGCACGCTGCCTACGGCGTCATGGCGGCCGCCCTCTTCCAGGCGGCTTTCGGCGATGCCGGGATGCCAGGCGGCCAGGCCGTTGAAGTCGCGGAAACTCGCCCAGACTTTCTGAAGCGGCGCGTGGATGATGGCGCTGACGTGTACGGTATGCGGCATGCGGACTCCTGCGGGCGCGCGGCCCAGGGATGGAGAAAACGTCGGAAGCGACGGAATCAGAACGTCAGGCTCTTGAATTCGCGCGTTGCCGCGGTCAGTGCCTGTTCAGTGGGCAGCCGCTCCATCGAGCTGGCGCCATAGAAGCCATGGCAATGCTTGCACGCGCGCAGCACGTAGGCCGCGTCTTCGGGCGTGGCGATGGGACCGCCGTGGCACAGCACGATGATATCCGGGCGCACCGCCAGCGCGGCAGCGGCGATGCGGTCGATGGCCGCCACGCAACCGTCCAGCGTCTGCGCGGTCTCGGCGCCAATCGAGCCGCCGGTCGTCAGGCCCATATGGGCCACGATGATGTCGGCGCCGGCCTTCGTCATGGCGGCGGCGTCGTCCTCATTGAACACGTAGGGCGTGGTCAGCATGCCCTTCTTGTGGGCCAGTCGGATCATGTCCACTTCCAGCGCGTAGCCCATGCCGGTCTCTTCCAGGTTGGCGCGGAAGGTGCCGTCGATGAGGCCCACGGTGGGAAAGTTCTGCACGCCGGCAAAGCCCTGGCGCTTGAGGTCGTCCAGGAACACGTCGAAATCGCAGAACGGATCGGTGCCATTGACGCCGGCCAGCACCGGCGTCTTCTTCACCACCGGCAGGACTTCGCGCCCCATGTCCACCACGATCTCGTTGGCGTTGCCATAAGCCAGAAGCCCCGCCAGCGACCCGCGCCCCGCCATGCGGTAGCGGCCCGAGTTATAGATCACGATCAGGTCGATGCCGCCCGCTTCCTCGCACTTGGCCGACAAGCCGGTGCCCGCGCCGCCGCCGACGATGGGCGTGCGCGAGCGCACCATGGCGCGATACTTGTCCAGGAGTTCGTTGCGGTCAAAGCGCGGCATGGCGGCGGTCCTCAGTGTGTAGCGATTTCAAGAAATTGGTCGACCGCGGTCTGGGCGAAGAGCGGGTCGTTGATATGGCACGGCACGCGCACCAGACGGCGGTCGGCGGTCTGCACCAGATTCGCCTCCAGCGCCGCGTACAGCGCGGCGTCGGCTTCCGGATCCCAGAACGCCTGTCCCGGCGCGTCCAGCGCAGAGACGCCGCCCTCCGGGATCAGGAAGCGCACCGGGCCCTGGCATTGATTCAGCCTGGCGGCGATCCATTCGCCCTGGCGGGTGTTTTCTTCCACGGTGGTGCGCATCAGCGTCACCTGCGGATTGTGCGGATAGAACTTGCGGCCGCGGTAGCGTTCCGGAACGGTGTCCATGGCGCCGAAATTCACCATGTCCAGCGCGCCGCAGGAGCCCACGTAAGGCAGCCCGGTGCGGGCCACTGCGCCGAAGCGGTCCTCGGTGCAGGCCAGCACGCCGCCAAACAGGAAGTCGCAGACTTCGGTGGTGGTCAGGTCCAGCACGCCGCCCAGCAGATGGCTGTCCAGCAGCTTTTCCATCGACTGCCCGCCCGTGCCGGTGGCATGGAACACCAGGCAGTCGTAGCGGGACTCCAGCAGCGGCGTCACCTGCTGCACGCAGGCGGTGGTGACGCCGAACATGGTGATGCCCACGGCGGGCCGGCCGTCATCGGCCGTGGCGCTCGCCGCCTGTTTGAAGGCGCCGCCGATCGCGCCGGCGGCATTGGCCAGCACCCGGCGGGAAATGCGGTTCAGGCCCGCGACGTCGGTCACGGAATACATCATGGCGATGTCCGAGGGCCCGACATAGGGCGCGACATTGCCCGAGGCCATCGTCGACACCATCAGCTTGGGCGTGCCGATCGGCAGCGCGCGCATGGCGGGCGTGATCAGCGCGGTGCCGCCCGAGCCGCCCAGGCCCAGCAGCGCGCCTATCCCGGCGTTGCCGGCCGCGTAGCGTTCGAACGCCAGCGCCATGGCCGCGATGGCCGTGCCACGGTCGCCGGTGAAGACCGCGCCCGCGCCGCCCGGATGGCTGGCGGCCACCTCGCTGGCCTGCACCTGTGCAGCGCTGGCGGCGCCGGAAGTGGACACGTCCACCGATACCGGATCCAGTCCGTCCCGGCGCAGCAGGTCCATCACGTACTCAGCCTCTTGGCCCTTGGTGTCATAGGTGGCGGCCACGTAGATCCGCCGATTCGTATGCGTCATGACTCCTCCGCGGGCGGCTACACTCGGTGCGCGCCTCGATATGTGAGGCCGCGAGGCCTGTAGAATCTAGAAATGAGACGAAAGAATCATACTGAGACACCTGTCTCACGTCAAACTCCCGCCCCCTCCGCGGCCGGCACGGCGCGCCTGATCGCGCCGGCCAGTCCGCAAGCCGCCGCCAGCGGCGAACCGCCGCACGGGCCGCGCGCGCGCATGCGCAAGATCCTGCTGGATGCGGCGCAGCGGCTGATGGCCCAGGGCATCACACCGTCGGTGGCCGAACTGGCCGAACACGCGCAGGTATCGCGCGCCACCGCCTATCGCTACTTTCCCAGCCAGAGCGCGCTGATCGCAGCCGTGGTGGACGAGAGCCTCGGGCCCATCCTGGCCTGGGACTCTGCCGCGCCCGACGCCGCCGACCGCATCGACGAACTGCTGCGCTTCGCCTACCCCCGGCTGGCAGCGCACGAAGCGCCGCTGCGCGCCGCCATCATGGTGTCGCTGCAGCAGCACGCCGAAGCCAGCGCCGGACGCGCCGCAACCGAACCCCGGCTGGTGCGCGGCCATCGCGTCGACATCCTCAGGCGCGCCATCGCGCCGCTGGCGCCCGAGCTGACCCCGGCCCAGCTGGACCGCGTGGCCCAGGCCTTGTCGCTGGTCTATGGGACGGAGGTGTTCCTGGTGTTGAAGGACATCTGGAAACTGGAGCTGGCCGAACTCACGGACGTAGCGCGCTGGACCGCCCGCGCCATCATCGCGCAGGCGCGCGCAGAGGCGAAGGCCGCCAAAGCCTGAACGGCTTCAATCGCGCCGGTTCATCCCGGCGGAGATGGCCCGCGCCGTGCGGCACAGCGGCTCCAGGCACTGCTCCACCATCTGCCCGGCCGTGCGTACGCCCTGGATCCACACGATGTTGACGCAGCCGTAGAGCCGCCCCGGCGCGGCCAGGATAGGCAGGGCGATGGCCTCCAGCCTGTCGTTCTGGTCCTTGCGGGTCTTGTCGTAGTCGCCGCCAAAGCGCTGCTCGCGCAGGCCGTAGCCTTGGCGGCGTGTCTGCTCCAGCATTTTCTCCACGGCGGCGCAATCGTGGGCCAGCGCGTCGCCCTCGCGGCGGCTGCGGCGCAGCGCGGCCAGGATCGAATCGCGCTCTTTGTCGGCGCAGAACGCCAGATACGCGCGCCCCACTGCGGAGCGCAGCATGTTGATCTGGAAGCCGATGTTGTCGCGGCGGATGGTGAAGTACGACTGGCTGCGGTTGGTTTCGCGCACGATCATGGCGGTGCCGCGGCGCACCGTCAGGTCCGACGGCCACAGCACCTGCGCCTGCAGCCGGTCCAGCTCCGGCGCCGCGCACTGGCCCAGCAGATCCAGCACGCGCGCGCGCCGGCTGGGCTCGTTGAGCGAGCTGGCGGGGCAAAAATAGTCGTCCGCGATCCGCCGCCAGATCAGTCCGCGCAGTTGCAGCGTCGCCAGGATGCGCAGCAGCGTGGCCTTGGCGTAGCCGGTGCGCACATGCAGCTCCTGCAGGCTTGCGCCCTGCGTGGCGCGCACCTCGTCCAGCACGATCAGGCCGCGCTCCAGCGCGTCTATGGTCTTTACCTTCGGCGTCCAACGGCTCATTGCGCCCCCTCTTTCAGCACAACCGGAAATTTCACTCAGTGAAACTCTAGCAAAACCTGCTTGAGCCGCCCACCCCCCGCGAAATATCGTGGCGTCTAACGCAAGCCGCGGTGGCTGGCGGAACGGGAAGAGAGGCGGGAATGAGCGGACAGGCTGTACGCAATGTGCTCTGGATCATGTGCGACCAACTGCGCTGGGACTACCTGTCCTGCTATGGGCACCCGCGCCTGCGCACCCCCAATATCGATCGTCTGGCCGCCGAAGGCATGCGTTTCGACAATGCCTTCGTGCAGGGCCCGGTCTGCGGGCCGTCGCGCATGTCCTATTACACCGGCCGCTATGTCACCAGCCACGGTGCGGTGTGGAACTTCGTCCCCATGCCTGTCAGCGAAATGACGCTGGGCGACTACCTGCGCCCCCTGGGCGTGCGCGTGGCGGTGGCGGGCAAGACCCACGTGGAGGCCGACAGGTCCGGCATGCGGCGCCTGGGCATAGATCCGGCAAGCGCCAGCGGCCTGCTGGCCGCGCAAGGCGGCTTCGAGCCCTACGACCGCGACGACGGCATCTGGCCGCCGGGCTTCAGCGACGAATCGCACCACTACACGCAATACCTGCGCAAGCAAGGCTACGACGGCGCCAATCCCTGGCACGACCACGCCAACTCGGCGCTGGGCGCCAACGGCGAGATCCTGTCCGGCTGGAACATGCGCTATGCCGGCCTGCCGGCGCGCGTCGCGCAAGCCGACTCCGAAACGCCCTACATGACGCGGCGCGCGATCGAATTCATGGAGCAAAGCGGCGAGCAGCCCTGGGTGCTGCATCTGTCCTACATCAAGCCGCACTGGCCCTATGTCGCACCCGCGCCATACCACGCCATGTACTCGGCCGACGACATGCAACCCGCCAAACGCGCGGCGCGCGAACTCGAAAACGCGCATCCCGTGCTGCAGGGCTTTCGCCAGGCCGAGGTCAGCAGGAACTTTTCCTGCGACCAGGTGCGCGAGACCGTGATACCCACCTACATGGGCCTCATCAAGCAGGTCGACGACCAATTGGGCGTGCTGTTCGACTACCTGCGGCGCAGCGGCCGCGACCAGGACACCATGGTCATCTTCTGCAGCGACCATGGCGACTACCTGGGCGACCACTACCTGGGCGAGAAGGAATTGTTTCACGATTGCGTGGCCAAGGTGCCGCTGATCGTGCGTCTGCCCGGCGACGGCGCGCGCCGCGGCGTGGTGGAATCGCGGCTGGTGGAAGCGATCGACCTGGTGCCCACCATCCTGGACGCGCTGGGCGCCGAGATCCCCGACCACATCCTCGAAGGCCGTTCCCTGCTGCCGCTGCTGCGCGGCGAGGAACCCTCCGACTGGCGCCGCGCCGTGTTCTCGGAAAACAACTACGCGTTCCGCGACTTCGTACGCGAACCGCTGGGCCGTCCCGCCGACGGCTGCCACACCATCATGGTGCGCGACCACGATTGGAAGTACGTCCATTTCGAAGGCCTGCGTCCGCAGCTGTTCGATTTGCGCGCCGACCCGGACGAGTACGACGACCTGGGCGCGGATCCCGCGCACGCGTCCGTGCGGGAACGCTACCAGGCCATGCTGTTCGACTGGCTGCGCAACCGCAGGATCCACCCCACCGTCAGCCACGCCGCCATGACGGGATGGACACGCAAGGAGGACTCGGTCGGCATCCATATCGGCAGGTGGTAGCGCAGCGCGCCCGGACCAGGGCGCCTGAAAAAAATAAACTCAGGAGACAGCATGAAATCGCAATTACTTGCGCTGGCAGCCTGTATGGCCGCCAGCACGGCGTCGCACGTCCAGGCGCAGGAGGAGTGGCCCACGCGCGCCATCCGCATCGTCGTCGCCTTCCCCGCGGGATCGCCGGGCGACACCGCCGCGCGCATCGTGGCCGACGCCGTGGGGCAGTCGCTCAAGCAGCCGGTCATCGTCGAGAACCGCCCCGGCGCGGGCGGCAACATCGGCGCCGAAGCGGTGGTCCGTGCGCCCGCCGACGGCTACACCTTCCTCGAAGCGCCCGACACCGTCGTCACCATCAACCCCGCCATCTACCGCAAGCTGAATTTCAAGGCCGACGACCTGACGCCGGTGGTCGCGCTGGCGAACTTCAACCAGATGCTGGTGTGCTCGGCCGCCTCGGGCCTGAGCACGCTGGCGCAGCTGGACGCGCAAGCCAAGAAGACGCCCGGCGCCCTCAGCTATGCCTCCGGCGGCCAGGGCGTGCCTGGCCATCTGGCGATGGAGCTCTATCTGTCGGGCGCCGGCCTGGACATCCTGCACGTCCCCTACAAGGGGCCGTCGCCCGCCACGCAGGACGTGCTGGCCGGCCAGGTGCCCTGCGGTTATCTGGCCTCGCCGGTGGTCGCGCCCTACGTTGCGGCCGGCAAGCTCTACGGGCTGGCGGTGTCGGGCAGCGCGCGCTCGGTCCAGGCGCCGGACGTGCCGACCATGCAGCAGGCCGGCGTGGCCGGCTACGACGCCACCTTCCGCGAAATGCTGTTCGCGCCCAAAGGCACGCCGGCCGCCATCGTGCAACGCATGAATACGGAGGTGGCGCGCGCCCTGGCGCTTCCGGAGGTGAAGCAGAAGCTGCAAGGCAACGACCTCGATCCGCAGCCCGAATCGCCCGACGCCACTGCGCTGCGCTTGCGCGAGGACGCCGCCAAATGGACCGGCGTCATCCGCAAGATCAATCTCAAGGTGGACTGAGACGCCCGCCCCTTTCCCCCGTCCGCGCCTTTTCCGCCGCGCGGGCAGCAGTACCCGACACAGGAGGCACCATGAACACCGCAACACCGACCACCGTCTTCGGCTCGCTCAAGGATTACCGCAAGGGCTCGATCGAGATCACACAAGGCTCGCCGCGCCATTACGTCTTTTCCAACATTTTCGAGGTGGCCGCGAACTCGGCGCCCTACGAAAAGGTCGTCGTCGGCAAGAACCTGGAATACGTCATCGAAACGCTGCGCGCCGAAGGCGTATCGCCTTGGTACGCCTGCAGCCACGACGAGTTCGCGATCCTGATGGACGGCCAGGCCCAGGTCGAATTCCTGGCGCTGGACCAGCCGCCCCCCGCCGCTGACGGCACGGTGCTGGCGGGGACGGCCCCCGCCGGCAAGCCCATGGGCCGCGTGCTGCTGGGCCGCGGACACCAATGCCTATTGCCCGCCGGCTGCGCCTACCGCTTCACCGCACCGTATCCGGGCGTGCTGCTGATCCAGACCCGCGCCGGCGAATTGTCCGTCGAGAAGTGGGCGGACATCTGCCTGCAGTAAGCCGCCCCCCTTTTTCCTTTTCTGGAGTACCGATATGGCCATGCTGGACACCCCCGCTCCCGCCTCTTCCTTCGCCGCCGGCAAAGTCGTGGCTGGGCCCGCCGACGCCGTCACCGGCTACAAGCGCTTCGATCTCGGCGCGTTCACCTTCACCCGTGACGAATACTTCGTCAAGGTGCACTGGCCTTCCAAGGGCCAGACGCGCACCCACGCCATCGCGGCCGACGCTTTCCTGCGCGCGCTGATGCGCGACGTGGCCTGGGGCTTCTTCTACGGCTGGGTCAACTTCGACCACGTGTTCGGCACGCGCAACCACTACGGCAAGGTGGACGTCTACGCCGGCTCGTTCAACGGCGTCATGAAGGCCGCGGGCGTGGACTACACGGAAACCTTCGACACGCCGCTCATCATGGCCACCTTCAAGGCCATGCTGCACGACTGGACCAACGAAGGCTTCGATCCGTTCGCCGCGCCCGAGGAAACCGGCTCCGCCTTCGGCCGCAAGCACGGCGACAACATCGCCGCCATCGAGCGTTCGCGCATCGCCACGCGCCGCATGCCCGGCCTGCCGGAAGACTCGCCGCTGCGCGACGACCTGCCGGTCAACCGCGCCTTCGCCGACGTGACCCAGGATGAGCCGCAGATCCAGGCCGAACCGGGCTACGAAGGCGCGCTGCACGCGTTCAGCCTGTTCAAGTACCTGTCGCGCTCGGACGTGACCTGGAACCCCTCTGTCACCTCCGTCTGCGGCGCCAGCCTGTTCTGCCCCACCACCGAGGAGTTCATCCTGCCGGTGTTCCATGGCAATGACCGCGTCGAATGGTTCCTGCAACTGTCCGACGAAATCGTCTGGGACATCGGCGACAAGGACACCGGCGCGCCACGCGCCCGCGTCACCATGCGCGCGGGAGACATCTGCGCCATGCCCGCCGACATCCGCCATCAGGGTTATTCGACCAAGCGCTCGATGCTGCTGGTCTGGGAGAACGCCACCCCCGATCTGCCCCAGCGCTACGAAAGCGGCGAACTCGCGCCCTACCCCGTCGAGTTCTGAATCCGCCTCCTTCCACCCATCAAGTATCCAGAGCCATGCAGAACAAACTCTTTATCGACGGCCGTTTCGTGGACGCAGCCGCCGGCGGCACGATAGACGTGCTCAACCCGCACGACGGAACCCTCATCACTGCCATCGCCGCGGCCGAAGCCGAAGACGTGGACCGCGCGGTCGCGGCCGCGCAACGCGCCTTTCCCGCCTGGTCGCGCATGGCGGCGGCCGAACGCGGGCGCCTGCTGCTCAAGCTGGCCGACCTGATCGAAGCCAACGCGGAAGAACTGGCGCAGCTCGAAACGCTGGACACCGGCCATCCGATACGCGACACGCGCGGCCTGGACGTGCCGCGCACCGCCGGCTGCTTCCGTTACTTCGGCGGCATGGCCGACAAACTGCAAGGCAGCGTCATTCCGGTGGAAGCGGGCTTCCTCAACTACGTGCAGCGCGCGCCCATCGGCGTGGTCGGCCAGATCGTGCCGTGGAACTTCCCGCTGATGTTCACCAGCTGGAAGCTGGGGCCGGCGCTGGCGGCCGGCAACACGGTGGTGCTAAAGCCTTCCGAACTCACCCCCCTGTCGACCCTGCGTATCGCCGAACTGATGGCCCAGGCGGGCTTTCCCGAAGGCGTGGTCAACATGGTCCCCGGCTACGGCCACACCGCAGGCCAACGCCTGGCCGAGCATCCCGGCGTGGGCAAGATCGCCTTCACGGGGTCGACTGCCACCGGCCGCCGCATCGTGCAGGCGTCCCAGGGCAACCTCAAGCGGGTACAGCTGGAACTCGGCGGCAAGGGCGCCAATATCGTGTTCGACGACGCCAACCTCGACGCCGCCATCAACGGCGCGGCCTGGGCCATCTTCCACAACCAGGGCCAGGCCTGCATCGCAGGTTCGCGCCTGATGCTGCACGACAAGATCGCCGATGCCTTTCTGGAGCGCTTCACGGCGCTGGCGAATTCCATCCGCCTGGGCGACCCGCGTTCGCCCGATACCGAAATGGGTCCGCTGACCTCGGCGCAGCATCGCGACAAGGTCCTGTCCTACGTGGGCATTGCCGCCGAACAGGGCGCGCGCCTGCTGGCCGGCGGCCAGGCGCCCGGCGGCGAACTGGCCCGCGGCTACTACGTCGCGCCCACCATCGTCGAAGCCCGGCCCCAGGACCGCGTCGCGCAGGAAGAAGTCTTCGGCCCTTTCGTCACCGTGCTGCGCTTTGGCAGCGACGAGGAAGCGCTGGCCATCGCCAACGCCACCGATTACGGCCTGGGCAGCGGCCTGTGGACGCGCGACCTGGCCCGCGCCCACAAAATGGCAGGCGCCATCCACGCCGGCATGTGCTGGATCAACTGCTACAAGCGGGTCAATCCCGGCAGTCCGTTCGGCGGCGTGGGCCAGTCCGGCTACGGACGCGAAATGGGCTTCGAGGCCATGCATGACTACACTGAGGCAAGGTCCGTGTGGGTCAATGTGGACGCCGCCGTGCCGCCGCATTTCAAGCGCTGAGGAGCCGCCATGAACCCTGCCATGCCGAACGCCGAAACCGCCCTGACCGACACGGTCGCCGCCGCCTTCGCCCAGACGCCGGATCCCAGGCTGCGTCAGCTGATGCAGTCCCTGGTGCGGCATCTGCACGCCTTCGTTGCCGACGTCGAGCCCACCGAGGCCGAATGGATGTCCGCGATCCGGTTCCTGACCGAGACCGGCCAGATCTGTGACGGCGCGGTGCGGCAGGAATTCATCCTGCTGTCCGACACGCTGGGCGTATCGATGCTGGTGGACGCCATCAACCACCGCAAGCCGGGCCAGGCCACCGAGAGCACGGTGTTCGGCCCCTTCTACATGGCCGGCATGCCCGAGCGCGCGGCGGGCGAGGACATGGCGCAGACGCCAGGCGAGCCCGCGCTGGTGCATGGTCATGTGCGCGACACCGAAGGCCGGCCGCTGGCCGGCGCCGTGCTCGACGTGTGGCAGACGGCCGCCAACGGCATGTATTCGGGCCAGGACCTGGACCAGCCGCAGGGCAATCTGCGCGGCCGCTACCGCAGCGGCGAAGACGGCAGTTTCGCGATCCGCACCATCCTGCCGGTGTCCTATCCGATCCCGGGCGACGGTCCCGTCGGCCGCATGATGGCGGCGACCGGCCGGCACATCTTCCGGCCGGCGCATCTGCACTTCATGATCGATGCGCCTGGGCACCAGCGGCTGGTAACCCATCTGTTCAACGCCGGCGATCCGTATCTCGCGTCGGACGCGGTGTTCGGCGTGAAGCCCTCGCTGGTGCTGCAATACCGCCCGCAAGCTGCGGATTCCGCGCTGGGCAAGCGCTACGGCTTCGGGTCGGACTTCCACGAGGGGCGCTATGACTTCGTGCTGCCCCGCGCTTGAGCACGCCGCCGGGGCGGCGCTGTGCCGGGTCGAAGACATTCCGGATGGCGGCTCGCTGACGGCGGAGATGGGCGCGCAGCCGGTGGTCCTGCTGCGGCGGGGCCAGACGGTCTGGGGCTACGTCAACCGCTGCCCCCACTTCTCGGTGACGCTCAACGCGGCCGACGGCGCGGTCCTGACCTACGAAGCCCAGGTATTGATGTGCGCGCATCATTCGGCCCTGTTCCGCTTCGAGGACGGGCTGTGCATCGAAGGCCCCTGCCAGGGCGCGGCGCTCGATCCGCAACCGCTACGCGTGGACGCGGGACGCGTCTACGCGGCCGATTCGAATCTGAAAATCGATTGAAAGGTTGACGCCGCCGACAACAGTTGTTACACACAGACGCATTGCACTTGCCCTCAGAATCTCTCCATAAGAGGTGGTTTATGAACAAGCGTATTGTTGTCGTAGGCGGCGGCGTAGGCGGCACCATGCTCGCCAATCAGCTCGCCGGAAAGCTGTACCCCGAAATCAGCCGCGGTGAAGTCTCCATCACGCTGCTGTCGGACACGCCGGATCACTACTACAAACCGGCGTTCATGTACGTGGCCTTCAACCTCTTCTTCCAAGAGGAACTGAAACGGCCGGAACGTTCCCTGCTGCGCCCCGAGATCGAATTCCGCGTCGACAAGGTCACGCGGTTCCACTTCGACCGCCAAGAGGTCGCCACGCAGGGCGGCAAGCGCTACGGCTATGACTATCTGGTCATCGCCACCGGCTGCGTACCCTCGCCCGAACGCATCGAAGGCCTGAAGGAGGCCGGAGACCACTTCTACCAATACGCGCCCGCCAGGCAGTTGGCGGACCGCCTGTCGCGCATCGAGCGCGGGCGGGTATTCATCAGCGTCACCTTCCCCAAGACGCCCAACGTCCCGCACCAGTGCGGCATCGCGCCGATCGAAACCACGCTGATGCTGGACGACTACCTGCGGCGGCGCGGCGTGCGCGACAAGGTGGAGATCATCTACACCTACCCCACCACCTCGCAGCTGCTTCGCAATTGCCTGTTCCTGCAGCGGCCAACCTGCGAAGTGCTACCCGCCATCTTCGAGCAGAAGGGCATACAGTTTCAACGTGGCTTCACCTTGTCGCGGGTCGATCCCGACCGGCGCATCGCCTACTCGGAGGAAGGCGGCGAACAGCCCTTCGACATCCTCATGGCCACGCCGCCGATACGCGCGGTGGATGTCGTGCTGGAGTCCGGCGTGTCGCAAGCCGAAAACAACGAAGGCTGGCTGCCGACCGACCACGAGACGCTGCAGGTCTACGGGCTGCAGAATGTCTACGTCATCGGCGACACCGTCGACCTGCCGGTCAGCAAGGCGGGCGGCTCCTGCCATAACCAGGCGCCGGTCATCGCCAACAACATCGCCGGCGAGATCCGGCTGGGCCAACCGTGCAGCGCCTATGACGGCCGGGTGCAGGCGGTGGCCCAGATGGGGCTGAACGCCGGCATGCCGCTCTGGTACGACTACACCCATGACGTGCTGCCCACGCCGCCCACCAAACTCGGCGGCCTGCTGCGCCACGGGTTCAACCGCGGCCTGTACTGGGCCGTCGCAAGGGGAATGCTATGAACGCGCCGCACGAAGCAAGCGCCACGCAGGTCGCCGACGCGGCCGCTCCGTTCCTGGGCGGCGGGCCGGGCGCACGCGCGCTGGCCGACAGGCTGGGCCTGCTGGCCGAAGCGGGACGGCTGGACAACATCGCCGACCTGCTGTCGCTGGCGTCCGATCTGGTGGATCTGCTGGATCAGTCCATGGTGGAAAAGCTGGCGCTGCTGTCGGAACAGGCCAGCAGCGCCGCCTGGACCGCCGCCAATACGCTGCGCGATGCCCACACGCGCACATTGCAGGAAGCGCGTCCTCCGAGCCTGACCGGCCTCATCGGCCTGATGCGCGATGAGGACACCCGCCGCGGCATGGCCGTGGTGCTGCGGGCGCTGCAGACGCTGGGCAGGCAAATGGCGGCGCAACGCAAGGACTACGCCGACGCAAGCTGAAGACGCATGTAAAAATCCCCCGGAAACTGGACGTCAGTCCAGCTTCCGGGGGTTGTTTTCATGCGCGGCCGGGATCTCGCCGCGCCGGACCCGTTTACTGCAAGGTCCGCGTAAAGACGAACTGCCCGTCCTGCCAGTCCACCGGCACCACGTCGCGCGGGCCGAAGCGGCCTTCCAGGATCAGGCGCGCCACCGGGTTTTCGATCTGCTGCTGGATCGCGCGCTTCAAGGGGCGCGCGCCGAACACCGGATCGAAGCCGGAGCGGGCCAGTTCCGCCAACGCGGGTTCGCTCACTTCGAGGCGCATCTCCTGCTTTTCCAGGCGCTCGCCCAGGCGGCGCAGCTGGATGCGGGCGATCGACTCGATGTGCTGCGCTTCCAGGCCATGGAACACGACCACTTCGTCGATACGGTTCAGGAATTCGGGGCGCAGGGTCTGCTTGAGCTCGTCCCACACCACTTCCTTGACCACTTCGTAAGGCTTGCCGGCCAGGCTCTGGATATGGTGCGAACCCAGGTTGGACGTCATCACGATCACCGTGTTGCGGAAGTCCACCGTGCGGCCCTGGCCGTCGGTCAGGCGGCCGTCGTCCAGCACCTGCAGCAACACGTTGAAGACGTCCGGATGGGCCTTTTCGACTTCATCCAGCAGCACCACGCTGTACGGCTTGCGGCGCACGGCTTCGGTCAGGTAGCCGCCTTCTTCGTAGCCCACGTATCCCGGCGGCGCGCCGATCAGGCGGGCCACCGAGTGCTTCTCCATGAATTCGCTCATGTCGATGCGGATCATGTGCTCTTCGGAATCGAACAGGAACTCGGCCAGCGCACGCGTCAGCTCGGTCTTGCCCACGCCCGTGGGGCCCAGGAACAGGAAGGAGCCGTAGGGGCGCGACGGGTCCGCCAGGCCGGCGCGCGAACGCCGGATGGCGTCGGACACCAGGCGCACAGCCTCGTCCTGGCCCACCACGCGCTTATGCAGGTATTCCTCCATGTGCAGCAGCTTCTCGCGTTCGCCCTGCATCATCTTGGACACCGGAATGCCGGTGGCGCGCGACACGACCTCGGCGATTTCCTCGGCGCCGACACGGGTGCGCAACAGGCGCGGACGCCCTTCGCCGCCCTCGGCTTCCTCGGCCGCTTCCGCGGCGCCCACTTCGGCCGCCTTCAGGCGCGCTTCCAGGTCCGGCAGCTTGCCGTACTGCAGCTCGGCCAGCTTGTCGAACTGGCCCTTGCGCTGCAGTTCCGCCATTTCGGCGCGCACGCTGTCGATTTCTTCCTTGATGGCCTGCGTGCCCTGCACCGCCGCTTTCTCGGCCTTCCAGATTTCCTCGAAGTCGTTGTACTCGCGTTGCAGCTTTTCGAGTTCGTCCTCGATCACGCCCAGGCGGCGCTTGGAAGCGTCGTCGGATTCCTTCTTGACGGCTTCGCGCTCGATCTTGAGCTGGATGATGCGGCGGTCCAGCTTGTCCATCACTTCCGGCTTGGAATCGATTTCCATGCGGATGCGCGCGCCGGCCTCGTCGATCAGGTCGATGGCCTTGTCAGGCAGGAAGCGGTCGGTGATGTAGCGGTGCGAGAGCTCGGCCGCGGCCACGATGGCCGGGTCGGTGATCTCGACGCCGTGGTGGATTTCATAGCGCTCCTGCAAACCGCGCAGGATGGCGATGGTGGATTCCACGTCGGGCTCGTCGACCAGCACCTTCTGGAAGCGACGCTCCAGCGCCGCGTCCTTCTCGATGTACTTGCGGTATTCGTCCAGCGTGGTCGCGCCGATGCAGTGCAGCTCGCCGCGCGCCAGCGCGGGCTTGAGCATGTTGCCCGCGTCCATCGCGCCTTCGGCCTTGCCCGCGCCCACCATGGTGTGGAGTTCGTCGATGAAGACGATGTTGCTGCCGTCGTCCAGCGACAGCTCTTTCAGCACGGCCTTCAGGCGTTCTTCGAATTCGCCGCGGAACTTCGCGCCGGCCAGCAGCGCGGCCAGATCCAGCGACAGCACACGCTTGCCGCGCAGCGTTTCGGGAACTTCGTCATTGACGATGCGCTGCGCCAGGCCTTCGACGATGGCGGTCTTGCCCACACCGGGTTCGCCGATCAGCACGGGGTTGTTCTTGGTGCGGCGCTGCAGGATCTGGATGGTGCGGCGGATTTCGTCGTCGCGGCCGATCACCGGGTCGAGCTTGCCTTGGCGGGCGCGCTCGGTCAGGTCCATGGTGTACTTGGACAGGGCTTCGCGGTTGGATTCGCCTTCCGCGCCGGAGACGTTCTCGCCGCCGCGCACGGCGTCGATCGCGGCCTCCAGGGCCTTTTTCTGCAGGCCCGCGTCGCGCAGGATGCGGCCGGCGTCGCCCTTGTCGTCCGCCAGCGCCAGCAGGAACAGTTCGCTGGCAATATAGGTGTCGCCACGGCGCGCGGCTTCCTTGTCGGTGCGGGTCAGCACCGCCTGCAGGTCGCGGCCGACCTGGACGTTGTCGTCGCCCTGCACCTGCGGCAGGGACTTCAGGGCGCTGTCGATGGCCGACTGCACCCGGTTGACGGCCACGCCGGAGCGCGCCAGCAGGCTGCCCGCGCCGCTGTCGGAATCCGACAGCAAGGCGGAGAGCACGTGGATGGGCTCGATGTAGGGATGGTCGTTGCGGGCGGCCAGACTCTGAGCGTCGGCCAGGGCTTGCTGGAACTTGGTAGTCAGTTTGTCGAATCGCATAATGGTCGTTTGGCTTGTTGGGGAGCCTGACCGATACGTGCCGGCTGGCTCGATATCCTGAATATGCGGCCAGATGCGAGAATTTCAACACCCTGCCCGCGCCATGGTTTTTTCGACGTGCAGCAACAACCTGACCTATGAGCATATACGTTTTTGTCTACGGCACCCTACGCGCGGGCGAAATCAATGACCTGGCTCAAGCCGCCGCCCGGCGCGGCCTGCCGGCGGCCCGCCATGTCGGTCCGGCCAGCGTGCCGGGCCGCCTGGTGGACTTCGGCGACTGGCCCGGCCTGATCCCGGTGGACGACGGCCGGCGCGTGCGCGGCGACGTTTTCCAGGTGGAGCCCGCCCTGGTGGCGCTGATGGACGAGATCGAGGAGTACGAATCCGGCAAGCCCTGCTGCTTCGTGCGGCGCGAGGTCGTGGCGCGCCTGGAACCGCCCGCGCAAGCCCCGGAACTGCGCTGCCAGTACTACCCGATAGACCCGGCCCTGCGCGGCGCGGCGGTCGATATAGCCGCCGACGACTGGGTCGCTTACCGCCTTGCGCGCCCCCTATCGGACGCCCCGTAAGACGCCCGTAGTAACAACGGACTACAATACAGCTTGTCTTAAGCTTTATACCCATGCCGGCATCCGTCCGCGCAATGGGCACTATAGAGGTCATCGTATGCAAAAACGGGTCCCCGTTGCCCCTGATGCCGCCCATTGCTCCACATGCATGCTGGGGCATGTGTGCGTGCCCGTGGGCATGGCAGCCGCGGAAGTGGAAAAGCTGGACGAACTGGTCAGGGAACGCGTGCGCCTTGAAAAAGGCAAGCCGCTCTATTCGCTGAATCACCCGCTGGACGCGGTCTACAGCGTGCGCTTCGGCAGCCTCAAGACGCAGCTGGAAGACGCGACCGGCCAGATCCAGGTCACCGGCTTTCATCTGCCCGGCGAAATCGTCGGCATGGACGGCATGCTGGACGGCAAGCACGTCTCGACCGCCGTGGCGCTGGAAGATTCCGAGGTCTGCGTCATCCGCCTGGCCGATATCGACCGGGTCGCGGCCCACCTGCCCTCGCTGCAGCAGCAATTCCGCCGCCTGATGAGCCGCGAAATCAACCGCTCGCACCAGATGCTGGCATCGCTGGGCTCCATGCGCTCCGAGCAGCGCCTGGCCGCGTTCCTGCTGAACTTGTCGCAGCGCTACGCTTCGCTGGGCTATTCCTCCACCGAATTCGTGCTGCGCATGAGCCGCGAGGAAATCGGCAACTACCTCGGCCTGACCCTGGAAACGGTCAGCCGGCTGTTCTCGCGCTTTGCGCGCGACGGCCTCATCAAGATCAACCAGCGCGAGGTCCGCATCCTGGACCTGCCCGCGCTCAAGCAGTTGCTGGGCCAAGAGAGCTGCTGAATTTCCGCCGCGCCATGCGCCGCGCACCCATCCTCCCCTTGCTTGTAGCGCGGCCGGACCGCATTCGCGGCCTGGCCGCGCTGTTCGCCCTGGCGGCGCTCGCGCCGCTGGCCGCGCGCGCGCAGACGCCCCTGCCCGACCCTTACGACTACAGCGAAACCGCGCCCGCGCCCAAGCGCGCGGCGCCCTTGCGCTGGCAGTCCGTGGAACTGGGCAAGCCCGGCCACCGCTACAAGATGCCGGTCTACGCCAACCGCGACCTGGCCAAGGACGACCTGCGCAACATCAAGCAGGTCGTGGTCGTGATCCACGGCGTCAAGCGCGACGCCGACCGCTATTACGAATCTGTCGCCGCGCTGCTGGCGCACAACCCCGAGCGGGCCCGCGACACCCTGATCCTGGCGCCGCGCTTCTCGGGCTCCATCGATTCGGGTTTCGGCGGCATGGCGGCCTGGCGCAAGGCCAGCTGGGAAGACGGGGAAGACAGCGTGCAGGCCGCGGGACGCCCCGCGCCCGTCAGCTCGTTCCAGGTGCTGGACGACCTGCTGCGCAGCCTGGACGACCGCAAGCGCCTGGCCTCGCTGGCCGGCATCGTGCTGGCCGGCCACTCGGCCGGCGGGCAGTTGGTACAACGCTACGCGGTGCTGAACAACATCGACGGCCCGCTGCGGCGCGACGGGCTGGCGCTGCGCTACGTCGTCGCCAATCCTTCGTCCTACCTGTACCTGAGCAACGAGCGCCCCCGCGCCGACGGCAAGGGCTATGCGCCCTACGAGCGCGGCATCTGCCCCACCTACAACCAGTACAAGTACGGCCCGGACAAGCTGCCCGCGTACTCGCGCGAGACCGACGAATCCAAGCTCTTCGTGCGCTACGCCGCGCGCGACGTCACCTATCTGCTGGGCGGCGCCGACAACAATCCCGAAGACCGCCTGCTGGACAAGACCTGCGGCGCGGAAGCCCAGGGCGCGACCCGGCTGGCCCGCGGCACAGGCTACGCACAATACGAACACGTGCTGGCCGCCCGCGGCGCCAAACCCGTGACGCTGCACCGGCGCGCCTTCGAAGTGGCCGGCATCGGCCACAACAGCAAAGGCATGTTCGGCTCGGTCTGCGGCACGCAGGCGCTGCTGGGCGACGAGGCCCAGGCGGCGGACGGCGCCGCGCCTTGCGAAGTCATCAAGCCACGCGGCAAGTGAGCCGGCGCGGCCAGGCCTGACAAAAAGCTGAACAAGAAGCGGTATTGATACGCGTGCATTTCCGCGCGCGCAGGCGCAACATAACGCAATGCATGTTCCATTCGCGGCCCACCCGCGATCGCGTGTCCGGCGTCCCCCGACAAACGCACCCGAAGGATGGATATGACACAAGCGTATCTCGACATCCCCGACGCGAAGCGCCGCATCAAGGCGATCTTCATCGGCTCCATGGGCAATCTGGTGGAGTGGTATGACTTCTACGCCTATACCGCTTTCGCCCTGTACTTCGCCCCCGCGTTTTTCCCGTCCCACGACCCGGTCGTCCAGCAACTGAACGCGGCCACGCTGTTCGCGGCCGGCTTCATCGTGCGTCCGCTCGGCGGCTGGCTGTTCGGCCATCTGGCCGACCGCCATGGGCGGCGCCTGTCGCTGATGGTGTCGGTGGGGATGATGTGCGTGGGCTCGCTGATCATCGCGGTCACGCCCACCTATGCCACCATCGGCCTGGCCGCGCCCGCGCTGCTGGCCCTGGCGCGCGTGATCGAGGGGCTGAGCCTGGGCGGCGAGTATGGCGCCAGCGCCACCTACCTGACCGAGATCGCGGACCCCGAGCATCGCGGCTTCTATTCCAGCTTCCAGTACGTCACGCTGATCGGCGGCCAGCTCTGCGCCATCCTGGTGCTGCTGCTGTTGCAGAACGTGTTCCTGACCCACGAGCAGTTGGTGGAATGGGGCTGGCGCATCCCCTTCGTGATCGGCGCCATGCTGGCCATCATCACGGCCCTGATGCGGCGCGACATGCCCGAGACGGATTCCTACAAGGAGGCGCAGAAAGCACCCAAGCCGCAGACCAGTTCGCTGCGCGGCCTGCTGAAATATCCGCGCGAGGTCGCGATCGTGGTGGGCCTGACCGCGGGCGGCACCGCGGCGTTCTATACCTTCACCACCTACATGCAGACCTTCGTGCGGCAGACCTCGGGCTTCTCCGACATCGTCACGACCTACATCATCGCCGGGTCGCTGATCTTCGCGCTGATCCTGCAGCCGGTGTATGGCGCGCTGTCCGACAAGATCGGGCGCAAGCCGCTGCTGGTGTTCTTCGGCGTGGCAGGCGCGGCGCTGACGGTGCCCATCCTGATGACGCTGTCGCATACGCATTCGCCCTTCATGGCCTTCCTGCTGATCTGCGGCGCCTGGGTGTTCACGGCCGGCTACACCTCCATCAACGCGGTGGTGAAGGCGGAGCTCTTCCCCACCAACATCCGCGCCATCGGCGTGGCCGTGCCCTACGCCGTGACGGTGTCGATCTTCGGCGGCACGGCGCCGGCCATTGCCCTGTTCTTCAAACAGCAGGGGCACGAGGAGTGGTTCTACTACTACCTCGCCGGCATCATCTTCCTGTCGCTGCTGGTGTACGCCACCATGCGCGACACCAAGCACCGGTCGGCCATGCACCAGCACGCCTGATTCCTTTCGCGCCAACTTTGTTGCTTGACAGTCCCGCGGCTTCGGCTTAATACTTAACCCTATGGTTAAGTTTAAAGACGACACACTGGACAGCATCTTTTCGGCCCTGGCAGACGGCACGCGGCGCCGGGTGCTGGCCGACCTGGAACAAGGCGCGGCCTCGGTCAGCGAGCTGGCCCGGCCGCACGCCATGTCCCTGCCCGCTTTCATGAAGCATCTGCGCGTGCTGGAAGACGCCGGCCTGATCGCCCGCGCCAAGGACGGCCGCGTCGTGAACTGCACGCTATCGCCCGAACCCATGCGGGCGGCATCCGACTGGCTGGCCCGCTACGAGAAGTTCTGGAACGGGCAGCTGGATTCGCTGGCGCGCTACCTGTACCACGAGGAAGAGGTCCATCCATGGAAAAACGAAGCACCCGAGGCGAAACAGCCCCCATCGAACTCCGCCTCAAACGCCGCTTCGACGCCCCCGTCGAACGCGTCTGGCGCGCCTGGACGGACCCGCAAGCGCTGATGCGCTGGTTCGGTCCCGCCGAAACCCGCAAGGTGCTGCGGGCGGAAACCGACGTGCGCGTGGGCGGCGCCTATCAGGTGGGATTCGCCACCGAGGACGGGCTGGAGCACCACGCCAGCGGCCACTACCGCGAAGTCGAACCGCAGCGCCGCCTGGTGTTTACCTGGGCCTGGCGCGATACGCCCGCGGAAGTCTCGCTGATCACCCTGGAATTCACCCCTGCCGGCGGCGGCACCGAGCTTGCCTTCCTGCAAACCCCGTTCGTCGACCAGGCCACCCGCGACAGCCACCAGCATGGCTGGCTGGGCGCGCTGGAACGGCTGGCGGCCCATCTGGCGAAGCCGGCCTGAATCCCCGCCGTTCGCCCTACCCGGGCCTGCCGGCCCGTTCCAAGGAGACACACGATGCAGACCGATCACCCCGTCGTATCCCGAGCGCAATGGGACATCGCGCGCGAGGCGCTGCTGCGCCGCGAAAAAGAACTGACTCGTGCCCAGGACGCGCTGGCCCGCGAGCGCATGGCCCTGCCCTGGGTCAAAGTGGACAAGCCCTATCGCTTCCAGGGCGCGGCCGGCTCCGTGGACCTGGCCGCGCTGTTCCAGGGCAGGAGCCAGCTCATCGTCTACCACTTCATGTTCGGCCCGGACTGGGAGGAAGGCTGCGTGGGCTGCTCGTTCCTGGCCGACCACATGGACAGCGCGCTCATGCACCTGCGCCAGCATGACGTGACGGTGGTCGCCGTGTCGCGAGCCCCCTACGCCAAGCTGGAGGCCTTCAAGCGCCGCATGGGCTGGCAGTTCCCCTGGTACTCGTCCGAAGGCTGCGACTTCAATTTCGACCTGCTGGCCTCCGTGCCCAAGGCCGACGGCAGCATGGAGGAAAACTCCGGCGCCAGCGCGTTCTTCCGCGACCCGGACGGCGAGATCTTTCATACCTATTCAAGCTTCTCGCGCGGCGTGGAAAGGCTGGCCGGGGCCTACAACTACCTGGAATTGGCGCCCCTGGGCCGCAACGAGAACGGCCCGCACTTCAACCTGGGCGACTGGGTACGCCATCATGACCGCTACGACGACGCGCGGCCGCACGCCTGCCACGCCTGCGGCTAGGCGCAAGCCCGGCGATGCAGTCCGCGTGGCCTCCGACGCCGCCGTCCTGTGGCTGGCCTGCACCGCAGCCATGGCCGCGGGGCTGTGGGCAGACACACTGCGCACGCCGGCGGCGCTGCTGGCCAGCCTGTGCGGGGCGTCCGGCGGGCTGCTGGACCAAGCCTGGCGCCATGCGGCCCTGATGCCCGCCAGCAGCGCAGCCATGCTGATTGCCGCGCTATTGCCGCTGCCGGGCGCGCCGCGCATGGCAGCGCGGCTGGCCTGCGCGCTGGCGATGGGGCTGGGCATGCTGGCAGGGGCTCAATGGGGCATGGCGGCGGCGCTGGCCGCGAGCGTCGCGCCATTCGGCGGAATGGCGGCCGGCATGGCGCTGGGAATGGGCGTCGCCATGGCCGCCGCGGCGCTGATTGCAGGCGCTAGCGCCGCGCCCCGGTAAGCGGGCGCGGTGGCGCAACGGGCGCGGCCTCGATCGGCGCGGCCAGGGGCGCCTGGATTTCCAGGGCGGACTCGGCCTGCGCCACGCAGGGCAGGATCCAGCCTTCTTCCTTCTCGTCGCGCGACAGCCCCGGCCACTCGATGCGGTACGAGATCTCGCCTTCCAGCAGCAGACACATGCAGGCGCGGCATGTGCCGTTACGGCACGAACTGGGCAGCTTGATGCCGGCCGCCTGCGCCGCCAGCAGCACGGAGGTATCGGCCGGCGCGTCAAAGCGCAGGCCGGCGGGCTGCACCAGAACGGGAAATGCGGACATGTCTGGACAGATTCCGGACCGGGCTTCAGCCCGCGTTGTCCTGCCAGTCCAGCTGCCAGGCGCCGGACAGCACGTTCTGCATCCACAACACGCAGGTCAGCGTCTTGGCGTCGGTGACCTCGCCCTTGGCGCAAGCCTCGATCAGCTCGGCGGGATCCGCGCTGATCACATCCAGGAATTCGTCCTGGTCCAATTGGCGAGGCCCGGCGCGCAGGCCGCGGGCGAAGTAGATATGGATGATCTCGGTGGAATACGCGATGGCCAGGTGCAGCGCTCCCGCATGCGCCCACTGATCCGCGGTATAGCCGGTTTCCTCCAGCAGCTCGCGCTTGCCGCAGGCCAGCGGATCCTCGCCCGGATCCAGCTTCCCGGCCGGGAACTCGGTCATCACGCGTCCGATGGGATAACGGAACTGACGCTCCAGCAGGACCCGGCCATCGTCCAGCAGCGGGATCACCACCACCGCGCCCGGATGCACCACGTACTCGCGCGTGGCCGTGTTGCCGTTGGGCAGGCTGACCGTGTCGCGGCGGATCTTCAGGAAGGCGCCGTTGTATGGCGCCTCGCTGGCGACGAGTTTTTCTTCGAGATGGGAATCGGGCTTGCGGGTCATGGCGGGTCGGATACCTCAAGGGACGCGCGGATGATGGCCAGTCCGCGCGGGCAGCACGAGCTTACCATCGCCGCCCGCCTTCCCCGATGACGCCTACTCCGCGACGCGGATGACGAGCTTGCCGAAGTGCCGGCCCGACGCCAGGTGCTCGAACGCCTCGCGCGCTTCGGCAAACGAGTAGACGCGGTCGATGACCGGCGCGATGCGCGCCACGTCGACGAAACGCGCCACGTCCTCGAGCATCTTGCGGCTGCCGACGAAGATGCCTTCCAGCCGCTTGACGCCCGCGATCAACGCCAGGGGCGCGACCGGCACGGCCGCGAAGCCGCTGACGCCGCCGATGACCGCAATGGTGCCGCCCATGCGCGCGGCCGCGACGGAACGTTCGAGCGTGCCTTCGCCGCCGACTTCCACCACCACGTGGGCGCCCTCGCCGCCGGTCAGGCGCAGCACTTCGTCCTGCCATTGCGGCGTTTCACGGTAGTTGATCGTAAGGTCCGCGCCCAGCTCGCGCGCGCGGGCCAGCTTGTCCGCGCTGGACGAGGTGATGATGGTGCGCATGCCGGCTGCCTTGGCCAGTTGCAGGCCCCAGATGGAAACCCCGCCCGTGCCCAGGAACAAAGCCGTCTGGCCCGCCTTGGCGCGTCCGGCGACGAACAGCGCGTTCCATGCGGTGACGGCGGCGCAAGGCAGGGTCGAGGCCTGCTCGTCGCTCAAGGATGCCGGCGTTGCGACCAGGGCGTGCTCGGCAAACACGCTCTCGGTGGACAGCAGGCCGTCGGTGGCGGCGCCCGGCGCCAGCGCCACCGTGGCGGGCGTGGGCTCGCCATCGATCCAGTCCGGCATGAATGCGCCCATGACGCGGTCGCCGACCTTGAACCGGCTCACGCCCGCACCCACCTCGATCACCTCGCCCGCGGCGTCGGAGGCGGGTATGACCGGATCGCCCGAACCCTTCAGATACTCGCCGCGCGCCACCATCAGGTCGCGGTAGTTCAGCGACACGGCCTTGATGCGCACGCGCAGCTCCAACGGCCCCAGGCTGCGAGGCTGGCGCGTGACGCGCTCCAGCGAAGCGATGTCCTTGCCGCTGGTGACGGTGTATGCCTGCATGTTGTTTCTCCTATCGATTCAAAAAAGGCCCCCACGCTGCGCCTTCGGCTTGCTGCCCCCAAGGGGGCTTTTTTGCCTTGGGGCGGCCCGGCGGCAAAAAAGACCGCCGCCCGCCATTGGCGGCTATCCGTGACGGTCAAGTACCGATAAGATATATGGGAACCAATTTCCCTAGTGGCGAATGTTTTTCATTTCATCGAATCCTATTAGGAACCAATAAATGCAGGGAGTCCATGATGGCTACAGCGATCACCTATGACCGGCTGAGCGGCATCGAAGTCTTCGTTCAGGCCGTGGAAGCAGGCAGCTTCGCGCTCGCGGCGCAACGCCTGAACCTCACGCGCTCCGCGGTGGGCAAGTCCATCGCGCGGCTGGAGGCGCGGCTGGGCGCCAGGCTGTTCCACCGCACCACCCGCCAGCAAAGCCTGACCGACGATGGCCAGGCCTATTACGACCGTTGCGTGCGCGCGCTGGCCGAACTGCAGACCGCCGAGGCCGAGCTGGACAGCGGCCGGCGCGAGCCCCAGGGTCGCTTGCGCGTCAGCGCGCCGCTGGTGTTCGGCCGCCATTGCGTCGCGCCCGTGCTGCGCGAACTGGCACAGCAGCATCCGCAACTGCAGGTGGAGGTTTCATTCAACGACCGGGTGGTCGATCTGATCGAGGAAGGCTACGACCTGGGCATCCGCGTGGGCGAGCTGCCCGACAGCGCCAGCCTGGCCGCGCGGCGGCTGGGCATGCAGACCATGGGCATCGGGGCTTCTCCCGCATACATCCAGGCACATGGCCGCCCGGTCACCGTGGATGAGATGCAGCGGCATGCCGCCATCGTCTACACGCGCAACGGCGTGGACAAGGCCTGGGCGCTGCATGGGCCCGACGGCCAGGTACTGCAGCTGCGCCCGCGTCCGTGCCTGCGCCTGGACGACCTGCAAGCCATCGCGGACGCCGCCATCGCCGGCGCGGGGCTCGCCTGGCTGCCCTGCTGGATGCTGACGCACTATGTGCGCACCGGCGAGCTGGACGTGCTGATGCACGGTGATCGCCTGGCCGCGCAAGAGGTGCACGCCGTCTGGCCGCAAGCGCGCTACCTGCCGTCCAAGACGCGGGCCGCCATCGACGCGCTGGCGGCCCGCGTACCCTCGATGCTGGCCGCCTGAGCGGCTCAGCCGAACTTGCGGCGGGCGTCCAGCGCCAGGCCGGCGCCGATGCTGCCGAACAGGTCGCCTTCGACGCTGCGCGCGCCCGGCACCAGGGCTGACACCGATTCGCGCAAACGCGGCACGCGGCTGGAACCGCCGGTGAAGAACACCGTATCCACGTCCGCGGTCGATACGCCGGCGTCGCGCAGCAACGCGCCCACCGTGGTCTCGACCTTTTCGATCAGGCGGCCCACGCAGGCGTCGAACGAGGGGCGCGTCACGTCCACGCCCAGCTCCGGCGCGATGCGCGACAGGTCGATGCGCGCGGCGGGCGTCTCCGACAGTGCGATCTTGGCCTCTTCGACCTGCACCGCCACCCAGTGGCCGGCGCGCTGCTTGACCAGGTTCAGCAGCAGGTCGATCTTCTCGCGGTCGCCGGCCTCGGCGCGGATGTAGGCGAAATGTTCGGCGGCCTTGCGCGTATAGGCCTGGTTGATGGTGTGCCAGCAGGCCAGGTTGCCATATTGCGTGGAGGGCACATCCTTGCCGCTGCGCAGCTGGCTGCCCAGGCCCAGCATGGGCATCACGTGCGCCAGGCTGAGCTGCTTGTCGAAGTCCACCCCGCCGATGTGCACGCCGCCGTAGGCCAGGATGTCTTCGCGGCGGTCGGCCTTGGTGGCGCGGCCGGGCCCCAGGCGGATCAGCGAGAAATCGGAAGTACCACCGCCGATGTCGATGACCAGCACCAGTTCTTCGCGGTCGATCTGCGATTCATAATCGAATGCGGCGGCCAGCGGCTCGAACTGGAACTCGATATCGGTGAAGCCGACGCTGCGCGCGATCTCGCCCAGCGTGTCCTGGGCGGTCTGGTCGGCGGCCGGATTGTCATCCACGAAGAACACCGGCCGGCCCAGCACGGCGCGCGTGAAGCCGCGCCCCGCTGCGGTTTCCGCGCGGCGCTTGAGTTCGGCGATGAAGCGCGTGAGCAGGACGCGGAACGGAATCGAACGGCCCTGCACTTCCGTCGAGCCGTCGATCAGCGAGCTGCCCAGCAGGCTCTTCATCGAGCGCATCAGGCGCCCGTCGTAGCCCGCCAGGTAGTCGGAGATGGCGGCCCGGCCATAGCTGACTTCGGCGTCTTCGTCATGGAAGAAAATGGCCGAGGGCAAGGTGGTCTTGCCGTCTTCCAGGGCGAGGAGCGCGCGCTGATCGGGGCGGCTCCAGCCCACGGTGGAATTGGACGTGCCGAAGTCGACGCCGCATGCGGTGGAAATCATGGGGAATTCTGGGGCTGAAAGCAAAACGGCGCATAAGTGTAGCCGCAACCGCCAGAATCGCCATATCAGCCCGTGCGCGCCAGCGCCCTGGCCGTGAACGCCAGCGTCGCGGCCGCCACCAGCAAGCCGCTGGCAAAGCCCCCCGCGTAGCCGACCTGGGCCGCCAGCCCGGTCATGAGGGACGAGGTCAGGATCTCGCCCAGGTCGCGCGCGCTCTGCACCGCCGTCATGTCGGTGCCGGCCTGCTCGCCACGGCTGGCAAAGCGCATGGCCAGCGTCATCAGGGCCACGGACGCGGCGCCCGCGCCGAACGCGCCCAGCGCCTGCGCGCCCAGGGCGCTACCCGCCTGCGACGGCATCCAGCCCTGGGCCTGCGCCATCCAGGCCAGCGCGGCCGCGCCCGAGGCAGCCAGGCCCAGCGCCAGAACCGCGCGCGCGCCCAGCCGGCCGATCAGCCATGCACCACCGCCGCAACCCAGCAGCACCGTCACCACGCCTCCCGCCATGCCGACGCGCCCCACGGCCTCGACCGCCCAGCCCGCATCCACCAGGAACAGCTTGGACAGGCCATAGCCCGCCACCGCCGTCATGGCCGACAGGAAGGCGGCCGCGGCCAGGGCCCAGGCGCCGGGGCGGCGCACGAAGGCGCCCAGCGTGGCGCGGCGCCTGGCCGCGGGCATGGCCAGTTCGGTTTCACGCCAGGCGGCCGCCAGCAGCAGGCTGAACGCCACCACGGCCGCCAGGGTCAGCAACGCGCCGGTCTGTCCGATATGGCCGGCCAGTACCAGGCAACCCGGTCCGCCGAAGAAGAAGCCCACCATGGTGCCGCCCACCTGCACGGCATTGGCGCGCGCCAGATCCTGCCCCTGGAAGCGCTCCGCCGTCAGGCCGTCGGTGGCGATATCCTGCGTCGCACTGGCCAACGAAGCCAGCGCCATCAAAGCGACCACCCACGCCGCCCCCGCGGCATCGATGCCGAGCAAGGACAGCGCCAGCAGGCAGGCCAGCACCACGGCCTGCATCGGCAGGATCCAGCTGCGCCGCCGGCCCATGGCGCGGGTCCAGCGGTTGTCGACCACGGGCGCCCACAGGAACTTCAGCACCCAAGGCAGGCCGACCAGCGGCAGCCAGGCCAGCGCGTGCAGGTCCGCGCCGTCGCGGCGCAGCAGCGTGGGCAAAGCCTCCATGGCCACGCCCAGCGGTATGCCTTGGGAAAAATACAAGGCGCCTATCATCACGAACATGCGTGCGTCTGCAATACGGTTCACTTCAGATTTCCTTCAACAAGGGGCTGCGGGATTGCGGCGCATCCGCGCGACGGTGTTCGCTGCCCTGCCCCGGCGTCACGAACAGGATCTTGCCGGGACAGGCCACGTGCAGCCTGTGCCACACGCCGCGCGGCACGATGGCGCTGCGCCGGGTATCCAGCAGCATGTCGGTCTGGACGCCGTCCTCCGCCATCAGCGTGACCACCACGCGCCCTTCCAGCACGCAGAGCATTTCATCGCCGGCCGGGTGGCGCTCCCACACATCGCCATGCACGTCGGCGTCGCTGGCCACGGCCTTGATGCCGACCAGCCATTCGTCCTGCGGCGCGAGGCGGCGCAGACGGCCCACGTCGCGCATGGCGCCGTCGCGCCCCAGCGCCACGAAGTGGTCCAGCCAGTCGAACACCGGCCCGGTATCGGGTGCACTCATCGATCTCTCCTTCTGGTTGCCGGCGGACGCGCGCGGTGGGCGTCCGCCGCGGGTCATCAGTATTCGGCGCGCAGGGTCAGCATGACGTTGCGGGGCTCGCCGTATCGGTTGTTCCAGGCCGTGCCCGACAGGCTCTGGTAATAGCCGCGGTCGAACAGGTTGTTGACGTTGAGCGCCGCGGTCACGTGCTTGTCCACGCGATAGGCCATGCGCAGATCCACCAGCGCATAGCCGCCCTGGCGCAGCGTGACGGGACCGGACACCGTGGAATAGCCCGACTGCACCTGCAGCCCGCCGCCCACGCTCAGCCGCCGCTCCATGCCGGGCAAGGCATAGTTGGTCCACAGGCGGAAGATGTGCTTGGGCGTGAAGCGCGCGAACGGCTGTCCGCCGGATTCCGAATCCGTCAGGTACTTGCTGGTGTTGAAGGTGTAGCCGGCGGCCACCGTCCAGTAGGGCGTGATGCTGCCGGAGGCTTCAGCCTCGATCCCACGGCTGCGCACTTCCCCACCCGAGATGTAGTAGCAGTTGCGGCCCACGCATGGCCATGCCGGGTCCTCCTGCGCGCGGTTCTTCTGCTGTATCTGGAACACGGCCAGCGACAGGTTCAAGGCGCCGTCCGCCAGTTCGCCTTTGACGCCGGCCTCGTAGTTGGTGCCGGTAATGGGATCCAGCGGCTGGCCGTCGCGCGTCAGCTCGCCCTGCGGCTGGAAGACCTGTGCATAGCTGCCATACAGCGACCATTGGCGGTCGAGGTCGACGATCAGCCCGCCATAGGGCGTGAACTCCGGATCGATGCGCTGGCGCGCGCGGGGCGCGCTCTGGTTCCACCAGCTCATGCGTCCGCCCAGCACCAGCGTCACCGGATCGGCCAGCGAAAAGCGGCCCATGCCGTAGACGCCCTGTTGCTTGAGCCGGGTCTCCCCGGGCGAGGTGTACGGCCCCACGCCAGGCTCGGGCACGCTGTGCGGATCCCAGTCGAAGACATTGACCGGCACGTTCGGATAGGGCGTCAGGTCCGCGCTGTACTGCTCGGACGTGGTGCGTTGGGCATTGCCGCCCAGCAGCAGTTCATGGCGCCGGCCGAACAGTTGCACCGGGCCGCCGACATAGGCGTCCACGCTGGCCTGGGTGTTGTCGAACTTGTAGGCCGCGCCCATCAAGGAGGAACCCAACCCGGTCTGGCGGTCTATCGCGCCATAAGCGCCGGCGTACTTCAGGTTGCTGTCCGCGGTCAGGTAATTGGCGCTGATCTTGGCGCTCCAGCCTTGGCCGAAGCGATGCTCCAGGTCCGCGAACACGCGCGTCGTATCCCAGTTGAAGCGGTCCCAGGCCACGTCCAGGTAGGTCGAGCGCTTCAGGCCGATATCGCCGCCGTCCTTGTAGCGCGGCACGCCGGCCATGTTGGTGGTGGAGCGGATGCGTTGAGTCTGCAGGCCGGCGGACAGCACCGTGTCCGGCCCCAGGTCCACCTCGCCTATTGCGTAGAGCAGCGCCGACTGCTGATCCGCGACGTCATAGAAATAACCACGGTCTTCCACGGCGCCGACGATGCGGCCGCGCACGCTGCCGCTGTCGTTCAAGGGGCCGCCCAGGTCGGCCTCCGCACGGTAGCGATCCCAGCTGCCGGCGCTGAGGGAGCCGTTGAACGAGAACTCGCGTTGCGGCCGCTTGCGCACCAGGTTCACCGTGGCGGCGGGATTGCCCGCGCCATGCATCAGGCCGTTGGCGCCGCGCAGGATCTCCACGCGTTCGTACACCGCCATGTCCTGCGGCGATGCCGCCATGTTGCCCATCAGCACGGGCACGCCGTCCTGCTCGAACGAATCTACTTTGAAGCCGCGCGCGTAGTACGCGGTGGTCAGCAGCTGATAGGGCTGCACCGTGATGCCGGTGGCGTGCTGCATCACCTCATCCAGGCTTTGCAGGTTCTGCTCGCGCATCCGCTCCTGCCCGATCACCGTCACCGACTGCGGAATCTCGCGCAGCGTCAGCGGCAGTTTGCCGAGGGTCGCCATGTCCTGCGCCACGCCCTCGCCGCTGACCGTCACCGCCGGCAGCGACGCGGCCTCCTGCGCCAGCGCCGGCCCCGCCGCCACCGCCAGCCACAGCGGCCAATGCCGCGCCCGCGCCGCGTTCCTGCGCGGCGCCCCCGTATTCACCTGTTTTCGCACTGCCTGTCCTCTTAGAATTTTATTGAGAATAATTCTCAAGTAATTCTAGGAACGACAGCGGCCGCGCGTTGGCGATTGCGGAAGTCTTGCTGGCGATTGCGGAAGTTTCGACGCCTTAGCGGCCCGGCGCGACACTGCTGGGCAGCACGCCGTAGCGGCGCAGGAACGCCTTGGTGAAGTGCGAATCGGTATAGCCGCAGGCGTAGGCCGCCTCGGACACGGTATAGGCGCCTTCGGCCAGCAGCGCCTGGGCCTGCTCCATGCGCCGCTCGCGCACGTAGGCGTAGACGCTCTGGCCGAACAGCTTGCGAAAGCCGGTGGTGAGCTTGTTGACGTTCACGCCCACGCGTCGCGCCAGTTCGGGCAGCGAGGGCGGGTCCTGCAGGTTCGCCGCAACCAGGTCGCGCGCGTGATGCAGGCGTTCCACGTCGGCGCGCGTCAGGCCGCGCACGGGAGCGCCCTGCTCCGCCGGCTGCAGCGCGCCCAAGGCAAGCGCGGTCAGTTCCAGCGCCTTGGCCGAGAGGTACATGCGCCTGAGCGCGCCCTGCACCGGGCAGGCCAGCATCTGGTGGCCCAGGGCCTCCAGCTTGCGGTCCGCCCGCATATTGGCCTCGGCGTATGCGCCAACGGCCCGCGGCGCGCGCAGCAGGCCCGCCAATTGGGCCGGGTCCATGGCAAAGGCATCGCGCAGATGGTCCAGTCCCGTGCGCAAGGACACGAAGCGCAAGGACTGATGGGCGCCAAACTCGTGCTCCATGCCCATGGCGTCCTGGCACACGCTCAGGTGCAGCGCGGGCCCGCTCACGCGGGTGGACGCGGCGCCGCGCACGCTATAGCGCAGGTCCCCGTCCAGCACGAGCACCAGCTTCAGGCCCGGCTCCAGGCGCTCCTGCACGCGCTCGTCGCGGCCAAAGCGCAGCGTGCCGCCCGCCAGCGAAATAGCGGGCGTGGCGGCCGATACGGTCCAATCAGGTTCGGGATGGGCGGCGGTCAAGATGGCGGCTCCGTCGCGGCGGGCAGCGCTGTTGATGAGATTGAATATTATTACCGTTTGACCAGAACGGAAAGCCGCCCGTTGGGCGGCGGCGCGCGCCCTATTGCTGGCGACGCTGCTCCAGCTCTTTCAGGCACTGCGCCACGCCGGCCTGCATCTGCGCGTTCGACACGGCGGCGCGGTCCGACACTTCGCGGCAGCGCACGTACTGGGCCTGGCTTTCCGGCGTATCGCGGATGACCGCGGGCGCGGAGCCGGCTTCGGGCGTGACCGTCATGCGCAACGTGGAAGGCGGCGACAGGCTGCCGTCCTTGGAGCGCACGCTGGGGTACTGGTATTCCTGCGTGACGGGCGCCGCATTCTGCGCCTGTACGGCGCCGGCCGCGCACAAGGCGGCAAGCAGGAAGGCGGAAATGTGGAGTTTCTTCATGACGACCTCTCTTCAATGGACTGACGTCCAGGGCGCGCTCCGGGGCCCCTGGACATGCCGCACTATGGTATCCCCGGCCGCTGGCGCGCGGCGTGCCAAGACGCTACACAATCCGCCACAGTTGTTTCCCGGGGTTTCTCTGGCGGGCCGCCCTACGCGGGCCGCGCCCTACTTCTTCGGCGCGGACTGGCGCAGCGGCGCCAGCAAGGAAGACAAGCCGTTGTGGTCCAGCTCGTGCATCAGGGCCAGCAGACGTCCCAATTCACCCGGCGGAAAGCCCTTGCGCGCGAACCAGGCCAGGTAGGGCCCGGGCAAATCCGCGATCAGGCGTCCCTGGTACTTGCCGAAGGGCATGGTGCGCGTGACCAGCAAGGACAGCAGTTCAGGATCCATGGCGGTCACCGGGCAGCCGCGGCGGCGAAGACAATGTCCGCCGCAGGCACGGCGGCGATCTTCACGCCAAAACTGGAGATCGATGACAAGGTCGCGTTGTGATGCGCGCGGATCTGCGCGCCCGGCGCATGTGGCTTGTCCTGGGTGGTGTGGGCGTCGGCAGCCAGCGTGACGGGATATCCAAGCGCGGCCGCGCGGCGCACGGTCGTGTCCACACAGAACTCGCTGGCGTAGCCGCACACGACCAGTTGCGATGCGCCGGCTTGCGCCAGCGCATCGGCCAGACCGGTGCGCAAAAAGGAATCGGGCGTGGTCTTGCGCACGCGGACGTCCCCGTCCTCCGGTTGCAGCCGCGAGTCCAACTGCCAGCCCGGCTGGCCGTGATCCATGGCGCTGCCGGGGCTCTCGTGCTGCACGTAGATGACGGGCGCGCCGGCCGCGCGCGCACGCCCGGCCAGCGCATTGATGCGGGCCAGCACGGCCTCGGCATCGGCTGGCGCGGGATTCGTCTCGAACAACGCGCGCTGCACGTCTATCACGATCAAAGCAGAGGTCATGGCTTTCTCAAATTGGTTGGGCGTCAGTCCTGCGCGGCAGTGATCCGCGCGTACATCCAGAAATCGCGAGGCACGCCGCGCACCAGGCGGTAGCGCCGCAGCAACCCTTCGCGCTGAAAGCCGCAGCGCTCCAGCACGCCGGCCGACGCCACGTTGGTATCCAGCACGGTAGCCTGGATGCGTGCGAAGCCCAGCTCGCGCAAGGCCCACTCGGTCACGGACACACAGGCGCGCGTGGCGATGCCACGCCGCCAGTACGGCGGCGCGACGTCATAGGCGATCTCCGCGCGCCGCGCGGACGCAGCGATCTCGTTCAAGCCTATGGTGCCCGCCAAGACGCCGTCCAGCGTGACGATGGCCAGGCGCAGGCTGTGCGATACCGCTGGCTGACCATAACCGCGGATCAGGCGCACCAGCGTATCCGGTCCGTCCAACTGCCAGCTGGTATGGCGCGTGACCGCCTCGTCGCGCAGATATGCGTGCCAATCGGCCGCGTCTGCTTCCCGCAATGGGCGCAGACGCAAGCCTTCCAGCCCCAGTACGGGCAGGTCCTGCGGATAGTCAGTGAGGTGCGGAATCATCCTGGGGCGCGGTCGGCTGCGGCGGCGGCGCCGCGACATGGCGCAGCTTATCAGGGTTGCGCACGATGTAGATGGCGGCGATCCTGCCGTCGCGCACCTCCAGCGTGGTGGACCGGGGCAAACCGTCCAGTTCGGTCGCCAGCACCCCCGGCATGCCGTTCAATTGCGTCACCACGGCGTCCAGGAACTGGCCGCTGGGCTTTTTCGCCAGACCGGCAAAAAAACGCGCGATCTTGTCGCTGCCCAGAATGGGCCTGAACACGGCCAGCTTTTTGCCGCCGCCGTCCGCATGCAGCACGGCGTCATGCGCCAACAGGCTGCGCAGGGCATCCACATCGCCCGCGCGCGATGCCTGCCAGAAGGCATCGGCGATGCGCGCGCCTTCCTGCTCCGTCACTGCGAACCGCGGACGCGCGTCGCGCACGCGGCTGCGCGCCCGCGCGGCCAACTGGCGGCAGGCTGCCTCGTTCCGGCCCAGCGTCGCCGCGATCTCCGCGAACGGCATGTCGAACACGTCGTGCAGCAGGAAAGCGGCCCGTTCCAATGCGGACAGGCGCTCCAGCGCCAGCATCAGCGCCACCGACAGATCGTGCGCAATCTCCCCCGCACCCGCCGCCTCATAGCTGCCCGCGTCGGGCAAGGGTTCGGGCAGCCATGGCCCCACGTACTCCTCGCGCCGCGCGCGCGCCGATTTCAACTGGTCCAGGCACAGCCGCGTGACCGTCCGCGACAGGAAGGCGCGCGGCGTCTCGACCCGGCCGCGGTCCGCGTCGCGCCAGCGCAGCCACGCGTCCTGCACGATGTCCTCGGCCTCCGCCCATGACCCCAGCATGCGGTAGGCCAGGCCCTGCAAATGCCTGCGATGGGGCTCGAAGTCGGCAACGGCATCGGGAATGGCGGACGCGCTCATACGGCCTGGCCTCAGTGCTTGGGATGCTGCGAGCGGAACCCGACTGCGATGCGGTTCCAGCTATTGATCATGTTGATGGCGACGGTCAGGTTGACCTGCTCTTCCTCGTTGAAATGCCTTGCCATTTCGGCGTAGTCCGCGTCCGGCGCACGAGTATCTGCAAGTCTGGTCAACGACTCCGTCCACGCCAGCGCGGCGCGCTCACGCTCGCTGTACAGCGAAGATTCGCGCCAGGCATCCAGCAGGTACAGGCGCATTTCGGTTTCGCCCTGTTTACGGGCATCGGTGGAATGCATGTGCAGGCAGTAGGCGCAACCATTGATCTGCGAAGCGCGCATCTTCACCAGTTCGAGCAGGCTGTGTTCCAGGCCGCAGCTTTCGACGAAGTCGTTCAGGGCGATCATGGCTTTCATGGCCTTGGGCGAGGCGGTGTAGGCGTTCAGGCGGGCGGTGCTCATGGCGGGTCTCCGGCAAGGTAGGCATGCGCCGCAGGATGCGGCGCCATTACCCGTAGGACGAGACAGCCTGCCATGACGTGACATCGCCCGCCGGAAAATTTGTAAATCCGGCTAGAAAGCCAGCCGCCCGCGCAGCTCCCCGAACGGCACCATCACATGTTCGCGATAGGCGGGACGGGCATGCAGGCGCTCGTACCAGGCCTGCAGATGGGGCATGGACGGATGCGGGATGTCCAGTTCGAAGTAGCGGTAGAGCGTGGTGCCCGCCGGAATGTCGGCCAGGCCCAGGGTTTCGCCGCCCAGATACGGACGGTCCGCCAGCGCGCGGTCCAGTTGCCGCAGGCAGGCATGCGTGGCGGCGATGGAGCGCTCGATGGCCGCCGTGTCGCGCTGCGCCTCGGGGGTGCGGTAACAGCCCCAGAACACGCCCGTCAGAAAGGCTGGCTGCAAGGCGGTCTGGGCCCAGTCCATCCAGCCGTCGGCGCCGGCCCGCTGCGCGGGGTCGTCCGCCCAGAAGCGGCCGGCGCCGTCGCGCGCGGCCAGATAGCGCAGGATGGCATGGGACTCCCAGACCGTCGTCGCGCCATCGCGCAGCAGCGGCACCTTGCCGTGCGGATTCATGGCGCGGAACTCGGCCGTGTCCAGCAGCCCGTGCTCGCCGCCAGCCAGCACATGTTCGTACTCCAGGCCCAGCTCTCCCGCCAGCCAAAGCACCTTCTGCACATTGAATGAACTGCGGCGTCCCCAAATGGTCAGCATGGCGATGGTCCTCAGGCAGCTTGCACGATGCGCGGCTCGCAACGCACCGGGAAGTTGACCGAATTGGCGATGAAGCAGAAATGATGCGCGCGCTCGTGCAGTTCGGCCGCCAGCGCAGCGTCGTCGCCAGCGCGGATGGTCACTTCGGGGCGCAAGGTGACGGCGCTGAAGAAGCCGCCACGCTCGCGGTCCTCGACCATGACGCCTTCGGCCTCGTCGCGGTAGGCCTCCACCGTCACCCCTTCGACCGCGCAGAAGTGCAGATACCAGAGCTTGTGGCACGCGGACAGCGACGCCACCAGCATGTCCTCGGGATTCCAGCGCGCGGGATCGCCGCGGAAGGCCGGATCGGACGATCCCGGCACATCGGGCTTGCCCGCCGCACGGATCACGTGGTCGCGGGAATAGGCCGCGTAGCTGGACGTGCCGGAGCCGGTGTTGCCGGTCCAGTCGACGGTGACGTTGTAACGGTGTTCGCCTTTCATCGGAATCGTCCTGTTCAAGAGGGAAGGCCCGGGCCGGTGCGCCTGGAAAATAAGGTAGCGTAGCGCATGCACGGCCGCTGCCGGCCCCCGCGCTTTACATCCCGTTTCAGCACCGCCCCGTTACTGTCCGTATCGTGACCGGTTTGCCAAACAGGAGCTCGCCATGATGAAAACCACCCTGACCTGCGCCCTGACGCTAGCCCTGCTCGCCGGCTGCGCGCCCTCCCGGCCCGGCGCCGGCGGTTCCGCCCCCGTCGACAGCCACACCGCCCGCGATTCGCTGGACTGGGCCGGCAGCTACGAAGGCACCCTGCCCTGCGCCGACTGCCCGGGCATCCGAACCCGCCTGACCTTGGAACAGGATGGCCGCTACGAAAGACAGACCCAGTACCTGGACCGCCAGCCGCAGCCCGAGGTGGTAACCGGCACATTCAGCTGGGAGTCCGACGGCAGCACCATCCGCCTGGACGCGTCCGGCGACAGCCAGCGCTACTTCGTGGGCGAAAACCAGGTGACCATGCTGTACCGCGACGGCACCCGACCTACAGGTCCGCTGGCCCCGCACTACGTACTGCGCCGCGCACAATAAGGCATCGCGCAACGCGCGCGCTTGCGGCTATGCTTGCCGCATCGTGCGCGCCAGCGCGCGCCCCTACGCCCAAGGAAACCATGAAGACCGACCACGAGCTGCTTTCCGCCTTCGCCCCCACCGGCGCGTTGCGCGCGTCCATCAACCTGGGCAATCCCATCCTCGCCCACGCCGATCCCGTCACCGGCCAGGCCGGCGGCGTCTCGGTCGACCTGGCAACTGAACTGGCGCGGCGCCTGGACGTGCAGTTGGAACTGGTGGTCTTCAAGTCGGCCGGCGAATCCGTCAATGCCGTGGCCGCAGAAGAGGCCGACGTGGGCTTCTTCGCCATCGATCCGCTGCGCGGCGCGCAGATCGCATTCACCGCGCCCTACGTGGTCATCGAAGGCGCGTACCTGGTGCGCCAGGACTCGCCCATCGCCAGCATGGACCAGGTGGACCGCAAGGGCCAGCGCGTGGTGGTCGGCAAGGGCAGCGCCTACGACCTGCACCTCACGCGGGAACTCAAGCAGGCGGAGATCTTCCGCGCGCCAACCTCGCCCGCCGTCGTCGACACCTTCATGCAGGAAAACATGGAAGTCGCCGCAGGCGTGAAGCAGCAGCTTGAAGCCGACGCGCAGCGCCTGGGCGGCCTGCGCCTGCTGGACGGCCACTTCATGCTGATCCGGCAGGCCATGGGCGTGCCCAAGAGCCGCGGCGACAAGGCCAGCGCCTACCTGGCTGCCTTCGTCGAGGCCATGAAGAAATCGGGCTTCGTCGCCGAAGCCCTGGCCCGCCACAAGATCCAGGGCGCCGCGGTGGCGCCACTGGAGGCCTGAGCCCGTTGCTCGCGCCTCGCAAGAACAAGGCCCCGCTCGAGCGGGGCCTTGTTTTATGCGCCATCGGCGCGTCCTCAGTGGCTGATCATCCAGGGCCTGGCGCCCGCAAACGATTTCGCCCCATCCGGCGTGGTGCGCGTCTTGCCCGCCGCCTTGCCGCCTGAACAGCATCCGCAATTCATCCCGTGGCCGGAACGCGAACTGCGCGGCTCGTGGGCGCTGCGCTCATTGACCGCGCGCGCCCGGTTCACCGCGGACGATAGCGCCGATATCGCCGGCGCTCCGCCCAGGATGCGGCCGCACATCGCGCCGCACTGCGGGCAGGCCGCGGGATCGCGCCACTGGGCCAGGGGCACCAGCGCCGCGAACTCGCCGCAATCGCCGCAGGCATAGTCATACATGGGCATGGGATGGCTCCTAGCGGTCGCGCGACAGCGGCATGTCCACGCCGCCCTGGATGTGCTTGACGGGGCCGGACGCCGACGGTTGGATGTCGAAGTCGAAAATCTCCGTCGGCAGCCACAGCGTGGCGCAGGAGTTGGGGATGTCCACCACCCCGCTGATATGCCCCTGCACCGGCGCGCAGCCCAGCAATGAATACGCCTGGGCGCCCGAATAGCCGAACTTCTTCAGGTACTCGATGGCGTTCAGGCAGGCCTGCCGGTACGCGACGTTCACGTCCAGGTAGTGCTGCTTGCCGGATTCGTCCACCGAAATGCCTTCGAAGATCAGGAAGTCCTTGTAGGCCGGCGTGATCGGGCTGGGCTTGAAGATCGGATTCCTGATCGCGTACTTGTCCATGCCGCCCTTGATCAGCGACACGCGCATGTGCACCCAGCCCGCCATTTCAATGGCGCCGCAGAACGTGATCTCGCCGTCGCCCTGCGAAAAATGCAGGTCGCCCACCGACAGGCCGCCGCCCTTCACATAGACCGGAAAGAACACGCGCGCGCCGCGCGAAAGGTCCTTGATGTCGCAGTTGCCGCCGTGCTCGCGCGGCGGCACCGTGCGCGCGCCCTCGCCCGCCGCCTTGTCGCGCTCCGCTCCCTGCATGGCGCCCATGTGCGCCGTCTTCGGCGCGGGCGGATTGGCCAGCGGCGGCACGCGGTTGGGATTGGTGTCGATCAGCGCCTGCTCGCGCCGGTTCCAGGTATCCAGAAGCTTCTTGTCCGGCAGGCAGCCGATCAGCCCGGGATGGATCAACCCGGCGAAGTTCACGCCCGGGATATGGCGGGACGAGGTGAACATGCCATGGAAATCCCAGATGGATTTCTGCGCGTGCGGAAAATGCTCGGTCAGGAAGCCGCCGCCGTTATTGCGGCTGAAGAAGCCGTTGAACCCCCACAGGCTGTCCGGCTTGGCGCCGATGTCCAGCAGGTCCACCACCAGCAGGTCGCCAGGCTCGGCCCCTTCCACGCCCACCGGCCCCGAAAGAAAGTGCACCGTGGACAGGTCCACGTCGCGGACGTCGTCGGCGCTGTCGTCGTTCTTGATTGCGCCGCCGGTCCAGTCATAGGTTTCCAGCACGAAGTCATCCCCGGGCTTGACCCACACGGCCATCGGAATGTCCGGATGCCAGCGATTGTGGATCTGTGCGTTCTCGTAGGGGGATTGGGCCAGGTCGACCTTGATGAGGGTATCGGTCATTCTCTTTCATCTCCAACGTAACTTGTTGATAAAACAGAAATTTCTATCTCAGACTGTCTCGCGAGCGCGCCAGGCGGCGTTGCAAGTCGTTGATATGTAAAGAACAGTAGGCGAGTTTCAGGCAACCGTAAACTGGGTTTTCGACCAGTAACCAGGGGATAAATTGGAGTAGAACTTAAGAGGCATGGGATGCGTCATGCGCCCGCTGCACCCCCACCTGCCATCACCTGATCCAGGGCCATCGCACAACACTCTTTCCATATATTCAATACAAAAAACTACACACGCAGGAAACATACCTCCGCCAGACTAATGGATCCGAAATTCAGTTCCTTTTCAAAGGGCAGTGAGCGTATCTATTGGATGCCATGTCGACCGCCCCCTCCGTCTCGTGCAGCACTGCGCGAAATTGTGCGATTTATATTTCCGGCGGCATCGGCGACGGAGTGCTCAGCATGGTTTTTGCCCGGGCATTGGCCGAACAAACCGGAGGGACGGTCTCATTGCTCATGACTCAAAATGAGTCCGCGCAAGAACTGTTCCGCGCTCAGCCCTATGTAGGGGAAGTCATCTCGCTGCGATCGGAAAACCGGCTGCAAGGCTGGGAACGAATCACACGGGTGAAGCAGGTCCTGGCGGATCGCGCCTACGACAGCCTGTTTCTCTTTACCTTCCGTACTCACATTGCGCTGGCGGCCCGCTTGGCAGGAATTCCACGGCGCATCGGTTTCGTACGCATGCATCATCCGCATCTCGCGGCACTGCTCACGCATCGTCTCTGGGTACGCCGCAAAGGAACCCCGCACCCCGACATCTATACATGGCTGCCGTTGCTGTATGCCAAGGCTGGCTATCAGTATGAGCCACGTTATCCGTCGCTATTCTGTACGGATTCGGCGAGCAGCAAGGCCATCCAGTTCTGCCAAGCGCAATCGCGGACGGTTGGCTTCGGCTTGAATGGATCGATACCCTGCAAACGCTATAGCGGCAGAGCATTTGCGGAGGTCGCGCGCATCTTGCATGCGCAAGATAGCGGACTGCGTTTTGCATTGGTGGGCGGCAGCGATGTCCAGGAGATCGCCCAAGAAATTCGCAGCTTGCTGCCCGAGTCCATTGTTTTGTTGGACGCAACGCAACAGGCCACGGACATATGCGATAGCCAGGCGCTGATCGCGCGCTGTTCGGTGTTTGTTTCCAACGACAGCATGGGCATGCACATTGCGGCGGCCCACGGAATACCGACCATAGGTCTGTTCGGCGCCACTCCTGCGTTGCGGTATGTGCCCTGGCTGCATCCGATTGAAGCCGCCGTAAAGGGCGACATGGCCAGCATTGCGCCGCAGACAGTGGCCGAGGCGATCTGGAAGCATCTGGCGGCAGCGGGTTCGGACGGATCTGCCCATCCGGCGCACTGATGCTCGTGGCAGTTATGATGCTGCCCATTCAGTCGCATTCCCAAGGTATCCCCGCATGGCCGCTCTTGACCGACGCTCCCTCGCCGTCCTGCTCCTCTGCGCCGCCAGCGCCCCCGCCGTCGCGCAAGACTGCGTTGCGCAGGTCCAGGCAGAGCAGGCGCGCATCGACCGCGCGCAGGACGTGCAGCGCACGCGCGAAGCATCCAACGATCTGCAATTGAATCGCGAGCTGTGCCAGGGCCGGCTGGACCTGCTGGATGCGCGCTACGCCCTGGTCGACGACTTCGAGGCCTGCCGCCGCAAGGGGGTCGAGTTTCCGGCGAAGATGGCGCGCGCGCTGAGCGACGCGTCCGAGGAACTGGCCGACAAAAAGGCCGCATGGATCAGAACCTGCGGCCTGCAGATGAAGGATTGAGCGGCCCGCCAGCCGGCGGGCGCGCGGCTCAGGCGGCCTGCTTCTCAGCGCTGTGCGGGAAGAAGATGGCCCGGCTTGGATCGAAGCCGTAGCGGTGCTCGAACTCGGTCGCATCCGCGGCCAGCGCCAGCACCGAATCCAGGATGAAATCGGCCTTCTCGTCTGGCAGCAGCACGCTGAAGTTCAGGCGGATGAAGCCCGGCTTTTCCATCTCGCGGCCGTCCAGGATGGCCTGGCGCATCTGCTGCGATTCTTCAGCGTCGATCTCCAGCAGGCGATGCACGTAGGGTCCCGCGCAGGCGCAACCGCCGCGCGCCTGGATGCCGAAGCGGTCGCTCAGCATGCGCGTCACCAGTTGCTGGTGCACGAAGCCGCCGCGTCCATTGCGCACCCGGAACGAGAAAATCGGCAGGCGCGCCGCCGTCAGCGAACCCAGCAGCTCCAGCTGCGCGACGCCTTGCCATCTGGCCAGCGCACGCTCCACGAAGTGTTGATTGCGCTGGCGCATGAAGTCGGCGCCCAGGGCTTCCTTCACCAGCAGCACCAGCGCGGCGCGGATATCGCCCACCACATTGGGCGTGCCCGCTTCCTCGCGCGCTTCCAGGCTGCCGCTGTAGTCGTGGCCCGCGGGCGAAACGAAGCGCACCGTACCGCCGCCGGGCCAGGTGGGCTTGGTGTCCAGCACCGCGTCGCGGCGCACGATCAGCACCCCAGACGCGCCCGGACCGCCGATGAATTTGTGCGGCGAAAAAACAATCGCGTCGATCGCCGCGTCGGCGGCGGGCGTCATCCGGATCGGCAGATAGGGCGCGCCGCCTGCGTAGTCCCACAGCATCTTGGCGCCCGCGGCCTTGACGCGCCGGGTCACTGCCGCCACGTCCGCCACGATGCCCGTCACGTTCGAAGCCGCCGACAGCGCGCAGACGACCAGCGCGCCCTTCCCGGCTTGCAGCGCCGCGTCCAGCTGGGCCAGCTCGGGGCCGCCTTCCGGGCTTTCCGCCAGCTCGACGACTTCAGCGCCGCATTCGCGCCACGGCAGGATGTTGGAATGGTGTTCGTAGGGGCCGATGATGATGCGCACCTTGCGGCCCGCGGCGATGGCCTCGCGCACGCCGAACAGATGCACCAGCCGGTTGATCCCCGCCGTCGCGCCAGACCCCGCAAAAATCACGGCATGCTCATCGCTCGCGCCGCAGCACCGCGCAATCGCCGCGCGCGCCTCGCGGCGCAGGCGGGTAATGAAACCGCCGCAGTATGACGCCTCGGTATGCGAGTTGGCGTAGTACGGCAGCACCTGCTCAAGAATGAAACGCTCGACCTGCATCAGCGCCCGGCCGGACGCAACGTAGTCGGCGTACACCAGCGGCTTGATGCCATAGGGCCCCTCGACCACCGCATCCTTGCCGATCAGCCCCTCGGCCAGCGCCGCGGCCACGTCGTCCGTCTTCAGGCTTTCCTGGAATTGCTGCAACGGAGTGATCTTGGCGGGGGTCGTTTTGGTAGGCGTATTCATGTCGGGGATGTTCCTGGGCACACCGAAATATCATACGATGGAAAGAAATTTGAAACCTCACCTAAATTTTGCCAAAAACCTCATAAATTGGGTCACTTGATCTTTTAAATGGAAAAAATAGATAAATTTGATCTGAATATCATCTCCTGCCTGCAAAAGGACGGCGCGCTGTCGCAACGCGAGCTGGCCGATCGCGTCGGCCTGTCGCAAAACGCCTGCTGGCGCAGGCTGCAGCGCTTGAACGCCTGCGGCATCATTCGCGGCACCCGGGCCGAGGTCAATCTGGTCGAACTGGGACTGGACCTGACGGTCTTCGTGATGATCCGCACCAGCCATCACGCCAAGGCCTGGGCTGACGGCTTTCGCCAACATGTGGAACGCCTGCCAGAAGTCACGGAGTTCTATCGCATCGGCGGGGACTGGGATTACCTGATCAAGGTGGTCTGCCGCGGCATGGCCGGGTACGACCGCTTCTACCAGAAGCTGATCACGGATTTCGAGCTTTCCACGGTGACCGGGTTCTTCAGCATGGAGGCCATCATCGAGAACCGGCCTCCGGATCTGGGGGGATTGGAGGGATAAGGCAGGCGGGGTACGACCCATGCGGACATGACAGAACCGTGACGCCGGGACGATCGGATTTGTAATTCCAATGACTGCGGATTGTCGGGCGACGGCCTGCACACTGGCCCTGCCAATCCGCCAGAAGACATGGTTTCCGTGGCTTCCGGTCGGTATGACGCATATCGATCTTCCCCGCTCACGGAGTCCCCATGAAAAAGCTATACGCCGCGGCGGCCGCCACGGCACTGTCTGGCGCCGCCTATGCGCAGCCCTCTTCCGTCACGCTCTATGGCCTTATCGACACCGGCATCGGCTACGCCAACGTCGATGGCGCCTACACCGATCCCGCCACCGGCAGCCGCACCCGCGTCGACAGCAGCCGCATCGGATCCACCACCGGCACCACAGCGGGTTCGCGCTGGGGCCTGCGCGGCAAGGAAGACTTGGGCGACGGCCTGTATGCGCTCTTCCAGCTGGAGTCCGGCTACGACAGCCGCAACGGCAACTCGCTGCAAAGCGGCCGCCTGTTCGGCCGCGAAGCCACCGTGGGCCTGGGCAGCGCCGACTGGGGCGAAGTCCGCCTGGGCCGGCAATACAACGTCGCCGCGCGCTACTTCACCGGCATGTTCGGCTCGTCGTTCGGCGGCGGCTTCAATCAGTTGAACACCGGCGCTGGCCTGGGCTTCAGCTCGGCCTACTTCGTGCGCTACGACAACCTGGTCGTCTATGAAACCCCGTCGATGGGCGGCTTCAAGGGCGCCGTCGGCTACGCCTTCAATGCCGACGACCGCCGCCTCGCCCAGACCGGCTTCGCCACCGCCGACAACACCCGCGCCATCACCGCCGGCCTGCGCTACGACAGCGGCCCCATCATGGGCTTTGCCACCTACGACCAGCTCAATGCCTCGAACAAGCTGAGCCCAAGCCAGACCGACGCCACGCCGCGCTCCTACATCGTCGGCGGCTCCTACGACTTCGAGGTCGTCAAGCTGGCCCTGGCCTATAACCGCACGACCGACGGCTGGTTCGCCGGCAAAGGCTTCCCCAATGGCGGCAGCATCGGCGGCTTCACCGGCACGCCGTCCTACGCCTTCGTCAAGGGCTTCCGCTCCAACGCCTACATGCTGGCGCTGGCCGCCCCGGTCGGCAAATCCGGCGGCGCGTTCGCATCGTGGCAGCGCGCCGACGCCAACAACAAGCTGCTCACGGGCGGCGATGCCACCAGCAACACCTACAGCCTGGGCTACAACTACAACCTGTCCAAGCGGACCGACCTGTACGCAGTGGCGTCCTACACCACCAACTGGGCGTTCCTGGACAACGTCAAGGCGACCGAAGTGAACATGGGCATCCGCCACCGGTTCTAGCGCACGCTTTCACAAGACGCTGTATGCAGGGAGTCCCTTGATCGCGCCCTCCTCCGCGAAGGGAAGGCCAGATGATCGCCGCGCGCCTTTCCGGCGCGCGTTTTTTTGACACCGCGCAGTTGCCGGCCGCGCATGAAGGCTTGTGCCGATCACAAAGGACCCGCCGCCAGCATATAGCTGCCGCCCCGTATCGTATGCAGCAGCTTGGGCCCCGGGCCTGCGTCCACTTTCTTGCGCAGCCTGCGCATGGCGACCGCAACCGCATGCGACTTGAAATTGCGCTTGTCGTGGATATGCAGCTTCATTTTCCAGACCTGCTCGGCCAGCTCCCATCCCAAGCACACGACCCCGGGCCGCTGCATCAGAAAGGCCAGCAAGCCGAATTCCTTGGGCGTGAGCGGCAGGAACTGCCGGTCGCGGTAGGCGCGGCAACGCAACAAGTCCAGCTCCAGGTCGGCAAGCTGCAACCTGGGGCTGGACTCGGGGGGATTGATCACGGAGGATTCGGCCACGCCGGGCGCTCCTGCCGCGCCGGCGGCTATCGCCGCGACGCGTTCTGGCGTTGTACTTCAGCCTGGTACTCCGGCCCCGAACGCAGGCGGAAGTATTCGGTGAATGCCGCCTTGTACTCCGGGCTATAGATGTCCGGCGTCTCTTCGCCGCGCCAGAACCGGTCCACCCCCGCGCGCTTCCAGAGCGCCAGGTCGGCCAGCACTTCGGCGCGCGTCAACGAGGGGCCATAAGGATTGGCCAAACCAGCGGGCGGCGGCGCGGACTGCGCCAGCGCCGCGCCGGTAGCGGCGGCCGACAGTGCCAGGATGAATGCGGCTTTGCGGATGATCTGCATGCTTGTTTCCTATGTATCGTGGAGGGGACTGCACGATCAAATTCTAGGAAAGCGATGCGGACAGAAAGCGGATAGCGGGATTACGTTTTTGACATGGCGGGCCGCTTTGCGCTTTGCGATGCCCCTACCAAGCCACGCCCTGCTGCGCCAGTCCAAGGCGCCGCGGCCTCAAGAACACATAACAATGCTGAAACCCGTCCGCCACGACGTGGCGCGCGCCCGTCATTCCCACTATTCCGGGCTCGAATGTCTTGAAGACCTGAAATCCCTTCGCCTGCTCGACCTTGAATTTCAGCCGATCGGGCTTGTCGTTATAGCCAAGCACCAGCATCCCGTCGTCGGCCAGCACGTGATGGCATTCAAACATCAACTGATTGAATGCGTCTTCCGTATCCAGGCCGAAGCCGATCAGTCCGTTGGCGAACACCACGTCAAAGCCATGCGGCGGATAGTACGAAGACAGTTCAGTCGCCGAACCCACCACGTGCCTGTTGGGTGGGCCGTAGGCGGCGTTGCGCGGATTCAGGTCGATCGAATAGAAGTCCAGATCCAGCAGCCGGTCGTAATGCCAGTTGTGCTTGTCCAGGCCAATGAAAAGGCACCTGGCCGCCGGCGCCGCCGCGCCGCGGCGGAAATGTTCATTGACGTAGTCGAAGACCTCCTGCTCCATGAACATCCGGCTAGGCACACGCAGCCGGAAATCGACGCCTAGCGATTTGGCAAGAGCCGGAGAAGCCCTAAAAGCCGCGCGTTTCAGGGCATACGATATTTTTTTAATGAACTTCATGATCCCTAAAACCCCGAATAGCGCCTATATCCGAGTGGCCTTCCAGCAGGCCATCAGCGTCATTTTTTTGAATTCTAGGTTGAGGCTTTTTCTTCTATTCTGAGTTTTTCTGGACTCGTATTTACCTATTCTTGTAGCGGCAGCAGACCGCAGGTCCGGACCTGCAAGACAAGGCTCAAGGCGTCCATGATTCCTGGCGTCCGGCATTCACGTTGCGAACTGACTTGGCGTCGCGGGTCGTGAAATGGCCGTTCCGGGATCGATGAGAATGATGCTGTCAATCTCCTTTTTTTATCATCGCGGGCGGAGCTGCACGTCAACACCGGATTCACGGAACGTCCATCTCATAACTGAACACAAGCAGCGCCTGGCTCGGCACTGCGTTGCCATCCTGGATCGCGGGCATCATGCGCACCGCGCCCGAGGCTTCGACGGCAGCCTGATCCAAGGTGCGGTTCCCTGATGGGAACATCAGCGCGCTACGCAGCACCTTGCCCTGCGCATCCAGCATCACACGTACCCAGACTGTGCCCTTGGCCCCAGCCGACTTGGCCTGCGGTGGATAGGACAGCGCGGGAACGCCGGTAATGACCAGCGTCTTGGGCATGGCCGTCGGCCATGGCTCAGGCGACGCCTGATCCGCCTGCGCCACGGGACAACCCAACGGCGGCGAAAGCGGAGATCGAACCTGGCAGGGTTGAACTTCGGGTGCCGCGCGTTGCGCATGCACGGTCACCAGGCCATTCGCCAGTTGCTCCCGGGTCGGCCCTGGCTTCTCGTAGGTCGTGCCGTCGCGCGCGTCCCGGTACATCAAAACCAATCCCATGACGCAAATCGCCGCAAGCACCATCTTCAGCTTGTTGGCCGCCAACCACCGCAACGCGTTCCGGCCGCGGTCAAAGCGTGCGGAAGCCGCGCGCCATGCCTCGATGCGCGCCCATCCCAGGTCCAGCACCGACAGATCAGGCGCAATGCCCAACAACTGTGCGAAATCCCTTCCATGCCAGTACGCTTGTACAAGATTGGGTTCAGCCCACCTGTGCGCCAACCTCAGGACTGCATCCAGGCGCACACGCAAGGGCGGCGGCAGCTGGCTGTACTGCTCCATCTGGTCCAACAGCATGTCGACCCAATCGGATAGGTCCTGGTCATGCGGAAATGGCGCACTCAGGCCGTTCCAGCCGAACGCCCGGCGCGCGCCATTGAAGAGCGCCAGGCGGCCGTCCGGCTGCAGGCGCATCGCCCGGGCCAGGCTCCAGGCCAGAGCGTCCCTGGCCTCCAGATGGTCTAGCCGGCGGTCAGCCAGGGCGCTAGCGAGCATCTGCGCAACCTCGTCATCGGGCGCCTGCATCAGGCGGCCGGTCCAGTGCTCGATATCTGCTTCCAGTTCCTCTCGGGATGGCGGAAACCATTCTGCTTGAACCGCTGGCCCTGGCTCCTGCGCATGCGCTGGCGGTGCTTGCCTCGGGACCGCTTCCATCCCGGACTCGGGCGCGAACTCGGGCGTGTCCCCCGGCGCTGCGTCAGGTCCCGCTTGCGGCGCGTCGGACAAAGGCAACGCACTGCAAGCGGCGGATTCCCCTTCCTCGATCTGTATCTCGGCCCAGGATCGCGCATGCTCGTATGCGCCGCGCAGGTTGGCAAAGCCTTCCGGGTCAGCGGCCTGGTCGATCCGCTTGAGCGCCGCCGCATAGGCGCGGCGGATGACCTTCTGGTCGCTGGTGGGCTCGATGCCCAATCTGGTAAAGCTCGCTGCTGCCACCGTACTAGTCCTGTTGTGTGGGATCAAAACCTGGAGCAAACACGGCGGCCCGTTCAAGGACGTCGACCACGCGACGTAGCCGCTCTGCGGCACGCACGGCAAGCCGCTCCTCCTGGGTTTCCAGCGCCTGTTCAAACAGCACTATTTCGTGGGCGAGCAGTTCACGGTCATTGCCGCGCGCCACCTGGTAGACACGCTCGGCCCGCGCCACCAAGGCGCGGTTGACCGCCAGCTCCCGGGGATGGATCTTCAACTCGGCCAATACACCCAGGCGGCGCTGGATATCGGCGTCGCTCATCTGCGTGCCGCCGCCCTGAATCACCAGACGTTGTGCCGCGCCGCCCTGCGCCAGCGCAGCCTCGACCTCCAACAATCCGTTCACGTCATAGGTAAAACGCACATTGATGGCGCTTTCCAACCGCGACAAGCGCGGCAACGGCATGTTCAGGGTGCCTAGCAGGATGTTGTCGCGGACAAGGCGGGACTCTCCCTGGTAGATGTGCAGCTCGACCTCGCCCTGGCCGTCTTCCATCGGCATGTATGTTTCCTGGCGGCTGACCGGCACGATGGTGTTGCGTTCGATGATGGGCGAAAACTGGCCCGGCAAACGCTGTCCAGACGAGGTGGTGCGCGTGGTGCTGATGCCCAGCGTGTAGGGACATACGTCGGTCATCACGACCTCTTCCAGCGCCTGGTCCTTCATCTTTAGCCCCGCCATCACCGCAGCGCCTGCCGCCACCACTTGATCGGGATCCATCTCGGCATTCGGAAAGCGGCCGAACATGCGCGTGACCAGCTGGCGCACCAGCGGCATGCGCGTGGCGCCGCCCGCCAGCACCACGGTGGCGATGTCATGGCTCTTGATGTTGGCATCGCGCAATGAGCGCTCAACCGGCATGCGCAAACGCGTCAGCAGCGGCGTGCACAACTGCCCAAGCAGTTCCTGGCTCAATTCGAACGCATATTCTTCGCCGCGCCAGTCCAGCGCAATGCGGGCTGCAGCTTGCGTCGACAACTGGCGCTTGGCGCTTTCAGCCTGCGCCAGCAGCCGTTGCATGAAGCGCCGGTCCTCGCGCGCAGCCGCCGCCCGCGCATGGGTATCGAAGAATTTCTGAACGATCTCATTGACGAAATCCTCGCCGCCAAGGAAGTTGTCGCCGGCGGTGGCGCGCACCTCCATCACGCCTTCAAACAGTTCCAGCACCGACACATCGAACGTGCCGCCACCAAGGTCAAAAACCAGGAACTGAGTCTCGTCCTCGCTCTGGTGCAGACCATAGGCCAGGGCGGCCGCGGTGGGTTCGTTGACCAGACGTTCGACGGTCAGGCCCGCCAACATCCCCGCGTTGCGCGTTGCCTTGCGCTGCGAGTCGGAAAAGTAGGCCGGTACGCTGATCACGGCCTCGGTAACCGGGTGGCCCAGCACGGCTTCGGCGTCTGCCTTCAGCGCGCGCAGCACCAGCGACGATAGTTCTTCGGCGCGGAACTCCTTGTCGCCCAACTGGAACAGCTTGTCGCTGCCCATGTGCCGCTTGAACAACGCGGCGGTGCGCTCGGGATGCGTTTGAAGGCGCTCTTGGGCGGCCTGCCCCACCAGCACACGGCCATCTTCATCCAGGCTTACGCAGGAGGGTGTCAGAAAGCTCCCCAACGGATTGGGCACCAGGCGCGCCCGGCCGTCCTGCCACAGGGCCGCCAAGCTATTTGTCGTACCCAGGTCGATACCGATGATCATGAGAAAAGCCTGTTCCGGTTCCATAAATACGGGCGCTCCGCACAAGCGCGGAACGCCCCAAAGGACCTACGATTAACGGCCAGAAATGGGAAAAATGTAGCGGCCGCGACCCGGTCAGGCCGCAGCAACCAGATCCATCTGGCCCGCCGCATGACCCAAGCGCCGTGGACGAAGGAACACATAACAATGCCGGAACCCGTCCGCCACGATGTGACGCGCGCCAGTCATTCCTGTTATGCCGGGTTCAAAAGTCTTGAAGGCCTCAAAGCCTGCAGCCTGTTCAACCTTGAAGCTCAGACGGTCGGGCTTGTCGTTATAGCCCAGCACCAGCATCCCGTCGCTGGCCAGGACGCGATGGCATTCGAACATCAGCTGATTGAACGCTTCCTCGGTATCCAAACCGAAACCGATAAGCCCATTTGCAAAAATCACATCGAAGCTGTTCGGCGGATAGTACGAAGACAATTCGGTCGCCGAACCTACCACGTGCCTGCCGGGCGGGCCGTAGGCCGCATTGCGCGGATTCAGGTCTATCGAATAGAAGTCTAGGTCCAGCAGACGGTCGTAGTGCCAGTTGTGCTTATCCAAGCCGATGAACAAGCACCTCGCAGCCGGAGCGGTCGCCGCGCGGCGGAACTGCTGATTGACGTACTTGAAGACTTCTTGCTCCATGAACATCCGGCTAGGCACCCGCAAGCGGAAATCCAGGCCTAGTGTTCTGGCAAGGGCCGGAGACGCGCGAAAAACGGCGCGCTTCAGCCCGTAAGGTATTTTTTTTACGAACTTCATGATCCTCCAGAACTTCAAAAACAAACCCGTATGGCACCAAGTACCAAAGCAGCCCTCCGCAGGGTGCCAGCCTCACCTTTTTTGTGAGGTCTATTATTTATTCGAATTCTTCCTTGACTTTGGGGATAGCTGACGAATCGTAGCTATCTCAAGCTGGAATATTATTTATTCGAAGATTTGTCATTCCGATACCACTTCGGCAGTCGCAGGCCACGCCCCATTCGTCCAAAACCTTGGACATGAACAGGTTGCGTGGAGGGGAATCCTGGCTGGACCGTCCGATGGACGGTTATTTATTGATTCAATCTATCCAGCGTTCCCCCTATGCATCGCCCCGCAGCGCTGCATTGAGACAGGATTTCTACGCCCTACCGTTCCAGATGGAAGCCAAAAACCATGCTTCCTCTACTTATTCCTAACGGCAAGGCACGGCTATTCTTAATGCCGTTCTGATTTTTTATTTTTGGCCGAATGGCGCCAAAAAAAAATAAACATCGTTTTATTAATTCTCAAGCATACCCAACGCCACGCCCACTAACCGGCGTTGACAAGGCCGTCCGCCACCCCGCCTATTTAATTTAAAAAGGTGTCAGACTGAGCTGACCCGGATTTCTCGGACAGTTTGGTTAAGGCACGGAGGCCTCGACCTGGGCAGGGGTTCGATAACCTAGCCCCTGGTGGATTCGCTGGCGGTTATAGAAAACCTCAATGTAGTTAAAGATCGCCAGCCGCGCATGCTCCCTGCTGTGGAAGACCTTGTGATGCGTTAATTCTTTCTTTAAGTTGCTGAAGAAGCTCTCTGCGACGGCATTATCGTAGGGATCCCCCCTTGGCGCTCATGCTGATGATGATGCCGTGGTCCTTAAGCATGCCTCGGTACTCTGCCGAACTGTACTGCGCACCGCGATCGCTGTGGTGCAACAGTCCAGGATCGGGACGGCGCCGGGCTAGGGCCATTTGAAGTGCATGAACCAACAACCTGCGGTCGGCCTTCTCCGCCATGCTCCAGCCGATCACCGACCGAGAGTAGAGATCCAGCAGTACGGCCAGATATAGCCAGCCTGTCCGTGTTGGTACAACCGTTATGTCGCCCACCCAGACTTTATTGGGACATTGCACGGTGAACTGACGTTGCAGGCGGTTCGGGGCTGGCCCCAGCAGCGAATGCTTCTCCAGCCGACGAAACCGCTGCTTGCGCAGCGCCTCGATGCCGGCCTGGCGTCGCAGTCTTGCGACGCGATGCTTGCCGCACGCCACGCCGTTGGCGTTAAGCGCGCGCCAGGTCTTTTCCGCGCCATACACTTGCCGGCAGGTCTGATGGGTCTGCTCGATGGCCGCGAGCAGCTTGACGTCCTCTTGCTGCCTTGCCGAGGGTTCACGACGTTGCCAGTCGTAATATCCGCTGCGGCTGACGTGCAAGGCCCGGCATAACCGAGCGACCCGGAACTGCTGCTGATGAGCCTGCACAAAGGCGTACCTCACGGCAGTTCCCGCTTCGGTGACCTCGGCCAACTGACGCTTGAGGCGCTGAATCTCGGTCTGCTCGTCGGTGCGAGCCTTGCCTTTACCGGGAAATGAGACGTCTGGGCCGTGTGTAGCCAGCTCTTTCTTCCATCGGTAAATAATCGACCGCTTCAGGCCCAGCATCAGCGATAGTTGCGTGCCGCTGACCTTGCCTTCCTCCAGTTGTCTGACCGCCTCGATCTTGAACTCTCGACTGTGATACGGGCGTTTGGCTTCAAGCGGCTTGCCTTCGGGTTTGGATTTATCCATGGGACACCTCCTTCAAGTATTGTCTACTTCTTCGGGTGTCCGGAAAACCCGGGTTAGCTCAGACTACATTTTCAGATTTGGAAAATGTAGTCTGACACCTTTTCTCACGCCTAATATCTCGACGGACAAGACGGCATATTTTTCCCATCCTGACACCATACTCCCTGGCAATTCCAGCCTGACGCCTTAATCTCATATCTTATATTTTTTCTCAAGCTCTTTGCGAACATGTTCAGCCAATCCCAACATATCTTTATACGCTTTCAACGCAAAGTCAGGATAATGCTCCGACATAAAATCTTGTGAATTCCCTACATCCCCTCCCGCCATTGCAACCGCTTCGTCAACAAAAGCAGGACGAATCACCCAATTGACATCCGGAAACATCAATCTTTGGTGCGGAAACATCTTCCAAACCATATCTCCCTCGTAGCCTTCTACTGCCTTTCGCAGTTCTTCGACAAATTCTCGATTTTCAACCCTAAATCTAATTGTGGTAAACGGAGGGGCTTTGGAATTATCTCTCTGATAGACCCCTCCCCCTTTCAATCTAACCATTACCATTCTCGTCTGGAACTTTCTCCATTCCAAATCGGAAAATTCTTCTATTACTTTATATAGTTCATCACCATCAGCCAGACTCTTATTCATGCCGCCCCCTACTTAATCTTTGAAATTGAAATTCCGTCAGGATTGGTCCCTTTCATCAATTGAAGCCAATCACCTTGCGGCACCGGTCGTGACGACACTCGTGGATCGTATACGTACTGCCCATCGGAGTAAACTTGATGGTAAGTTTGCCTTTTTTCTAATACTCCATTTTCCAGAACGTTCAGGTTATTTCGCAGAGCGGGTTTAACATTCAATATTGCCCCCTTTTGTCCCGCCGCCCTTATACAAGTAGGCCGCAATGTCCGAGCAATCTGCGCACGTAACATCCTTCACCATCTTCTGCACCCGCGGATCACTCATCGCTTCCACAACATCATGGTTAGGTGGAAAATCAGGATTTGGCTCACGAAATGGTCGACCGATCCCCGGTAGCGCTCGTTCTTCATACTCTGAGCCACCAAGATCGCCTTTATCAAATATTAACCATGGCCCCGGCTCATCCGGCAACGGCGTAGTGGTCGTGACCCCCACCCACGGCCCCTTATTCTCCTGTCCTGGCACCCCACCACTCTCAGGCACATCCCCCGACTTACCAGGCAACTGCGTATCCGGCACCGTTCCCACACCACCACCCGGCGGCACTCCCACCGGTGGCACCGGGTCTCCGGGTTTCCCTGGAATGTTCTGTGGCTCGCCACCGGTGGCGATGTACTGAACAACCGCCAACAACAGCGCTTGGTCCTCCGATAAGCCAGGCGTCTTGCCCATCAAGTCTGCGGTCATCGCTGTGATCACTGCGAATGCAACTGGCCCGATCACCTTCTCTTCGCATGTTGGTGACCGGAAGCAAGCCCCTAGCGCCGCCATACCACCGCGCTTGAGCAGGGTCGCTACCGCGTTGTTCTCCGTTTCCAGTCTGCCGCTGTTGACCACCGCCCTCGCATCTGCTCCCAGCCCGACTGCGACGCCTGCCAACAGCGAGGACACCAGATTGCTACGAGCCTCCTTGTCTTCCGGTGACAACGCCGAACCAGACTTGCCGCTGGCTGCATCCAACAAGGCGTTCACCACGGAGGCAGCTCCCGCGCCTAGCGCGGAAGCCCCGCAACCCTCACCGCGCGCCGAGCCTCCAGCACATCCCACCAACGTGTGCAGCGCGGCGCGTGCAGCTTGTGCTTCCGCACTGTCGCCCAACGCATCCGAGTAAAGCTTGACCTGTTGTGTAAAAAAGGTGTCAGACTACATTTTCAGATTTGGAAAATGTAATCTGACACCTTTTTTTCCGACACTGCAATGAGAAAGCGTGCTCATCTCTGCTTCGGCGTGCTCAAAACGCGTTCATCCTATCGCCCGGATTACGCCTAATCTCTTGACGGACAAGACGGTCTCTTTTTCTCACTGCTTATTTTCTTAGTCCTGCCAAGTGCTTGAAAGGTCCTTCTTCCAAACTTAATCCCATGTCAGAAGCCAATTTAATAGCCTCCACATACTCCTCATCCGTTATCAAGATATCGTACTCACAAAGATGATCACATAGAATTTCGAAGGCCAAGCCCTCTTCATTGTATGAGATATAGTCCAACGTGTCCTGAAGCAGGAAGGAACTAATTCTTCCTTTGAATCTATTTCCAAATTTTATAATGCGATCCGAGTACATAGAAATCAATTTATATGTTTATAGGGTGGAATTGGTGCATTATCAGGGAAAGCGGTAATTACCTCCCCTGTTGCTGGCTGATACACGACGCGCATACGTACTCCATCACGAACCTCATATGCCACCCATTTTGCGGGATCTCCCTTCGCGGTGTAGATCCCGCCGGTTCCAGTTTGGGCGTACCATTTAAAAAATGTCAAAAAAAGGTGTCAGACTACATTTTCAGATTTGGAAAATGTAGTCTGACACCTTTTTTATTCTTCCGGCAAGAAAATTTCAAACAGACGGCAAATCAGCGAAAAATTCCGAAATGGTTCCCACGCGGGAGGGGATCGCCCACCAACAATTGAAACAACATGCCACCAGACCTTAATATAAAAAATTAAATTAATTAACACCCACTTTCTAAGTATGCATCATGCCAGCCTGAGATCGGCATAGATTCATAAATCCTGCAAATCCAAAAGAAAACAAAGAGGAATAAAAAACATTCCAAGTCGGCTCACTATATAAAAACCACAACATAAGAGCAAAAGCTGTGATTGCGGTCGATTTTAGCCAGTACAGGAATTTTTCCCGTTTTCCATGACGTTCCACTCGACCAAACAAACACCACGTTATAAACATGAATACTAAACAAACGACCAACACTCCAATACCCGTACTCATAATTCGCTCAAAAAAGGTGTCAGACTAAATTTTCAGGTTTGAAAAATGTAGTCTGACACCTTATTTCTCAGAGTGAGAGCAACGCTGTACATGGCCGCGATTGTGACCACGCGCTATAACCCGCATGTTCAAGCCCTCTACGCCCGACTGCTAGACGCCGGTAAAAGCAAGATGTCCGCGCTCGGCGCTGCAATGAGAAAGCTTGCTCATCTCTGCTTCGGTGTGCTCAAAACGCGTTCATCCTATCGCCCGGATTACGCCTAATCTCTTGACGGGCAAGACGCTATCTTATTTACTATATAAATCCTAAGATGCTTAGATCGTGCCTAAACTCATCATTCTCGTCCTGATGCACCAATTGAAGCAAATTATCTAGAGCATGCTCCGAAAGCAAACGACAGATTTGCGCTCTATGATATTCGGCTTGTGCCGGATACCAGCAAGCCAAAACCAAACAAACAACCTCAAGCATCAAGTACTCCAGGGGAGAATCAAAGCTACCCTCTCCCCCCGCATATCCATCGTAAACGTCAGACGCTATCTGCTCTAGTGTCCATCCTCTTTGTCCCTTGCCCGTGGGGAACGGCCCATGATCCCGGCAGCCGTCCCAGTAGTTCTCCAAAATCCAGCTCTTAATTTGAAAATAGGAAACACGATCTTGTTCCACATTAATTTCCTTTCGGAGGTCGCATGACCACACCATTGTTATCCAAAATATTAACCTGAATATTCGGATACTTAGCTTTGAACTGCTCAGCCACCCCCAAACAACTACTGCACGCAGCCCGCTCCGTAAATATCGTAACAGTATAAAAAGGCGTCAGACTACATTTTCGGCTGAGATAAAAACTCCAACTATCGAAAATGTAGTCTGACACCTTTTTTCACAGCTAAAAAAAATCCGACGCTCTACTAATTTACAGATTATTTCCCGAACGCATCGCGAGGTTCCGCGAAACGCAGCAGACCGGTCTTGTGGCATTGGTAAGGGTACTTTTCGGTGCACCGCTGTATCATGGAGCGCGCCAGTTTATTCGCGACATCCGCCGCGATCCGCTGTCCCTCGGCATTCGGCCCACGATTTGAAAAATCACGCAGAGAGATCCCATACGTATCCTCCGCCACGCCACGGTACTCGCCCGACTCTGCGTCATACAGACGGATACCCACCGACACACTGGCAGGATACTGTTGGGAACCCTCGAATGCGCCTGGCTCGCTCACCGCAACCACATATTTGACACTAGCCGCCAACGCATCCTCGTTCATCGTTTCCGGTCTGGCCGTCTTGAGATCGAACTTGCGCAACTTGAATACAGCCTTAACTCCCGCTGCGTCCATGGCACCTGGCAGTTCGGCATTCAATGCGTTGCATACTGATTCGGCAGCGTAGGTCGCAGGATAGGCTGTCCTGGCACCTATGAAACCGACGCTATCAATCTTCTTTCTGAAATCGCAATCGGTGGTGTAGATCAGCACCGGACTGATCATTTCGCGAGGTTCCGGGTTCGTTGCCAAGGCTGCCGGCGGCGAGCCCATGATGAAGGAGCAGCCTGCGGAAGCGAATAGCGAGGAGAGTGTCAATATAAATCTACAGAAAAGCATAGTTCTTCTAATTCTCTGATTTCTAAGAAATCCACCTGAAAGAGCTTCCGACTGCCCTTGGAGCAATGCGGGACAAAGTGCTCACTCAACCGGAAGTCCCGCATCGAGAGTCCATCTTCGCCCCATATATCTTTTAAAATATTCTCCAGATAAAAATCTCAACTATCGAAAACGTAGTCTGACACCTTTTTCAGGACCTGAAATTACTGTCAAATTAGGTACTGCCATTTTAATTTACGCAGCTATGTTTTCAAGAATACACTCACCGCAGCGGCGCATATTGGAGATACGAGAATTAAAAATTTTGCCATAAAGAAAAACCTTTCCATAGTTGGGAATTGGTAACCGGCACCAGATGAGATCATAACTAGAGCAGGAATCAACAAAAACTCAAAAACCACCCCGCCGATAGAAAAAATAATAGAAAAAAATAAAACAAGGAAAAAATATTTCTTAAGAAATCTAAAAATTTTTCTTTTCATTTTTCCTTTTTTACCGCAGCTTTTCAAAATATCATTTACCGCTGCGTTCGTAGATTCTGACCCCAAGGCTCCCAGACTTGCCCCCGCCACCTACGAAAAAAAGGTGTCAGACGACATTTTCTAGCTATTCAGATTTTTAAAATTCATCCCAACACCTTTTTTTCATGATATTTAGGCCAAAATCTTATTTTTTATTTTCTCTTCAAGCCGACTCAATGCCTCTGCCCGCCCAATCAATCTTGCCGAAATTCCATTTATGGATATCTTCATAGATAAATCACCTTTCACGTATGATTTATCAATTTTCAAGTCAGAATAAGCATAAGAATTCGATAAAATGCAGCACCAAATAAACTTGTTTTCATATGCAGTTATCCGGCAAAAAAATTGAGATGAAAATATCCATCCATTATAAAAAATGGCTATCGCCCGTATTGTTAGAAGCTCACTGCCCGGCATATCCCCCTTTCTTCGCATAGAGGGAACAACCCAAGCCAATAAAAATGACAGAATAAAAATTGCCAAAAGAAAACCCAACCCCTGTTCATCAGTCAATTCAATACGATAACTATTCATTTATTCCCACCATTCGAAATATAAGTCGGATCCACCGTCACATTAATGGGAGCAACCTAAAAAAAGGTGTCAGACTACATTTTCGGGTGTGGAAAATGTAGTCTGACACCTTTTTTTACGTGCCCCAGGTGCTGCCGAAGTTCTCGGACGCCGCAGTGGACGTCAGGGCGATGTCGTTCCCGGCCTTCAGGGCGACGTTGTCGCCCTTGATCAGCGACACCAGGTTGGTCAGGTCCTCGCGCGCGGCGAGGTCGACGGTGGAACCCTGGATCAGCCCGCCGCCCTGGTTGACGATGTTGCCGGCGGTCATGACGGTGGCTTCGCGCGCGCCGATGGTGCCGCTGTTGACGATATCGCCTTCGGCCTCCAGCTTGACGTTGCGGCCGGCCATGAGGGTGCCGTCGCCCTTCAGGTCGCCTTCGCGCACCAGCAGGTAGACCTGCGGGACCAGCACGGTCTCGGTGGTGCCGTCGGGCAGCGTGACGGTCTGTTCGACCAGCCAGACCAGGTCGGTGGTCAGCTGGCGCTGTTGCGCCTCGGTCAGCGCGACGCCGAGCTGGATGCCGTTGTCGCGGGCGAATTGCGCGCCGGCGGCGAGCAGGGCCTTGTACTGGCTGTCGTTATCGCTGTACTTGTCGAGGAAGCGCTGGCCGGTGGTGACAAGGATCTGGTCGGACACGAGCTTCTGTTCATAGAAGCCGTCGCCCGAACCGGCGCCGTGAAGAAACGTGTCAGACTAAATTCTCAGCTATGGAAAATTTAGTCCAGTAAAAATTTTACGGAAAATTCAGATTGAAGTTTTTTTGTCTATTTACATAAAAATCACTCTACAAACTGGAACTGCGGAACTCTGTAGGCATGATTCGTCGATTTTTTTGGATCAAAAAAAACATTGTCGTCCAAATGACTCTTGACGCGCTTTCGCACCACATCCACCTCATAAAACCGCTCATGCAAGTCAAATATAGATTCTGACAACTGTATGTAAACCGACTCGTCTCCCCAAGCTTCAACCTTGTACGCTGGCGCCGAAAGCAGTCTTTCTCGTCCAATAAGTTTCACATAGGCAGGTCCAAACACTTGAGACCATGCAACATCTGGAACGCATTTCATCAATCTATGAGTTGGAATCATAAAGTGAGATGCAAAAGGCAAAAATCCGTTTGCCAATCCCACAGCCTTGTACGCCTCGGTCGTGCTATCGCAGATAGCATATTCAACCCCAAAGCGACCTACCATATGTCGGAAATAATCAACCAAGTTTTTTACTTGATCAGCGTGATTAACTGAGACCTCCAACGCATGGCTGGCGAACTGGGGGCCACGCAGTGGATATGTACGTTTCCGAAATACCCCCCAGCCCTTCGGTATCGCTTTACGCTTCCACATTATGCTATTCACATCTTGACTAAGAAACTCACGCAACTCTGCTGCCGTCAACTCCAGATTGATTGGCTCTACAACTCCCCAATGGGAAGGAGAAAAACTCGGGACCGCAACGCTAAAATCTTCAATAAGATTTACAAAATCGGCCGCACCACTAAACGACGGTGTCAACAATATCTGCCCGTCTACGCCAATGTACTTTTTTTTCAAATCTCCACTCCTCGACTAAGGCACCCACGGGTTAAGCGTTTTCTTTTCCAAGTCGAAAACGCGAATCGATCCGCCGCTATCATCAATCAACCGGGCTAGAGGTTCAGATATCTTCGTCCGTGGAGAAACTATAAGATCAATCCCCTCAAACTGTTTGAACGCACCGTTGCCGGAACCCAGCCCTTTGGTAACCACCCCTCCCTCTTCTACCAACTTGGCATATGCTCGAAATTGGGCACTATTACTTAGCTTGGCCACATCCTTAATTTCCAGAATTCTAACGGTTTTCTCCGTACCATCCGGAATCACAGTAACTAACCTTCCATTCACACTGGCAGTAAAAGAGGTAGTGTTTTTTTCCAACGACACATATCCCAGAACCGCCTCTTCAAATGTCTTACCCTGCGCCTGATTCGCTGCGATTTGCTTCGCCGCCGCCACGGCAGGCCCATTCTTCAAGACCCGAGCCAGATCGCCAAGCTTATCTACCGCCTTGCCCAGTTGTGCGCCTGGTACGACTCCCAAAGCTGCAAAGAAATAACTGGCTTCCTCTTTGCTGGCGGCAGTCTCGCCGGTGGACAACTCATAGGCAGACATTGCCATTCCAGGGAATGTCAACAGCCCACCTACGGCCTCGGCGAACATTGTCACATGGACGTCCGACATCAGAGCTAACTGCTCCGATATACTTGCCCCGCTCTGAATGTTATAGATCGTCAGTAGCGCATCAATCTTGCTCGATGACACGTCCAGCGTTCTAAGCGCTTGTTCGTATGCCGCAGGGCTAAGCCTTCCTTCATCCCATTCCTGTTCCAACGCTGCGCGTTGACTAGCGGTCGCCTGCGCGACCGAGGCCGGATTTCGGTAAAAGGAGTTGTTTTCGGATTCAATCCGCGCAGCTGCGTTCGCTGTCGCTGCTTGCCCTCCTAGTCCACCAACGACACTCGCGACAATCCCACTTAAGAGGTTGTTCTTCGCTTCGTTTTCTTCGGCGCTGCCATCCGCCGAGGTCGCAAGCAGATAACCCAGGACACTGCTCAAACCCGCCCCGGCTGCGCCGCTGGAGCACGCAGATCCTTGTACTGCGGCGGAACCGCATGCCAGCACACCATGCAGTGCGGCGCGCACGCCTTCCGATTGCGCGCCGGCTGGCAGAGAATCCGCCCATTCCTTTACCAATTTGGAGCCCTGCGCTTGCAGATATCCGACTGCCGCGTTGACAGCGAAATCGCCAACACTACCGGTCACATTGCCTGAGGCCGCTGCCATTACCACTGTGACCGCATTCCTGGCATCCCCCCCGAATGCCCACTTCCGCGTTCTGGCAAACTCCGCATTTAGGAATTGCAGCCGTTCTGGGTCGGCGGCCTCGCCTTTCTGCAACTCTGAATGAAGTTTCGCCTTGATGGCGTCAGCCTCCTTCGCGCGATTTGTCAGGAATTGACCCGCCTGGCGACTTGCCTCCGCCACGATTTCAAATCCCGCCTCAATCTTCTCCTTGTCGAAGATTGGCGTCAGCGCATTCAGCGTGTCCGATGTATCCCGATTCAATGACGCGATTGTCTCCGCGGCCGACTTTCCGGTGAGGGCGAGTTGGCCAGCAGTGTCGCGAATGATCACGCTACCCTCGCCAATCGCACTCTGTGTCGTCGAATTGGCATTACCTGAGGCGCCCGCGACAACCGGCATCCCGACGGAGGTGCCGTTATCATTGGTTGGCAGGCTACTGCCCGGCACCTTATCTGCCCCACCCGCTGCTTGACCCTTGGGATTCGTGCCTACATCACCCTTCTTGGCCTCTCCACCGCCGCTACCTCCCCAGCTGTATCCTCCGCTGAGCGCAATCTGATCCCCCTTGTACCGGGCCGTGTTCTTCACATCCTGAACGACCAACGTGCCGGTGCCGAGACGATTTAGCCCTTCGAGCTCTGCACCATCGTTGCTGGATATCACACCGCCGATCAACGTCGTATTCCGCTCGACTTCCACCTGGAACCCACCGCCACCGGCAGTCAAGCCGGCCTGCTCCCTAGCAGACTTGAAATTGCTATCAATTCGGCCTTGAGCGACATTGCCCGAAACTGAACTCTTGCAGTAGCCATAAATGCAGATGTTCGCCTGAACACCGATACTCTGCTGCTTGGAATCGTAGGTACTGACATCCTGCAAGGTTTCTATGCGCAAGTCCTTGCCTATCGATGCAATGATCTGATCTGCTCGTCCAGCTGCGCCAATCAAGGATGTATCGCCGCCGGATTTCAAGGCAAGCACATTGCCGGCGACCACGCCGGTATAGGTCCAACCCGTATCCTTGCCATCGGCACGGCCGCGGGCGCCGCCAGCTCCAATGTTGAGCATGATGCCGACGCCGTTCTCGCTATCGGCCGACACGCCGATACCTATACTTGCGTTAGAACTCTTGTTCTTTGTGTTTTGCTCATATGTGTTTTGTGCAGCCTGCAGCAGGATGTCTCCATCCGCCTTGAACACGGCGTTGTTGCCGGCCGACAAGCGCGAGCCTGTGACCGTAATGTCTGAATCGCCCCCCGCCCCTTTGGCGATGATCGTGAGATCCTTGCCCGCCGCCACCGTAGATCCGACCGCCGATGAAGAGGCGCGATCCGTTGTACTTTGGCTCTTGCTGGTGCCGAAGTTGATACTCAAGCTCACGCCGCCTGCACTCTTGGGATCGGCCATCACGGAGTCGTAAGCGTTTAGTGCGGCAATACCTGTCGTTGCCAGCGCCAACCCTTGCATGACCTTGTTATCGGTCTTTCCGGCTGCGTCTCCCATTCTTCCTGCGGTCTGCATCGCATCAACCAGAGGTGTTCTGGCATTGATGCTGAGGCCCGTTTGCTTGATCTCATGAAACTCCTTCTCGCGTGCAGTATCGAGTGCCGCACCGATATTCACCTCCTTGCCGATCAGCGTTATGTCGCCCTGGCGCGCCAAGGCGTTACTGCCGATTATGTTCAACGCATTACCCGCGTTGATTAGGACATCACCCTCGACGCTACCAACCGTGCTGGCGGTATTGAAGACTTTCTTGCCGTCGATCCAGTCGGTCTGCTTGCTGCTGCCGTAGCTGAAGCCGCCCATTGCACCCAAACCGGACTTCTTGACCATCTTGTAGTCGTAGCTGTCCTCGGCGTTCTGGCCAGGCAGGATGTTCACGTCGCGCTCGGCGGACATGACCAAATCCTTCTGCGCGGCTGCATTCGACCCCACCACATTCAAATCCCGCCCAGCCATCAACACCGCCGTGTCGCCGGTAAAGGTCGACCCCTTGGCCTGTTCCCAGTCGCTGGAAGTAATGGTGTGCGTGGTCTTGGAAGACAGGAAGCTCTTGGTCTTGTAGCGAACCTCGTCATAAGCCGAGCCGGTTTCCACCCCGGCGACCAGATTGATGTCGCGTCCCGCGCCCACCGCCAGCTGCTTGCCAGCAGTGACTTCCGCCGCACGCGCATTGACGTCCTGGCCCGCGACCAACGTAAGGTTGCCGCCCGCCGCGATGGTCGCGCCGACTTCGGAGCTGGTGCTCAGGTCGTGGCGATTGTTCTTCTTCAGGACCAGCGATTCGCCGTGGCTCTCCGTAAGCGTTTCCAGCGCGATATCGCGCCCGGCCTGCAGACGTGCGTCGTCCTTGACCGAGACTTGCGCCGCGGTCAGCGTGATATCGCGGCCAGCCTGCATGTTGAGGTTGCCGGCGTCGACGCGGGCCACGCCGCTGACGTGCGTGCCCCAGGTGCTGCCGAAGTTCTCGGAGGCCGCGGTGGATGTCAGGGCGATGTCTCGTCCTGCCTTCAGGGCGACGTTGTCGCCCTTGATCAGCGACACCAGGTTGGTCAGGTCCTCGCGCGCGGCGAGGTCGACGGTGGCGCCCTGGATCAGGCCGCCGCCCTGGTTGACGATGTTGCCGGCGGTCATGACGGTGGCTTCGCGCGCGCCGATGGTGCCGCTGTTGACGATGTCGCCTTCGGCTTCCAGCTTGACGTTGCGGCCGGCCATGAGGGTGCCGTCGCCCTTCAGGTCGCCTTCGCGCACCAGCAGGTAGACCTGCGGGACCAGCACGGTCTCGGTGGTGCCGTCGGGCAGCGTGACGGTCTGTTCGACCAGCCAGACCAGATCGGTGGTCAGCTGGCGCTGTTGCGCCTCGGTCAGCGCGACACCGAGCTGGACGCCGTTGTCGCGGGCGAATTGCGCGCCAGCGGCGAGCAGGGCCTTGTACTGGCTGTCGTTGTCGCTGTACTTATCGAGAAAGCGCTGGCCGGTGGTGGCCAGGATCTGGTCGGACACGAGCTTCTGTTCATAGAAGCCGTCGCCCAGGCGCTTGGGCTGGCCCGAGGGCGTCAGGAACTTGGCGCCTGCGGGTACCAGGGAATCCCAGCTGCCCAGGCGCGCGCCGGACAGGTTCTGGCCGTCGACCGCGGCGGTGGCGCCGCTGGCAGAGAGCGAGCCGCCCGTGCCGAGCGCGGCGCCGGCGGGTCCGGATGCGCCTTGCGCGTCCAGGCGCTGGCCATCCAGGCCGCCGCTGGCGCCGACGGTGGCGCCGGCTTGGCCCGCATTCGAAACTGAACCCGCGCCGACGCCGGCGTTGACGGGGTCGGAGCCGCCTTGGCCGTCCATACGCTGGCCTTCAAGGCCGCTGCTGGCGCCAACGGACGCGCCGCCTTGGCCCGGGGTCGAGATCGAACCGGTGCCCACGCCGGCATTTACCGTACCGGCCGTGCCGGGCTGGTCGTTGCGTTGGCCTGCCAGGCCGCCGCCCGAGCCGGCGCCGTTGCCGATGGTGGTGCCGGGCAGCGCGCCCGGCTGGCTCAGCAGGTCCAGCAGGTAGTCACTGGAGACGGTCGGACGCTGGCCGACGAAGCGCGGATCGGTGGCGACGACGTAGGGCGCATCCGGCCTGCCGTTGACGGTGTAGAGCTGGCTGTCCGGAATGCCGGCGGGATTGGACACGGTGCGCACCACCGTGCCGCCAGGCAGGCCGACGCTGGCGACCAGCACTGGTCCAGGCGCGGCGCCGCCATTGCTGGCGCCGGGCTTGGAGCCGTTGAGCTGGACGGCGACGTTGCCGCCGGACGTGCCGACTGGCAGTTCGATGGGCTGGCCCGCGAGGGTGGCGTTGTAAGCCTCGGAGTATTCCTTGCGGTCGCGCGAACGCGCCTGGGTAACCGTCATGGTCCCCGTCCGCGTGATGGTACGCTCGCCGCCCGCACCGATGTTGTTGATGGCGGGACCGGCCACCGTGAGCGCGCCGCCTGCGGCGATCTGGCTCTTGTCATTGGTGACTGAGCCCGTGAGCGTCATGGCCCCGCCCGACAGGATCTTGCCGGGATCGGAGGACAGGGTGCGGGTCTCGGTGACGGTCTCCTGCACCCGGTAGTAGGTGAAGGTGCCGACCAGGCGGTTGTTGAAGTCGGCGTTGAACTCCCGGATGCGCGCTTCCAGCTCCATGTGCGGCGCCTTGTACGCGGCGTAGGCATCTTCGTAGGCCTTGCGACGCGCTTTCTCGGCAGCGCATTCATTGAGGATCGCGCAGTTCTCGTAGCGCGGCGGCACCCAGACCGGCATCGGGCCGGACGGCGGCGTGACACCGAAGACAGCCCAGATGCGCTCTCCGGAACCGTAGAGGAACTTCTCCGGCGTGTCCCAGCAAAGATCGGCCGCATCGCCGCCGGAACAACCGGATTCAGGCGGGGTATAGGTCGGCGTGATAGGCGACGTCTCGCCACCCCTGCCCTTCTTGCTAGGCGCGTAGTCAAACGGCGGCCCATAACGCGACGCCGGATACTTGGTCGACGGCAACAGGAACATGCGTTCCGGATCATCGTCCAGCCACGCCGGATCCTTGCTGCACATAGGCGTCACTTCGTCGCACAGCCAATTGGTCTCGGCGTCGTACATGTCGGTGGTGCCGGCCGGGGTGAAGTACACCTTGGACGTGCTGGACACCTGCACTGTTTCGTTGGTGTAGCGGTCGTTCTGGTTGCGGATGGACGCGGCCGAGATGTTGGCATTGCCGGCCGCTTCAATGGTCGCGGAGGCGTTCAGGAGCGAGCCGGCCTGGCCGATGGCACGGCCGGCGGCATCCAGCGCGCCGCCGATGCGCAGGTCGGCGCCCGCGTAGATCAGCGCGTGGTCGCGGTTGATGAGCGATCCCACGCCCAGGTCCATGTTCCCGCGCGACGCAATGACGGCGCCGCCGCCTGCGCCCGCGCCGTTGACCAGCGTGCCAGCCTGGATCGACACGGCATCGCCGTAGATGCGGCCGGTGTTGTCGACGCGGCCTGCGGTGATGCGGGTGGAACCGCCGTCGATGAGGCCGGCGTTGGTCAGGCCCTGCGTCACCGTGATGCGGTTCTGGCCTCCGGCCAGCAATTGGCCGGAGGCCTGGTTATTCAGCGAGTCCGCCGAGATGCTCAGGTCGCGGCCGGCGCTGATCTTGGCGCGGTTGTCCATCGCGCCGCCGACCGACAGGTTGAGGTCGCGGCCGCTGGAGATGTCGCCCTGCTGGTTCAGCGGGCCGGCATAGGCGAACGACAGGTCGCCCGCGGATTGCAGCACGCCCAGCCCTTGCAGCGCCTGCGCGATGACGGTCAGGCTCTTGCCCGCCTGCAGCGTGCCTTGGGTGTTCTTGAGCGTGTCCGCGACGATGCGCGCGTTGCCTTGGGAAGCGACGGCGCCGCCCGTGTTGTCCAGTTCCTTGGTGGTAAGGGTCAGGTCCTCGATCGCTTCGATGGAGCCGCCCTGGTTGTTGACGCGGTCCGCCATGATGGAGACGACCTTGCCCAGCACGCCCTTGGGCGGCGTGCCGGCCGCGGTCAGCGTGCCGCTGTTGTCCAGGCTGGCGGCGTTCAGCGTCAGCACGTTGTCGGCCTGGATCAGGCCGCCGCGGTTGTCCACCGCACCCGGGGCGGTGATGGTCAGGTCGCGAGCGGCCAGCGTGCCGTCGCGGTTGACGACGCTTGCAGCTTCGATGCTCGCATTGCCTGCGGCTGCGATCACCCCGCCGGTGTTGTTCAGGCCGCCGCCCAGCTTGATCGCGGCATCGCCCGTCGACGTCAGTTTGCCGCCCTGGTTGTAGAGATTGGCGGCGCTGATGTCCAGTGCGCCGCCCTGCACGACCGCGTTGCGGCTGTCGACGTCGCCCGCCGTGGCCAGCGTGACCTTGCCGATGGCAGACAGTTTGCCGCCCGCCAGGTTCAGGCTGCCTGCCGACAGGCTCAGATCGCGGCCGGCGAGACTGGTGCCGCCATGAACGATGGAACCCCCGGTCAATCTGATGCTGCCCGGCTGGCTGAGCGAGCCGTCGGCGCCCACGCCCGCCACGAAGCGGCCGGCATTGGAAAGCTGGCCCAAGGCGGTGGCGATGAGATCGCCGCCAGCCAGCACTGAGCCGGTGTTGTCCAGCGTGGATCCCGCCCACAGTTTGGCATTCGTACCCGCGGACGCGATGCCCGCGTTGAGCAGCGCGCCGCCCGCGCTAAGGTCCAGCGCCGCGCCGGACTGCAAGCGGCCGTCCGCCAGGATGGTGAGTTTGCCGCCGGCGCTGGCGACCAGGTCGCCGGCCTGCGTGGCGGCGATGCCGCCCAGCGTCGCGTCCGTGCCGGCCCGCAAGGTCATGCCTTGTTCCGCGGCGGCCGAGCCGAGCGCGGTAAGCGCGCCCCCCGCCTGCGCGGTCAGCGCGCTCCCTGCCTGCAGGCGCGACGCCGCGCCCAGCGCGATATCGCCGCGCTGGGCGATAAGCGACAAGTTTCCTTGCAAGGCGGCCACCGTGCCATCGACCGAGATCTTGTCGCCCGCGGTCAAGATCTGCGAGGCGCCGGCCAGCATGCGTCCGGCGGCCTGCAGCGCGCCTTGCGCGGTGGCGGTCAACGTGCGGCCGGCCTGCACCAGCCCGGCCCCGCCGACGGTCACGTCGCGGCCCGTCAGCGTCAGATCGGCATCGGTGGCGGCAGTGCCGTCCACTCGCGCGTCGCGCGCGGCGGCCAGCAGCATGTTACCCACCGAACTCAGGGCGCCCGTTGCGTACAGGTCACGATCCGCGCGGGCAGTCAGCGTGCCAGCGGCTTGCAGTTGGCCGTTCTGTTTGACGACGAGATCGCGTCCCGCCTTGATCGAGGCATTGCCCGCCGCGCGTTCGCCCAGGGCGGCAGCAAGGCCACCCAACAGGACGTCTCCACTTGCGGCGAGCGTCAGGCCGCCGCCCGCGGCAATGACGCCGTCTGATCCCAGGTTGCCGCCTGCGCGCGCGCTCAGCCCGTCGGATGCCTGCATCCTGCCGCCCGCGCCGACCAGCAGGTTCGCGCCCGCATCGGCCGTCAGGCCGCCTTCCAGCGCGGTGGCGATGCCGTCGATGCGGATGTCGCGCTGCGCGCCCAGGACGATGGGGGAACCGGCGGTCGCCGTGCCCGTGATGAAGAGGTCGCGGCCCGCCTGCGCCTGCAAGACGCCGCCCGCGGCGCCCGCGCCCGTGGCGGTGCCCGCCGTGCCTGCGATGCGCAGGTCCTGGCCCGCGCCCAGCAGCAGCTTGCTGCTGCCCTGGGCCAGGCCGGCCTGGCCGATGCTCAGGTTCCCGGCCGCGTCCGCGCGCAGCGTGCCGTTGGCGACGGTCTTGCCGTTCAGTTCGGCGTCCGTGCCGGCCTTCAGCGTGATGTCCTGCTCGCCCGAAATCGTGCCGTTTGCCAGCAGCTTGCCGCCGGCCTGTGCTTGCAGCAGTCCGCCTGCTTGCAGCGCGCTTGAGGCGCCCAGCGTCATGGCGCCGCCGCTGTCCACCTTGAGCGCGCCCGCATCGGCCAGGACCGTGCCGTCCACCGCCAGATCCTTGTCGATCCGCAGCGTCGCCGCTTGCCCGGCCACCAGCGTGCCCGCCAAGGCGGCGCTGTCGGCCTGCACATCGACCGAGCCATCGGCCTGCAGGCGCACGTTCGCGCCGGTGGCCAGCGCGCCGCCGGTCTGTAGCGCCAGATTGCCGGCCGCCAGGTTCTGGCCGTCGAGGCTGATGTTGCCAACCGACTCCAGGATCAGATCGGCCAGCGAGGAAATCGTACCTGCCGCCGTCAGCGAACCGCCCGCCCGCGCTTGCAGCGCGCCGCCGGACAGCGCCCGGCTGCCGGCCGTCAAGACCAGGTCTTCACCCGCTTTCAGATTCAGGGCGCCGTTGGCGGATGCCGCCGTGCCGGACATATCCAGTCGCCCCCCGGCGTCCAGGCTTGCCCCCTTGTCGCCACGCACGACGCCGGCCATCTCCAGATTGCCCGCAGCCGCGATCCGCGCCTGGTCCGCGGCGTCCAGTTGCGCCGCCGCGCCGATGCGCAGATTGCCCCCTGCGCCGAGATCCAGCGCGCCGTCGGCGCCCAGCTTGCCGTCCACGCGCGCATCGCGCACCGCCTGGAGTTCCGCGTCCGCGGTGGACACCAGAACGCCGCCCAGCGCCAGGTCGCGCCCGGCGTCAGCCTGCACGCCCTTGCCTTGCAGCTGGCTACCCGCGCCCAGCAGCAGGTCATTGCCGCTCTTGAGCTGCAGCGCCCCGCCATAGGCGAGCGCATTGCCGTCCACGCGCAGGTCGCGCGACGCGTCCAGCGACATGCCGCCTTCGGCCAGCGCCGTGCCGGCGAGGTTCAGATCCTGCCCGGCCGCAAGCGTCATCGATGCGTCGGATTGCAGGTGCGAGCCGCCCGCCGCCGTCAGCGTCTGGCCCGCCTTCAGGTCCAGGCCGCGTGCCGCGTAGACCTGTCCCGCCACTGCCGCGTTGCGCGCGGCCTGTAGCGTCAGGGCGTCCAGCGAACTGAGCGCGCCCGCCACGCGGAGATCGCCCAGCGTCGTGACGTTGACCGCGCCCTTGGCCGCGACCCGCGCCAGCTCGCCCATCGACAGGTCGCCGCCGGCGTTCAAGCTCAGGCCGCCGGCGCTGGCGGCAAGCGTCCCGTCCACGGACAGCTTGCCCGCGGCATCGATGTTCATGTCGCCGTTGCCGCGCCAGACGCCGGCCAGCGTCATGTCCTGGCCGGCCTGGGCGCGCGACGCGCCTTCGGCGTCCCATTGCGCCGTCTTGCCCATGGCAAGGTCACGCACTGCAATCAGCGACGTGTTGCCGGTGGCTGCAGCCTTGCTATCGATGCGCGCATCGCGTCCCGCGTTCAAGAGGATGTCGCCACGCGCGGCCATCACGCCGCCCGCCAGCAGATCGCCCATGGCGCGCGCCTCCACGCCCACGCCCTGCGTGCGGCTGGCGTCGCCCAAGCGGAGGTCCTTGCCCGCGTTCATGGCCAGTTGGCCGCCGTAGGCCAGCGCCGCCCCGTCCACCTGTACGTCGCGCCCGGCATCCAGCGTCAGGCCCTTGTTGGTCTCCGCCTCTCCGGCGAGCACCAGATCCTGGCCCGCGCGCAAGGCCATGGCGCCTTCCGATTGCAGGCGCGCATCCGCGCCGGCCTGCAACCGTCCTATCGCCTCCAGCAGCAGCGGGCCGCCGGCCAGCAGCTTGCCCGTGACCGTTGCATCGGTTCCTGCTTGCGCCGTCAAACCGGCTAGCGAGGACACTGTGCCCGCCACGTTCAGCGCGCCCTTCGCGACCATGGACAAAGGACCACCGGATTGAGCGCTGCCGCCGACCGTCATGTCGCCGTCCGAGGCCAAGGTCAATGCGCCCGAAGCCGCGCCGGCCGTGCCGCTGAGGTCCAGCGCGCCTCCCGCCCGCAGTTCCGTGCCCTGGTTGCTGAGCAGGCTGCCCGACAACGCCACGTCGCCGCCGGCTTGCAGGCTTGCAGCGCCCGTCGTTTGCAGTTCGCCCGTAATCTTCGCCGACTCCTGCGCGCGCAGCGTCAGGTCGCCGTCGGCGCCGAGCTTGGCGCCGAACCTGTCTCTTATACACATCT